>JBAQYM010000301.1:0-38634 GCA_049300095.1 Syntrophobacteraceae bacterium
GATCAACCCCGCCCCTACGGGTTTCAACACAACCTGACGCCAGCGTTCAACCGTAGGGGCGGGGTTGATCCCCGCCCGGACTGCCGGAATCGAGAGCTTTTTCAACCAGTCCTTATTCCGGCAACAAACCCGGGAGCATGGGAACGAGGAATACTTCCGTAGTGCCACATAACAATCTGCCCTAACCGGTCCTAATAATATTTTCCACATCCCTGAGTAAACGGTATTACGGTATTAAGGTTAGTCCTCCGTGATCTTATCGATAATTTCTTCCAGTATGGACTCCCTCGGGGAACAGAATTTGTCAAGCTTCGAGACCTGTTCGGGGTTTCCGATGACGATCACCACGGTGCCGGGTTTGAGCACCTCGTCTGACGACGGATTGTACTTGAAATCGTCATCTTCGGGATGTTTGATCGAAATCGGGATGAGCCCCGTCTTGTCGTGTATGCACAGTTCGCGCAACGAATGTCCGACCCAGGGCGAGGTCTCGCACACCGTGACCTCCTCGACGCGCACCGATTTGTCTTTGCCCCTGAGCATCCGGTCCAGAAAAGAGACCACGTTGGGGCGCACCATCTCGCTCGCCATGCGAATCCCGCCGATAAATGCCGGATTCACCACATAATTGGCGCCGGCCCTGTAGAATTTATCGGCCAGGTTGTTTTCGTGGCAGCGGGCGACGATCTTTATGTCCGGGTTGGTGTATCGGGTCTGCACGGTAATCAAAAGATTGTAGCTGTCTTCGCCGAGCACGGCCAGCACACCCGCCGCGCGCTCGATTCCCGCTCGCTTGAGCACGTCTTCCTCGGTTGCGTCTCCCTGGATGAAGCATATGCCCTCGAACTGCTTGCGCATCCACTCGATGCGCTCGGGCTTGAGTTCGATGATCACGCACGGCCGTCCCGATGTGACCAGTTCCTTCGAAACATTGAAGCCGGTCTTGCCGGCGCCGCACACGATGTAATGGTTCTTAAGCGCGGCGATACGCTTTTCCATCTTCCGCTCCCTCAGTAATCGCGACAAGTTCTGTTCCACCACGAACCCGGTGATCGCGGACACAGAGTACAGGGTGACCCCCATTCCGGTCCACATCAGGACCATGCAAAAAAGGCGGCCGTTCCTGCCCATGTTGTCGAGCATCTCTCCATACCCGACCGTGGTCAGGGTGATGCTTGTCATGTAGGCGCAGTCGAAAAGGCCCCACTTTCCATCGCCCACGATGAGGAACCCGACCGTCCCGAAGAGAAAAATAGACACGACCATCAGGGCCGGCAGGACCATCCGCTCCAATAGCGCCTTGGTCAGCTCACTGGTATGGGGCAAAACGGAGCGATGGGCCGGGTTCATGAATCGACTCCAGGCAATTTCGTGAAAAACAGGGTTAAAGCGCGCTCATACATTCCAGGTCGCTGCCCCTCGGCGGGGGATAACATTTCATGGCGATTATTAAGCGAAAAAGCCTCTTCTGTCCAGAATCTTTGAAAATCCGGGCAAATGAATTCCAAAGACGAAGAGTTTGTGCTATAAGACACAATTACCCCCCGCTCTTGTTCGCTTGCTTTCTCGGTTTACTGTCTCGCTCGCGGTCCTTCGGAGGTTGTTGCAGTGGGAGATCGGAAAGAGAGCCGCAATGACCTCGCTCACCGGCTGGCGGGGAACCCCCGAGGCCGCCGGTCCGCCAAATCCGCCCGTCACTCCGACAGTCCCGGTATTTCACACAGCCAGCTTATCGATATCATCGAATTCCTGCCCGACGCCACCCTGGTCATAGACCGGGAGGGACGGGTCATAGCCTGGAACAAGGCAATCGAGGAAATGACCGGGGTCCCCAAGTCCGATATTCTCGGAAAAGGCGACTACGCATATTCCGTTCCTTTCTATGGCGTGGCGAGGCCGATAGTGATCGACTACGCGATGGGCTCGGCCGGTGGGATCGAGCCACACTACGACTTCGTGCACAGAGAAGGCGATACCTGTTATGCGGAGACCTTCAGCGCCATCCTCTTCGGCGGGAAGGGGGCTTTTCTGTGGGGGAAAGCCTCTCCCCTCTACGATTCCGAAGGCAATATCGTCGGGGCGGTGGAATCCATCCGCGACATAACGGAGCGCAAGAAAGCCGAGGAGGCGCTGCGCCGGAGTGAAGAAAAATACCGTGAACTAGTCGAGAACGCGAACAGCATTATTATCAGACTGGATGGCCGGGGGAATATAACTTTCTTTAACGAATTTGCGGAAAAGTTTTTCGGCTACACGGAGGAAGAGATACTCGGCCGCAATGTCGTGGGGACGATCGTTCCGTCAATCGACTCATACGGCCGCAACATGTCCAACATGATGAAGGAGCTGGAAAGGGACCCGGAAAAATTCGGCAGCAACGAGAATGAAAACATGCGCCGCGACGGAGAACGGGTCTGGGTGGCCTGGACCAACAAGGCCCTGTGCGACGAGAGCGGCAAGGTCCGGGAAATCCTGTGTGTCGGAAACGACATTACCGGGCGCAAACAGATGGAGGAGGCGCTCCGTAAGAGCGAAAGCCGGTTCCGGATGCTCCTCGACACGATGAACGAGGGGGTGAGCGTCCAGGACGAGCGGGGAATCATTACGTACGCAAACGACAAGCTGTGCCGGATCCTCGACTTTTCCAGGGAGCGGTTGATCGGCCGCAGGAAGGCCGAACTCTACAGCCCGCGTTGGAGGGAAGTGTTCGAGAGGGAGATCGCCGGAAGGAAGGAAGGCAAGGCTTCGACCTACGAGGCCGGGATGATGAGCAGTTCGGGAGAGGAAATACCCGTGATCGTTTCCGGCTCTCCCATATTTGATAAAAACTGGGTTTTTCGGGGCACGATCGGCACCATGACCGATATTTCCACGCTCAGGGATACAGAGTGCAGGCTCAAGGAATCGGAGGAAAAATATCGGCTGATTTTTCAGCACACCCCTCTCGGCATCTTCCACTTCAACGGCGATGGGACCGTAACGGCCTGCAACGACAAGATCATCGAGATATGGGGGTCATCGAGGGAAAAGTTCGTCGGTTTTAACCTCCTTTCGTCCGTGAAAAACAAGAAGATGAAGGCTGCGGTAAAGGCCTGCCTCTCCGGCTGCTATGCCTGCTACGAGGGGAGCTATCTCTCGGTGACGGGCGGAAAGATCACCAATCTGAAGGCGGATTACGGCCCGGTCCTGTCTCCGGATGGCGCCATCACGGGCGGGATTGGCATCATCGAGGACATTTCGGAGCGCAAGGCGGCGGAGGAGGGGCTCAAGGAATCGGAGAGCCGGATGCGCCTGCTTTCCTCCCAGCTCATCGCCGCACAGGAAAACGAGCGGAAGCGGGTCGCGGGCGAACTGCACGACAGTATCGGGTCGCTGCTGAGCGGCATTAAGTTCAGCGTGGAAAATGCCCTGGAACTCGCCAGGGGGCCCGAGTTCAATCCCGATTCGCTCCTGGCCGCCGTTGGCATGATCCAGCACGCAATTGACGAATCCAGGCGCATTACGGCGGATCTGCGCCCATCCATGCTCGACGACCTCGGAGTAGTGACCACCCTCCGATGGTTCACCCGTCATTTTCAATCCGTTTATCCCAACATTAACGTCAAGACCCAGATGATCATCCATGAGACGGACATTCCCGAGCACCTCAAGATCGTCATCTTCAGGTTCGTTCAGGAGGCCTTCCATAACATCGCCAAGCACAGCGGCGCCAAGGCGGTGACTTTCAGGCTCGAGAGCTCGGATGACCGGATTCGTATGGAAATCGAGGACAACGGCCGCGGTTTCGATCCGGCTATACTTACCGACAAAGCGAGGACGGGCTTCGGGCTTGTCAGCATGCAGGAGCGCACTGAGTTTTCCGGCGGGAAGATGACGATAGACTCGAAGGAAGGCGGCGGGACCCTGGTCCGGGCCGTCTGGCCGATGGAAGGGGGGCCATGTTAGTCGCCGGGCGTCAGTTTTCAGGCATCAGGCGTCGAACGGCGCTAGAGAACAACCCCGATACGGTCTTGTCGGTTGGCGTCGGCGTTGGATATCCGGCGTTCCCGTGAGATTTTACTACTATCTACCTCAGCTTGGGACACTAAGAGCTTGTCCGTAAATAACCCTGTTGTCTGTGAGCACAGCCTTACGGGTTGCTGCCCAATCACATACGGCAGATTACCCATGCAGCTGAAGTTCGGCTCGGGTCGTCAAAACCGTCATTCCCGCAGTGCTTTTGGGCGGGAATCCAGCGTCTTGCTTTGCGCAACAGACCGAAAATACGCTGGATTCCCGCCCAAAAGCACTCAAACAGGGAATGACGATCTGTAGATCCCGAGGTGTTTGCAGACCGCTTGGAATTCTGAGCTATGCCACTGGGCAATAGCTCCTAAAATCGCTTCAGAGGCTATTTACGGACAAGTTCTAAGAATACCGTTAGCATGGGGGGTAAATACGGGGTTCACCGGATAGACTTCCGGCGCGAATCTGGTACTCTCGGAACCGGTTGGTACAGTATTACCTCATTACCTCATGTTTCTCTCTTGGAAAGCCAGGCGCCTCCCAGCTTGGCTTTTTTCCTGGTGGTGCGCCCGGCGCGATTCGCCGTGAGCGCGCCATGTCCGTTCTATCCCGCCGGGCGCGGGCCAACGCCCACCCCGTCATTAGCGCCGATACCAATTTGCCCCATGCGAGTGTCCCCCCGAGCCCCGGCGAGGAATCCCGGCCCTTGCCCGGACGAGATTTCTCGCTCGCTCGAAATGACGTTGGCTTTCGAGACGGCATCGCTTCATGTTCGCGCGTGGTACTACAGGTATTACAATGGAGGAGGACGATTCGGGAACATGCCGGGGCAATGGAAAAACGCGGCTTGGGAAGAAGCTGGGCCAATGGAGGTGGGTGATTCGGGAAGATACTGATGGGACGAGGTTATCGGGCGGTTTCTCCCTGAAAGTTGATGAAAATCTTCCTTGTTCTCGGGCCGTCGAATTCACAGAGGAAGATTCTCTCCCAGGCGCCTAGAACAGGCTTTCCCGATTCCACGATGATCTGAACGCTTCCGCCAACGAGAATCGACTTGATGTGCGCGGCGGAATTTCCTTCACTGTGCTTATAGCCGGCACGCCAGGGAACCAGCTTGTCAAGGGTATTCAAAACATCGGACATCACGTCGGGGTCGGCCCCTTCGTTGATGGTCAGGGCCGCCGTCGTGTGGGGGATGTAGAGAAGGCAAAGGCCGTCCCCGGCGCCGATTTCCCTGAGCCTGGCGGCGACATGCGAGGTGATGTCGACGGCCGAGGAATGGGCGGGTGTCTTAACCTGAATGGTTTCCATCACTCTCTTCCCCGCTCCCTTCCGACCTCTGACTGTTCACCGCGCCTTGTTCCCCGCTCACTCTCCACTGTTCACTGCTCACTGCCCCTAAGGCAGTATGATTCCGGATTCGGTGCGGCGCTCCTGGGGGGGCTGGTCCGGCTGCGGTGGGGGCGTCTTGAATTCCTCAGGCCAATAGTGCTTGAGGGAATACATAACAAGTTGAAATGCCGCCTGATTTTCTCCGGCCGGGGCCTTGCCCGCGAAGTGCCGCGCCAGTGTCCAGGCCCAGTTGGCCTTCTCATCGGCCCCTGAGAGCTTGAACGCCATGGTCTGCTCTTCAAAGAAGCGCTGAAAAAGATACCGGGTCTTCCCCGCGCAAAGGGTGTCCGCCGCGCTTCGGACCAGCGCCTGGCTGCGCTCCATCTGGATTTCCCGCGGAACAACCAGCACCGGGCTGTCGAGTTCCTTTATTTTTTCGTGATACTGAACCACGTCGTTTTTGGCGAACCGCAACCACGACAGGTCCATTCCCTCGACGAGCCTTGCAAAGTCTATTTCCGAAAAATGACGCTCGGGCTCATCCACGGCGGGCATCAGTTCGTAGACGTAGGGCTGCCTGTCCGGATCGTAAAATCGTTTAAACATCCGGCTGCCGTGCTCGACCTCGGCCCCGGGGCTTCCCCCCGGCGCCCAGAGGTCTTTCATATCGAAAAAGAGCCTGGCCGCATGCCAGGAGGGGATTTCGAGGGGCTTGAACCCGCCCGAGTGTTGCGCGATCTTCTGGAGATAGTCCCTGTAGAACCTGGAGGTGCTCTCGGCGATCTTTACGTTGAAGAACGCGTAATCGTCCTCAAGGAAGGCCGTCAGCACGGAAGAGGCGCCGGAGCCGCTTTCCGGGATGAGGGCCGAAACAAGCCACAGGGTACCCTGCACGAGAAAGAAATGGCATTGAGGATGTCTTGTCTCGCCTTGAATCAGCACGACCTTTTCGGGTGCGGATTTTTTTTGCTCCGGTACGAATCCCCGCTGCGAAAAGCGGTATGCCGCCTGTTTGAGATGTCTTATGTGCGGCGAATTCGCGATGATGTTCTCCAGGGCCAGAAAGGTGCGAAAGCCGGTCGGGCTGGGATTTTTGCTGAACTTTTCGACCAGGGCCACAGCCATATGGGGCCGTCCGGCAAGGGCGTTTCGCAGCGAGTTCAGGTAGCCTTCGAAGCTCTCGCCTTCCGGGTTCTGGACGGCGAGCCGGTCCACAATCATCTGCAGTTCGTCGGCCTCGTCGCGGGTGATCGTTATTTCGGCCTTTTCGGCTTTGCCCTTTTTTTTGCTGCTCTGTTTTCTGCTCATATCTGCTTAGACCGGTTGAGAGGTGTGCGCTGCGAGTTGCTAGTTGTAAGTTGCCGGTTTCGATCTGCGTGTTCCGGGTTGTGAGTGGCCTGTTTCGAGTTGGGGACGCTCGCCGGTTTATCGCCTATGATTTCTCAACTTCCACAGAAATTTAATATCCCGGCTTTGCTCATTTGCATCCGGAATTCACGATCCGCAACTCATACCCCACAACGCACGGCCCCTTCAAGAAAAAAGCCCCGGATACACCATGGGGTTGATAAATCGCGGCTGAAAGCCGCTCCCACGGTGTATCCCGAGGCTGTTATTACGGATGCGGGATGATTTTTGTCTATTCGTCTTCTTCCGCTTCCTCGCGCGGCTCGACAATGAGCGAATCCGCGACGAGTTCCCAGAGGTATTTCACCTCGACGTCCATGAAGCCGTATTCCTTGCGCAGGCTCTTCATGATCTGGTCGCGGCAGTTGTGGCACGGGGCGATGAGAAGCTTTGCGCCCGTATCCTTGATCTGCTTGGCCTTGATGCGGCCGTAGAAAATCCTCTCCTCGACGTAGGGAGCGGCCCACGCGCCGCCGCCCGCGCCGCAGCAGAAGTTATTGGCCCGGTTGGGATACATTTCCACGAAATTTTCGCAGCACTGCTGCAAGATCCACCGCGGCTCCTCGTAGTAGCCGTGGCCGAACGCCCTCTCACTTTTGCGCGCGTAGTTGCAGGGGTCGTGATAGGTGGCCAGGTGGTGGTGGATGGACTTGTCGAGCTTGATGCGTCCTTCCTCGATGTATTGCTTGAGCAGGTCAAAAATGCTGAGGAACTTGATGTTTTCATCGGCAAACCATTTTTTGAGACCAAGCCTGGTCGCATAGTAGGCGTGCCCTCATTCGGGTAGTACAAGGTACTCGCACCCGAGTTCCTTGTAGTTCTTCACGATCCTTCCGACAATTTCCTTCATGGACTCGTCGTCGCCGGTGAAAAGGCCCCAGTTGACGCCTTCCCAGTTCTCCGAGGTGGTCGTCCACGACTCGTTGGCCGCATACAGGATGCGCCACCAGTACATCATGTCCTCGGGTTCCGCGAACGGTTCCTTGGAGTTGATGGTGAAGAGGTACTTGGCCCCCTTCTTGTCCACGGGGACTTCGAACCCGGGAAGCTCCTCGGCAAGTTCCGCCCCGAGGTCCTCGAGCAGGAACAGGAAGTCTTCCTTGGGGATGCCGACGTTGTTGCCCGATTTGAGGCACATCGCGACGCCCTTGTGCAGAACACCGGGGACCTTGTCCCGCGCTCTCATGGTGCGGGCCGAACGAAGCATCGCGAGAAGGTCGATCCCCATGGGGCAGGCATGTTCGCAACGGCCGCACAGGGTGCAGATCCAGGGAAATCTCGAATCGATCACCTCCTGGTCCATACCCAGAAGCGCCAGCCGCACGGCTTTGCGGACATCCAGCCCGTCAACGCCGGTGACCGGACAGCCGCCCGCGCAGGTGCCGCAGGTAAGGCACAGGTCGGCGTACTGGCTCGCCAGTTTGCGTTTATCACGCTTTGTCAGTAACAACGGTTCCATCGTTTTTTTCTCCTAAGTGTTCAATTACCAATGCCCTTCGAACCGAACATAAAACCGGCAATTCCTTTGGGAGACCTGTTGCGGATACGGCGGGGGAAAATGATTTGGTCATTTTAGCCGTAGACTATGCACAATAATCCGAAACTTGTGCAAAAGCAACCCCTCCCGCGAAGGAATCAATATTCGTTGGGCAATTTCGACAACTGCTCAAGGGTAAACACCGGGCCGTCCTTGCACACGTACTCGGTGCCGAGGTTACACCGTCCGCAGATCCCGATTCCGCACTTCATGCGCATCTCGAGACTCGATATGATCCGCTCGGGGGGGAAGCCGAGTTCGGTCAGAACGGGCAGGGTAAACTTGATCATTATCGGGGGGCCGCAAATGATCGCGTACGAGTTTTCGGCGCTCGGGGCCTTCTGCTTGGTGACCGCGGGCACGAAGCCGACGTTGTATTTCCAGTTCGGGTCGGTGGTCCCGTCCACGGTAATGTGCATGTTGATGTCGTCGCGGCGTTCCCATGCGGCAAGCTCGTCCTTGTAGAGGAGCAGGCCGGGGTGGCGCGCGCCGTAGACGACGTCGATCTTTCCGAACCGCGAGCGGTTCTTCGGGTCGATCATGTAGACGATCGATGAGCGCAGGGTGGTGAAGGCGAAACCGCCGCCGATGATGACGATGTTTTTGCCCTCGAGGGTCTCCCACGGATACCAGTTGCCCATGGGGCCGCGCACGCCCATCATGTCGCCCGCCTGCATGTTGTGCAGGAAGGTGGTGACTCGGCCGACCTTGTTTACCGTAAACTTGATGAAGCCCTTCTCGGTCGGGGACGTGGCGATGCCGATGGGGATCTCGCCCTGGCCCGCGACGGAAAGCATGGCGAACTGGCCGGGATTATATTTGAACTTGGTCTCATCTTCCGGATTGAGGAAGACCAGCTTGAACGTCTTCAACTGACGGTCTTCAGTCTCCGTTAAGACGGAATCGATTCGGACCGGATAAGGCAGGTAAGGGTTATTCACCTTAATTCCTCCATGTGGGAGCGGCGTCCCGCCGCGATTTTACAAATTGCTCTAGGCCGGACACGAACAACCGGGCGACGCCATCTGGCGGCCGACTTGCCTGATGTCGATATTGACGGGGCAGGCCTGTACGCAACGGCCGCAACCCACGCAGGCGGCGCCGGCGGCATACTTGTCCTGGTAATATTTGAGCTTGTGCATGAAACGCTGGCGCACCCGCTGCAGTTTCTGGTTCCGGGGATTGTGGCCGGAGCCGTGAAAGGTGAACAGCGGGAACATGCAGGAATCCCACAGCCGCAGCCGGTCGCCCTTGTCCCCCTGCACCTCGTCCTGGATGTCGAAACACCAGCAGGTGGGGCACAGGAACGTGCAGGTCCCGCAGTTGATGCAGGCGAACTGAACCTCGTCCCAGAAAGGCGCGTTGAAGAGTTCCGCTGTGTCTTTTTGCGCTATCGGGGCGGGATCGAAGGTCGTGGCGATGCTCTTGACCGCGGCCGACTCGAGGCCTTCCACCGTTGCATTGACCGCGCCGGATGCGGATTCCCAGCCCGTAGTGATATCGATGACGTTTTTGCCCTTCTCGGTAATAACATCGAGGGCGTACCCCTCGCCCGTGTCGGTCAGCATGGCGTCGAGCCCCGAGGCGTCGAAGGGCCCGGTGCCCATCGAAGTGCAAAAACAGGTCGAGCAGGGGCTGTTGCAGGCAAGCCCTATCAAAGTGGTGGCCTCGCGCCTCTTGACCCACCAGGGGTCCTTGATCGAATCGGTGATGAAATTGGCGTCGTCGAGCTTGAACGCCTTGGCGTCGCAGGGGCGGATGCCCAGGATCACGCGGGGCGAAAAATCCTTGGGGGTTTCTTTCACGATACCGGCCTGCGGGTCGTCCTTGGCGAGGCTGTACTCGAACATCCGCTCGGCCTGGGGATGAAAGAGCCCCTTGGGCGAGATGCGGGTGTTCCTGAAACCAAGGTCGGCCGCCCCGGCTTCCTTGAGGGCTGCGAATTCGTGGTAGCGGCCCGTCTTAACCGGCGCAAAGACCCGGTATCGGCTCATCAGCCGCTCTATTATTCCGGGAAAGTTACCTTTCGCGATAAACATCTCAGACATTGATCTGTCCCTTCTCTATCTGTCTTGACCAGCCCCGCCCGGCGGGGGGAGAAATCATCCCAGGAACGGTTCGGGATCGTCCGGCCGGTAGGTGTCGAGAGGAGGCCGCTGATCCTGGATCACGCCGGCTTCATAGCCGTAGAGTTCCTTGACTTCCTTTTCCAGCTTCTTGGTGAACTGGCGGACCTTTATCCCGACGGGACACGATCGCTCGCACGCGCCGCAGTCGGTGCAGCGCCCGGCCAGGTGAAAGGCCCGAAGGAAATGGAAGGTGCGGGTGTCCGTGGGATCGGTGGTCTTGCCAACCCACTGGGGCTTGGACTCATCCACGAAACAGGTCGGGCAGTAGCACTGCGGGCACGCGTTGCGGCACCCGTAGCAGCGGATGCAGGGTTCGACCAGTTCGTCGAAGTGCTTGCGCTTTTCCTCGGGGAGCATGGCCTCGATTTCCCGAATGTCCGCATAGCGGTCCACCTGCTGTTCCGGGACCGGTTCTCCCATGAGTTCGTCGTATATCACCGGGTTGCGGTGGGCACAGATCGCGCAGTTTTCCTGGAGATACTTCGCGCGCTCGAACGTCATCTCGAAGTCGCGCCCGGACACCTTGACCTTGTCGCCGATCTCTTCGGCCAGGAGCAAGTCCCTGCCGTTTGCCTCGGTCTGGATGCGGCGCTTGTCGATCATGCCCAGGCAGGGAATGCCGAGGATGTGGAGCTGCTCGCGCTTTATCTGGTTTTCCAGCACAAGGATCGTGATGTTTCGCGAATCGCACCCCTTGGCGACGATCGCCACGCGGCCGGTCCTCTTGGGCAGATAGTTCGCCAGGTTGACCCCGCAGTTGCCGTCCCAGACGAGCTGGTCGGCCTGCTCAGGGGTCTTGGCCAAAAACGGCTCGTTCATGAGCGGCACGGTGCCCTTGCGGAACCCGATCACGCCGTCCACACTCTTCTCGCTCAGCAGCCGTTTTGCCGCCTCTCTTATCTTATCGGTATATGCTTGCATCTATGCCACCTCAGCTTGCTTCTTGATAAAATGCCGCGCCGGTCCCGCCGCCCTCACCGAGTCGACGACGTGTCGCGCCATTTCCGCAAACGTTGTCGCCTCCGCCGAAGAAATCCAGGAAAAGTGCAAACGGCCCGGTTCGATGAGGCCGGTGTATTCGAGCTGCTCCTTGAGCAAAGCGAATTTGCGCCGCGCGTAAAAGTTGCCCTCGATATAGTGGCAGTCCCCGGGATGGCACCCGGAAACCCAGACCCCGTCAGCCCCGTGCCGCAGGGCGGCCAGGATGAACTTCGGGTTGACCCGGCCCGAGCAGGGCAAGCGGATGATCCTGATATTTGCCGGATACTGGAACCGGCTGACCCCGGCGAGGTCGGCCGCGCCGTAAGAGCACCAGTTGCACAGGAAGGCGACTACTTTCGGTTCCCATTCAGACATTTCGGTTTCTCCTGCTTAAAATATGCTGAGCCCGCCGGCGGCGGAGAGGACCCCGCCGCCGGATCGGGCCGATTTCCTTATCAGACGCTTTCGATCATGCTGAAAATCTGAGCCTCGTCGAAGCCGCGCAGCCGGATTGCGCCGGAGCGGCACGAAGCGACGCACAGGCCGCAGCCCTTGCACAGCGCCGGGTTGATTTCCGCCTTCCCGCTCTTCTCGTTCCAGCCGGGAGCCGAGTAAGGGCAAATATTGACGCAGGTCGCGCAGGCGCTGCAATCCAACGGGTTGGTGAAAGCAACCGTTCCGGCAAAGTGTATCGTCTGCTTGGCCAGAATGGTCGCGGCCCTGGATGCCGCGGCCTGTGCCTGGGCGATGCTCTCGTCTATCGGCTTGGGATAGTGCGCGAGACCGCACAGGAAGACGCCGTCGGTTGCAAACTCGACCGGGCGAAGCTTCGCGTGCGCCTCGATGAAGAAGCCGTCTTCGTTTACCGGGACCTTGAAGAACTGGCCCAGTTGCTCGGTCTCGTTGGGCTGGATCGCCGTCGAGAGCGTTACCATGTCGGGTGTGAGCGTGATCGGCCTTCTCAGAACGTGATCGGTTACCGTCACGTGCAGCTTGCCGTTCGGGCCCGCTTCGACCTTGGGCTTGTCGTCGAGGGAGAACCGGATAAAAATCACCCCGGCCTTGCGCGCTTCGAGATAGAGCGCCTCGCGCTCGCCATACGACCTCAGGTCGCGGTAGAGCACGTAGATGTCCATCTCGGGGTTGAGCTTTTTGAGCTGGAGAGCGCTTTCAAGCGAGTGGGTACAGCACACCCGGCTGCAGTAGGGGCGATCCGGCTCGCGCGAGCCGACGCACTGGATGAAGACGGCCGAGTTCAGGGCTTTGAGCCTCGGGTCGTTATCCATGAAACGGCGGTCGAGTTCGAGATGGGTGAGGACCTGCGGGAGTTTGCCGTAGCCGTACAGGTCCGGCGTGAATTCCTTTCCGCCGGTCGCGATCACGGCCACGCCGTGCTCGATCACCTCGGGTTCGGCCCCGTTCTGGACCGTCGTCTTGAAGTTTCCGACGAAGCCCTCCACGTTGACCAGGTTGGTATTGAGGCGGACGGTGATATTGGCGTGGTTCATGACCGAGTCGGCCAGCTTTTTCACAAAGGACTGGATGTCCTCGCCGCGCCATGTCTTGTACAGGTTGAGGGCC
This sequence comes from Syntrophobacteraceae bacterium, assembly GCA_049300095.1. GTDB lineage: Bacteria > Desulfobacterota > Syntrophobacteria > Syntrophobacterales > Syntrophobacteraceae > SbD1. The sequence goes on from JBAQYM010000301.1 coordinate 12,973, forward strand.
TGGCCGCCGAGCTTTTCCGATCTTTCGATCAGGTGCACCGGGTAGCCCTGGTCCGCGATTGTCTTGGCCGCGACCATACCCGCCACGCCGCCTCCGACAACGACCGCCTTCTGGTTGACGCTCAACTCGGGCTCGACGAGCGGTTCGAGCAGGGCGACCTTGGATACGGCCATCCGGACGAGGTCTTTCGCCTTTTCCGTCGCCAGCTCCGGCGTCGCGTTGTGCACCCAGGAATCGTGGTTGCGGATGTTGGCCATCTCGAACAGGTACTTGTTCAGGCCCGCATCGGCCATGGTTTCCTGGAACAGGGGCTCGTGGGTGCGCGGCGTGCAGGCGGCGACGATGATCCGGTTGAGCTTGTGCTCCTTGATCACGTCGCCCATCGCGACCTGCGTGTCCTGCGAACAGGTATAGAGGTTATTTGCGACATATTCGACAAAAGGCAACGACTTCGCGTAGTCGCGGACCGCCTCGACATCCACCACGCCGGCGATGTTGATGCCGCAGTGGCAGACGAATACGCCGATCCTCGGCCTCTCGCCGATCACGTTGACCTGGGGCGGGACGACCTTTTCCTTCGCCAGGACTCCGCGGGCGGATGAGAGAAAGCCTCCGGCCGCCGCCGCCGCCGCGCTCGCTTCCACGACCGACTGCGGGATGTCCTTGGGCGACTGGAACGAGCCGCATACGAAGATCCCGGGCTTGCCGCCGGCAACGGGGTCAAAGGAGGAGGTCTCGCAGAAGCCGTTGTCGTTGAGCTTGAGATCCAGGCTCTTGGCGAGTGGGATCGCCGACGCCGAGGTCTCGAAGCCCACCGAGAGCACGACCATGTCGAACTTCTCGCTCTTGATTATGCCGTCCTCGGTGACGTAACTTAATTCGAGATCATCGGAGCCCGGCACCGGGTCGATGCTGTGAATGCGCGAGCGGATGAACCGGACCGCGTGCTGGTCCTTCGCGCGGTTGTAGTATCGTTCGAAATCCTTGCCGTGCGTGCGTATGTCCATGTAGAAAATCGCCGCGTCGAGATCGCCGCCCGAGTGTTCCCTGGCGATGACCGCTTCCTTTATGGCGTACATGCAGCACACGCCCGAGCAGTAGCTGTGGTCGCAGTGGTGGATGTCCCTGGACCCCACGCACTGGAGCCACGCGATCTTTTTGGGCTCCTTGTGGTCCGAGGGCCGCGCGAGGTGGCCCTGGGTGGGACCGGAAGCCGAGAGGAAGCGCTCGAATTCCATCGATGTGACAACGTTTGGCAACTGCGCGTATGCGTAGGTGTCGAACTTCGAGGGATCGAAAGGCTGGAAGCCGGGGGCGGCAATAATCGCGCCCACGCTCACTTCGCGCTCTGTGGCGGTCTCCTCGTGAACGACCGCGTTTGCAAGACAGGCCTCGACGCACTGGTAACACTCGGAGCACACGCCGCAGCTAAGGCAGCGCGCGGCTTCCTTTCTGACCTGTTCTTCGGTGAAGCCGAGCTGGACTTCGTCGAAAGTCTTGATGCGCTTCATCGGATCGAGGGCGGGCATCCGTTCGCGCGGGACCCTGTCGTAGCCCTCGGTCGAAACTTCCTGGATCGCCTGCCATTCCTTCTCGCGGCCCTCTTTGAGGTCTTCGCCGCGGATGAGGCGCCCGATCGAAATCGCGGCCTGCTTTCCCGCCGCTATCGCCTCGATAACCGTCTTCGGGCCCGTTACGGCGTCGCCGCCGGCAAAAATATCGTTATCGTGGGTCTGGAGAGTAAGGGGGTCCACATGCATGGTGCCCCAGTCGGTGAGCTTGCAGGCGCATTCCTCGGTAAGGCATGCCCAGTCGGATTCCTGGCCGATGGCCGGAACGACCGCGTCAACCTCGATTATAAACTCGGAGCCCGGGATGGTCACCGGCCGCCTGCGGCCGCTGGCATCCGGCTCTCCAAGCTGCATTCTCACGCACTCGACAGCCTTTACCCGCCCGTTTTCCCCGATGACTCTCTTGGGGTTAGTGAGGGTCATGATCTCGATGCCTTCCTCGCGGCACTCGTGGATCTCCTCCTCATTGGCGGGCATTTCCTTCTCGCTGCGCCGATAGATGATATACGGCTTCTTGGACCCGTTGCGAAGGGCCGTGCGGACCGTGTCCATCGCCACGTTTCCGCCGCCGATTACCGCCACCCGGTCGCCGAGGGAAACCTGTTTGCCGAGGTTTATGTCGCGCAAGTACTCGACTCCGGGTACGACCCCCTCGAGGTCTTCGCCGGGGATCCCGAGCGCCTTGCACTCGTGGGCGCCGATGCCCATGAAAAATGCTTTGTATCCCTGCTCGCGGAGCTGCGAGATGGTGAAGTCCTTGCCGATCTCGACACCCGTTTTGAACTCGACGCCCATGTCCCGCATGACCTGGATTTCGGCGTTGATGACGTCCTTGGGGAGCCTGTAGGAAGGAATGCCGACCGCCAGCATGCCGCCGAGCACCGGGAGCTTTTCGAAGACCGTCGCCTGGTAGCCTTCGATGGTCAGGTAGTAGGCGCAGGATAGGCCCGCGGGACCGCCGCCGATGATGGCCACCTTCTCGTTTCGCTTCTCTTTTGCCCGCGGAACGTAGCGGGTCTCGGAATTGAGGTCCAGGTCCGCGATGAAGCGCTTGATCGAGTCGATTGCGACGGGCTGGTCAAATTCGCCGCGCATACAGGCGGATTCGCACGGATGATGGCACACGCGGCCGCAGATCGCCGGCAGCGGGTTTTCTTCCTTCACCAGCTTGAGCGCCTCGGCGTACTTGCCCTGCGCCGCAAGGGCCACGTATCCCTGGACGGAGATGTGGGCCGGGCATGTGGCCTTACACGGCGAGGTGCCGCGCTTCTCGATCGAGAAGGCGCCCGGCACCGCCTGGGCATACCTGCGGAACGCCGCGCGGCGGGTGTTGAGCGCCATGTCGTATTCGTTTTTGCGCTCGACGGGGCACACACGGGCGCATTCGCCGCAGCCGGTGCACTTGGAGATATCGATGAAACGGGGTTGCTGAAGGAGCTTTACCGAGAAGTTTCCGGGCTCGCCGGTTACTTCCTGAACTTCCGAAAGGGTCAGAAGCTCGATGTTAAGGTGCCGGCCGACCTCGACCAGCTTGGGGGAGATAATTCACATCGCACAGTCGTTGGTGGGGAAGGTCTTGTCGAGCTGTGCCATCACCCCGCCGATGGATGGTTGTTTTTCAACCAGGTAAACGTAGTAGCCGGAATCCGCAAGATCGAGAGCCGACTGCATCCCGGCAATCCCGCCTCCGATGACCATTACGGCGCCAGTAACTGGCTTCAAAGCATTCTTCTCACTCATGAACGTCCACTCCTAAGCCTTTTCCGAAACAAAACCTGCACTGAAGGGTTTAAGGGAATTGGCACTCGTTTCGGCCAACGTCCCCGTGGGGCAAAACGACCCACGACCACTTTCCGCAAAGCCGCCGCCCCGCATGGGAGCGTATGTGTGATGGGAATCACAAACTTAACACCGTCATACCAATGCCGATTACAGATGAACCGTAATCGGCTGAGAACGAGAAAACCTGCGTAATTATTCGTATTTCGATGACAACCTATTGTAATCCAATATTTTCCCGCCGAACAGCACGAATTGTAGTTAAAGCGGACTTTTTGGAGGAATTTTTACACGGGGCGCCGGCACTTCCTTGAAACATGGTCCAGTACGCGGACATGACGGCAGAACAAATTTTCCCTTTCAGAAAGCCCGAATATGACGTTGGAACAGGGGACCGGCAGGATTCCTGCACCGTCTTTTTCAAGACGGGTGAACAGTCTCATAATCCAGTGCTTGCACGAAGTCAAGCGCTTACGCACAATATCGCGCTATTAGTTGCATACTTCCTCACTTGGTGCGCGGGCCGTCCGCAACCCGGTTGGTCCGGGAGGGCTGAAGCAGGGCTTTGTGAGACGATAGGCTTGTTATGTCGCAGGCTTAGCCATAACGTGAGAATGGTGGACCGCTTTCGATAAAACGTGGTGAGCGAAAGAGAGCGATTATTGTGCAAAATGGACTGAGTTATGACTAACAAAACGGACCGGTTTTTTTGCCGATGACCTCGCACGCTCTTTTTGCGCTTCAGTTTCACCTCGATTGTTACGATTGATAGACTATCGGGATACAACCATGTGACTCCAGGCGCCCGAGGCGGGAGAATGCAGTTGGACGAAACGCGACTTGATTCCTGGGCAAGCCGGCTCGGCAGAGAAAGTATGCCCGTTTTTGCGCGCACCATCGAGTGCGTTGCGGGTACTGCCGGCAGCGAGAAGAGTTCCTTTTCGGAGCTGGCCTGGAGTATTCTCCAGGACCCGACCCTTACCGCCCAGGTCCTCAAGCTATCAAACAGCATCTATTATAACCCCTCCGCGAAGCGTATCAGCACTGTCAGCCGGGCCGTCATGCGGCTCGGGTTCGATGCCGTGCGGACGATGTGCCTCTCGGCTTCACTGGTGGAAACCGTTTTGTCCAGCCAGCACCGGGAAAGGGTGGCCCTCGAGATCGCGCGGGCGTTCCATGCGGCCGTTCAGGCGAAGAAACTGGCCGGGAGGTCCAAACTGGTTCACCCCGAAGAGGTGTTCGTCGCCGCGCTCCTCTCCAGGATCGGCCAGATCGCTTTCTGGTGCTTTGCGGGCGAGATTGGCGATAAGCTTGAAAGGGCAATGGAAAATGCGGGACAATCCGAGTCCCAGACCGAAATGGAGGTGCTCGGATTTCGCCTGGAACGACTCACCTTAAGGCTCGCCCAGGAATGGAAGTTGAGCAGTCTTCTCGAATCCGTGCTGGAAAGCGGTAACACCGCCGACCCGAAGGCGCAGTGCATAAGGCTGGGATACAAGATGGCCCAGGCTTGCGAAAAGGGCTGGAACTCCACCGAATCGCAGGCCGTGGTAAAGAAGATATCCCAGTTCCTTAAAGTCACGGAGCAGGAAGCCGCCCAGACCGTTCATTTGGGGGCGAAGGATGCGGCCGAGATCACCGAGTCCTTCGGGGCGAAAAAGAGCAGCCGCCTGATTCCCGTACCCGTCGAATCCGTGCGGGCTGCCATGGAAACAACAGATGAAGAGACAAGACAGTATCCGAAAGTCGACTACCAGATCCAGATCGGCAGCCTCCGTGACCTGTCTTCGATGGTCACCTCGGGAAGGGGTGACATGAGCACGGTGCTCTCGATCGGGCTGGAAGGAATTTACCGTGGAATCGGGATGGACCGGGTCATCTTTGCGCTCCTGACCCCCGACCGCCAATATATCAAAGGCAAGTACGGCCTCGGGTGGGCTGACGACGACTTCGTCGTAAAGTTCAGAATCGGCGCCAACGGGTCAAAAAATGTCTTCAACCATGTCCTGCAAAGTCACAAAGCCATGTGGGTGAACGACGATCCGGCGCCCGAGATTTTCGGATTGCTCACCAAAGAGATGTCGGACCTGATGGGAAGCGGCCCATTTTTCATCATGCCGATCTGCATAAGAAAGCAGGCAATCGGCGTGATTTATGCCGACCGTAACCAGAGCGGCCGCGAACTCGACGAGGAAAGCTTCGAGAGCTTCTCCTTTTTTGGCCAGCAGGCAAATAGCAGCCTGACCTCTCTTGTGGGCGCGTAGCTTCGCGTCTCCGATGTTTAACGACAGCCACCCGCGCCCGTTTGCCCCGCTCGTGAAGCCTCTTCCAACCTAATCCAGCTCATCCCCGTCTGAACGGATAGGATCAAGCCAGCAGGGCTGCGGCCCTTTGCATGAGTTGCGCGATCCGCAGCCTCTGGGGGCAGAGGGACTCGGCCCGCGAGTAGTCGAGCGAGGCGACCTGGTCCCGTATTTCGGGTGAAATCCCGGAAAAAAGCGCCCTTGCACGGTCAACGTCCCCGTAGCTATTGTGATACATGAGGCAGCGCATGATGTCGCCGACCGGCACCGCCTCCGCCAGGGCCGGCTCGCATATATTTGTGCACCCGGCGCAGTAGCCCCTCGCGGTTTGCGCGGCGAAGCGCTCCATGAGGCCGAGATCGGCGGAGTCGAGCTTGGTGCGGTCAAGGGCCGCGGCGACATTTGACATCAGCAGGGTCATGTTGGGCATCTGGGAGCAGACGCTCGCGATCACCGGATTTTCCCAGACGGCCTTGAGCTTGGCCTGGCCGTCGGTAAACCCTCGCTTCAGGAATTTTCCCGCCATATCCAGTTCGGCTTCCGATTCGACGGACACCTGGCCTCCGCCCTGTGTTTTCATCGCCGTGAGGCCGATCCCCGCCTTGGTGCAGGCGTCAACGGCGGCCCGCATCTTGTCGGTCCGCATCAGCCGGAAGTTGTAGGTCGACATGATGCCGTCGATCCATCCGAGCTTTGCGGCCGCGCTCATTTGTTCTTCCATGTTGCTGTGCGTGCTGAAGCCGAAATACTTGATCCTGCCCTGCGACTTGGCCTTATCGGCCCACGCCCTGGTATCCTTGTTCAGTTCGTCGATTTTGCTCGTCCCGTGGATGAAATAGAGGTCCACGTAATCGGTGTTCATCCTCTGGAGCGAGCGGTCGAGCAGCTCGGACATCCCCTTCGGGTCGCGCCGGTCGGACTTGCTCACGAGGAAGATCGTTTTCCGGACCTCGGGGTATTTCTTAAGAAACTGGCCGATTCCCGCCTCGCTGTTGCCGCCCTCGTAGCAGTCCGCCGTGTCCCAGTAGGTGACGCCCCATTTCAGGGCCTGCCTGAGGAGAAGCTGGTTCGAGGGAATGTCGAACATCCCGCCCAGCGCGAGTATCGAGACGTTGGCGCCCGTCTTGCCGAAAGGCCGCACCGGGATCTTCGAGGCTTGCGCCGATGCTTCACCCTCGGTCCCGGCGGCGGCAAGCGGGGCCGCGTTCAGCAGAAGCGAACCGGGACCGGCGAGGCCGGCCAACCTGAGGAACTCGCGCCGGGAAAGCTCTTTTTTATCGGGCATGATCATATCTCCTTAGTAAACAGTGAAGAGTGAAGAGTGAACAGCGAACGGTGCGCCGTAAACGATGAACGGAAGGCTCGCGCAAGGCTTTTCCTCGTCACGCATCACTCAGCACTGCTCACTGCTTCAAAAGCAGAGAGTGTTTTTTGTGCCGCGATTCTCCCTCGGCGCTGACACGTATGGCGCGCGTGCCGCTGACCGGGCATTCGTGCTCGCAGATGCCGCACCCGATGCACCGTTCCGGGTCCACCTGGGGAGACTGCAGGCGCACCTGGAGTTCGATGCTCCGGGGGCCGGCTTCAACCGGAGCGGGGGCGGGTCCCACAACAATCGAGCCCTCGGTGTTTCCCACGATGCGCCTTCTTGTTTTGCCGCCGCCGCTATCGAACAAAACAAAGAAATCGCCCGTCCCGTAGCGGTCCGGCTGGAGCGACGGCCTCTGAAGCTCGAAGACCGCCCCGGAGACTTTCCTGATATCGAGGCCGCCGTCACGAATGGTCACGAACGATTCTTTCACGAATATCGCCTTGGGACTCACCGGGCAGTTTTCCTGGCACACGATGCACGGCTTGTCCATGGCCCAGGGAAGGCAGCGGCCGCGGTCCACGAAGGCCGTCCCGATGCTTACGGGGCCGTTCTTTTCGAACGGGCCGCGCCCGAGCTTTTCTTCCAGGCTGATCGGGCGGATGGCGGCGGTCGGGCAGATGTGGCCGCAGGCCACGCAGTTCAACTGGCAGCCGCTCGACCCGGCGCGCATATTGAGCACGGGCGTCCAGAGGCCTTCCGCCCCGCTCTTCCACTCATCGGGATGGATGACGTTTGTCGGGCAGACGCGGGCGCACTGCGCGCACTTGATGCACCGGTTCAAGAACTCGGGCTCGGCGAGGGAGCCCGGAGGCCGCACCACACGGGGGTCCCAGTTGCGGTCGAGTCTTCCGTCGATTCGAAGCAGTGGGACGGCGGCGATCCCGGACAGCGACGCGATGACGAAACCGCGGCGCGAGAGGTCGGGGCCGGTTATCTCGCCGGATGCGGACCGGTGCGTGTTGTAGCCGATAACGTCGTCCTGGCAGGTGTGAAGGCAGTTCATGCACAGCACGCACTCGGGAATGCGGACGTGCTCGGCGGGATCGCACGCGCCCTCGCAGCGCGAATCGCACTGGAGGCACCCGGAACACGAGGCGGATTTTCTGCCGATCCGCCAGAGGGCGAACCTTCCCAGAATGCCGTAAAGCGCGCCGAGCGGGCACACAAACCTGCAGTAAAAGCGCGGAATAAAAAGGTTCAAAAGCACGGCGGCAAAAAAGATCGACCCGATGAGCCACGTGGCGTCGTAATGCCTCTGGCCGGCGGAGGCAAAGTGGACGGTCGAGTCGGACAGGGGCAGCAGGACCAAGTTGACCGAGCGGTAGACCAGGGGAATTGGGTCGAGAAGTCCGGTCTGGAGCGATGCGGCAACGATGCCGTCAAGGCGCGCGAAAAGTCCGACCGCCGCGACCCCGGCAAGCGTGAGGAATACCGTGACCAGGGGTTTCAGGCGCGACTCCGATTTCGCGAAATGTGCCGCGGCGAGTGCAAGCAGCGCGAAAACGAGGACGGGCAGGGCGGGGTGCAGTCCGGCCGCATCGGCGAGGTGCGCCGTCAACCCTCCCGCCGCTGCGAACAGCAACGCAAAAAGGATGTAGTATTTTATCCGCTGCGCCCGGCGGTACCGGTTTGCGGCCATCCGCGCGCTTGCGCGCATCGAGTGGGACCCGAGATATCCCACGAAGTGGTGGATCGAGCCGAAGGGGCATACCCACCCGCAGAAAAACCTCCCCAGGACGAGCGTAAGGGCGATCGTCGCCACCGCCCAGGCGAGCCCGCTGTAGAGCGAGCGCGTCGTGAGGAGGTTTCCGAGCGCCACCAGCGGGTCGAGCTGCAAGAACCAGTTAACGGGCCATCCCCGGAGCTGCCAATAAGCTTCGCCGAAGGTTGCCGCGATACAGAACCATAGAAAGAGGGCAAAAAAGAAAATCTGGCTGATGCGCCTTACGGTTGTGATTCTCATGCAGTCTCTCAGCCTGTTTGAGCAGGTGGCCGTCAGTGTTCCGAGCCGGAAAAGCGCTGCGTAATTAACCCCATAGCGGGAGTCCCGTTGGTTGGGTTAAGCGGAGCGAAACCCAACAATTCACGGCATCGGTCAAGGATCTGTTGGGTTTCGCTCCGCTTAACCCAACCTACATTCTGCGCCCCTCGCTCCCCCTGTGCCGCCTCGCGGCTGACGATATCTCAGCCGGCTGCTATGCGATACGGGTTGAGCGATTCGAAGTCGACCGTTCCCGTCCCGGCCTGTTCGGCCTGGGCGAGGAAAGGAAGATCCGCCGGGGCTTTTCCGAGCAGGAGGGCCCCGGCCGCGTCCGCCGCGACCTGGTCGGTGCTGACGATCAGGGTTTCGGTTTTTTTAAGGTCCGACATCGAGCCGCCCGTGGGGCCGTTCGTGATCATGGTGAGCGTTCCGTCCAGGATGACCAGGGTGGGCTTTACCATTATGGCAAGGTCGCGGATAAACGTGTGGATGTCCTGGTGGAAGATGTTTCGCCTCCCGCCGATCAGCCCGTACCAGTTTTTCATGGACATGGAAGCGCCGCTTCTGTGATGGTCCTTTACGGGGGCGAGTCCGATGAGTTTTGTCACCCCCTGAAAGGGGCCGACCAGCACGGGCCAGTTCTTGATATAGCGCGTGCCGGGAACGGTCAGGCCGGCAAAAAGCGAATCCCTGGGAAGAATCAGCGCGGCCCCGGCGGAGCGGGCAGCCTCGCCGATGCCGGAGAGAGCGAAACAGCTCTCGGGATTATTGATCGGATTATCGGTCACCGCGACGGATGCGGCCCCGGCCTTCAGGCACAGGCGGACGACCTCGGAGAGAAGTTCCGGGTTGGTTGTGGCGCACAGGGACGGGGGGCTTGCGAATGCGGCGTTTACCTTGATGAGCACCCGGTCGCCCTTCCTGATAAAGGTCTCTATTCCACCCAGGGCCCGCAGGCCGGAATTTACGGCTTTTACCCGGTCCGACCCGGTGATGATGGCGATTTTCTTCCCGGCTTCGGGGACGGCAAAATCGGGGAGCGACAGGGATGAATTCTCGGCGGCCGGTCCCGGACCCGCCGGGTCGTAGAGGAGATAGCCCAGGGCGGCGGTTGCGGCCAGGGCCGCCCCGGCTTTTGCCGACCGGACGAGAAAATCCCGCCGGTCCATCCCGGCGCTGAATGTTTTATCGTGCGTGTCCTTGCTCATGGGGCCTCGCTGAGCTTTCGATAGATCCGGGCGGCGATCTGCTCGGCTGCGTCCCGGCTTTCGACCTCGTGGGTCCCGGCAAAGAAGGCGCCCCTGTGCAGGACGGCCTCATAGGTGTCGAAGACCTGGAAGAGCTTCGAACCGGGAGCGCCGGGGACCTCACCCAGCTCCGATCCGCCGTTTTCAAGAAGGAAACGGCCGTACTCGGCGGCCAGGGCGGCGGACTCTTCCGCGTTTTCACGCCTGGATAAAAAAGCCGTGACCCGCTCTCCGCCGGCCCGGTACTTTGCCGTATACACATTATTGAGGGCGGCGCAGCCGAAGACGTCGCTCATGTGGAGCGATATCGAGGCTTGATCGAGGGCCTCGGCGGGGAAGGAGGACAATTCCAACCCCTCGGCCGCCTGGGCCGGTTGAGCCTGGACGATGTTTTTGGCCAGCGCGATCATGTCATCGGCGGGCCCGGCCTCGGCGGAGACGATTTCGACATACTTCGAGCCGCTGACGAAAAATATCGCGTTTTCGGTGCCGTAGGCGAAAGCGCCCAGGTCGATTTTCCGGGCGTCGGTGCGTTTTTGAAGGCTGTAGACGGAAAAAGCGTTCCTGGCTTCGCCCATGTCGTAGACGAACAGTTCCAGCCAGTTCTTCGGGTCGTCCGTTCGCGAGAATCGTTGCGTCGCGAGGCGAACGAAGCCCGAGGAAAGATAGAGTTCGGCCTTGCCGTCGATTTTGTCGGACAGGGTTTCCGAATCGAAGGTTTCCTCGCGGCCGAGGAGGGCGAGACCATCGGGCGCCAACCCCGCAAACGACGAATCACCCGCCGCCGGCGCTCCGGTATCCCCGGCCGGCGCGGCCTGCCCCTTTACTTCGAGGGCTTTGAAGAGCGCCGGGTCGTACCGGGACTGGACGGCCAGCACTGCGGCAAGAACCCCCGCTAAAACCACCAGAATAAAAAAGCCTATGCGGGTCTCAACCCCGCCGGGTTGCCTCATTAAGTAAGCGTCCTCCCGCCCAGCATTGTCCGGTTAGGTTTTTGCGAGCGACATGCTTTTGCGCCCCAACGGGGCTAAATAACTCAGCTCAGGGTCAGTCTCGCGTTTCGCGGGACGCCACCCTGGGTGATGCGCCCCCCTGGTGATGATGCCCTGAAGTTTACGCAATTTTGCCTTCAAAATAGGGCAAAATTTCGCTGGTTCCCAAGCTTCAGCTTGGGAACCAGCGAACACTCGCGGACTGGGACATAAAGGTCAACCATAAAACGGTATATTAGTAGATTCCAAGCCCCTTAAGACCCCCTCCCCCAACCCCTCCCGCCAAGGGAGGGGAGACCTTTGCCCCGTTTTGGCCACACCTGTTGCAACTTTTGCGTTTTGGCAACAGTCCCAGGGGCGTGTGCACGAGGAATCGGCCCAACCGGGATGAAAACCGCTGAATAATATCAACCCGGTCCCATGGAGACAAGGAAGTTCGGACGGAAGTTCAGGTGGATGCCGATGCCCGGCGACCCGCCCGGAAATGCAATCCAATCTTGAACTGTTGTAAACTTCCGGACTGTGTAAATTAACACCTGTTTAAATCGTTTAAAGAAATGGTCCTAACGGCTTAACAGTCGTATCGGATGAGGTATCTCCTTTTATAAGAAGTCGCCACTACTTGCTAACATCGCCGACATATTGTCTAAAAGGCACTGAAATTGCTACACTGCTCCCACGTCCCCAACGATTCGTTTTGATGAAGAAGAGTTCCCGCTCGTGATCGAGTTACCGAGGAGAGTTCCGGACCCATCCTTTTTGGTCCGCGGATGCTAAATGGCGTGGTCCATTCTTGCTTGTTCACCGTCGGCATCCACAGTTTTTTCGCAGATCAGGGACAAAACAGCATCCATCTACCGCAAAGGAGCTTTATGAAATTCACTGGAACGAACTCATTCGGCAGACTCTTGGTATGGTTCGCGGTCTTGGCGCTTGCCGTCCTGTGGGGTTTTTCCGCGGCTCTCGCCGCCGATTCGCATGCCGGGAGGTTCACCGCTTACCAGGGGACGAAGACCTGTCTGAAGTGCCACAGGGCGCGGGCCGTTCAGGTTCACAACTCGGAGCACTACCAGTGGGCGGGAAAACTCGGAAAAATCAATGACTTCTGTATCTATCCCGACATCAATATGATTGGAAAACTCACCAATGCTCAGGGGCTGGTGGTAGATGGCGGCTGCAGCAAGTGCCATGTGGGGAAGGGGGCAAAACCCGCTCCCGTCACGGCCACCCCGACCGATGCCCAACTGGAGAACATTGACTGTCTCATCTGTCATGCGCCAAAATACAAGAGGACGGTGGATCCCGTCACAAAAGCCACCTGGGTCCCCGACGTAGCGGCAATGGGAATGCCCATCCTGAGCGCGGCCATCGATATTCAAAAGACGACCCGCGCCACCTGTTTGAATTGCCACACCAAAGCGGGCGGGGGTAATAATTTTAAACGCGGAGACCTTGAAGAGCATCATCGCGCGCCCACCACCCGGGCATTCGACGTCCATATGTCGCCGGCATCCCTTGGCGGAGGCGATTTGCACTGTACGGCGTGCCACAAGGTATCAAACCACAAAATTGCGGGCAAGGGCGTAGATCTGCGGATTCAGGACGGAACGCGACCGTCCTGCACGGCCTGCCACACGGAAACCCCGCCGCACAAGAACGCGAATATAAATAACTACCATCTCAAACGCGTAAACTGCACCGTTTGCCATATCCCGCAATTTGCGAAGGTCGCTCCCACCGACATGTTCCGGGATTGGTCGGCGCCCGGCGATCTTAACGCCACGACCGGGCTCTACGATCCTCACAGGACGATGAAGGCGAAAGTTACGCCGCAATACGGGTGGTGGAGCGGCAAGTCAACCTTCTATAAGTTCGGCGCCGCCTCCAAGCTGACTTCGAACGGCACCGTCTATATGGCGGGACCCGCCGTGGCCTCGGCTGCCGTTGCCGGCGCAAAGATTTACGCGTTCAAGTACCACACGGCCCTCCAGCCGATAGACATGGTGTCCAAGAGACTCCTTCCGCTAAAGATCAGTCAGTTCTACATGCAGGGCGATCTTGTCAACGCCGTTCCCCTGGGACAGGATGGGGTCGGTTGGCCGCGCAATCCTTACACTTACCAGAAGACGGAACGCTGGATGGGCCTGTTCCACGAGGTGTCTCCAAAAGAGAGCGCGCTCGGCTATAACAATGCCTGTACGACCTGTCATGGAACGACTACTCCCAAGGTCCCGTTAAAAACTCTCGGATACACGATCAAGACGGGTCAGACGATCAATTCGCTGTGCTCGAGCTGCCATGACTCGGAAAACTATTCGTTCAGCGCCGTTCATCCGCGGCATGTCCGGGAGGGTTATGATTGTTCCCGTTGTCACAATTTCAGCGCTGCCAATTAACTGACAGGCATCCGGAAGGGGCATGGAGGGTCCGCCCCCTTCCGGATGCGCCGGGCTAAAGCCGGAGCGCCCGATGATCTCACACCCGGCTCCGAGAAAGCCATACGCAACAAGGCTCCGGGAATCCACTTCCCGGGGCCGAACCTTTTTGTTGCTCGGTCCGTCCCGAGAGCAAACGGTGAAACTTTTCCCAGCGTACACATCTCCCGCATTTCGCAACCGCCTTTGATGCCGTGTATGGAACCCCCACGCCCCGTAAGCGTCGGCCGCCCGTAAGCGTTCACCGCGGAGACGCAGAGGACGCGGAGAAAACACCGGGATGAAGCATCATGTGCCGGGCATCATCCCCGGTTTTTCGAATTGACGCCTGATATCTGACATCCTGCCTTGTTTTCTTGTCTCTGCGCACTCTGCGTCTCTGCGGTGAACGCTTACGGCCGCCCGCCGGAAATCGCTTTGTTTGTATGGAATTTTCCCTCGTTTATGATATGGAGAGTGTTGCATCGCTGGCGCTAACTCGCCCGTAAGCCTCGAATCAGCCGTTTTTGCCGTACTTCCCCCCGCTTCACCGGGAGTTCCGGAGTGGGTCGCGATACGCGGAATCAAGAGGAGCAGTCAAGACATGAGCACTTCCTTCATGCCGGTCCCGGCATCTCTAAAAGATTTGCCCGCCCTTCAGCTCGAGGGCCTCAAGTGGACCGTTTCCCACGCATACGACAACTCCCCCTTTTACCGAAAAAAGCTGGATAACGCGCGCGTCGTTCCGGCGCGGATCAACTCGCTTGACGATTTGCGAAGGCTTCCGCTGACCACCGCCCAGGACCTTCGCGAGGATTACCCGTTTCCGCTCCGGGCGGTCCCGTTTGAAAAAATCGTGCGCATTCATGCCTCGTCGGGGACAACCGGCAAGCGCAAAGTCCTTTGCTACACGCAAAAAGACATCGACGACTGGGCAAATATGTTCGCCCGCTGCTATGAGATGGCGCGGCTTTCCGTGACCGACAGGGTGCAGATCGCGGTGGGATACGGACTGTGGACGGCAGGGGTCGGGTTTCAGCTCGGGTGCGAGCGATTCGGCGCGATGGCCGTCCCCGTCGGGGCGGCCAACACCGAAATGCACTGCCAGTTGCTCGAAGACATGCAGAGCACCGTTTTTTGCTCGACCGCGTCGATGGCGCTCTTAATTGTCGAGGAAATCGAGCGCCGGGGGCTCCAGGACCGGCTCGCCCTGAAGAAATTCATCTTCGGGGCCGAGCGGCACAGCAAGCGGATGCGCCGCAGAATTCAGGAGATAACCGGGGCCGAGCACCTTTTCGACATTCCGGGCCTGACGGAACTCTACGGCCCGGGCACCGGCCTCGAATGCTTTGCCCACGACGGGGTGCACTACTGGGCGGACTATTACATCCTCGAGATCCTGAATCCCGAGACGCTCGAACCCGTGCTCCCCGGCGAGATCGGCGAGATGGTGGTGACCACTCTTAGAAAAGAGGGCTCGCCCCTTATCCGATACCGCACGCGCGACCTCACGCGCTTCATCCCGGAGCCGTGCCCCTGCGGGAACCTTCTGCCGCGCCACGACCACATCCTGGGAAGGTCCGACGATATGTTCATCTTCCGCGCGGTCAATATCTATCCGGGGCAGATCGACCACGTCCTGTCACAGATTCCGGGGGTGGGCAGCGAGTACCAGGTACACCTTTTTCGGAGGGAGGACGGCCGGGACGTCCTGCTGGTCAAGGTCGAGGGGTTCGGGGCCGATTCGCCCGACGCGGAAAAGCGGCTCGCCGAGGACATTACCGCGGAGTTTCGCAGGCAGATCATGGTAAGGGCAAATGTCGAGATAGTCGAATATGGGACCCTGCCGAGAACGGAGCGCAAGAGCAAACGGGTGTTCGACCACAGGACGGGCGACTGAGGGTCCGAGCTTTCCCGGGCTGTTGCGCAAAGAAATATTCAAGCTGCGCGACTATCGAGCCGGACGTGAATTCCCCTCCCCGCGACGGGAGGGGATAGGGGAGGGTGTCAAAATGTCGCGCGCTTACGACCCCCTCCCCCAGCCCCTCCCGCCAAGGGAGGGGAGACCTCCGCCCTGTTTTGGCCACACCTGTCGCGACTTTCGCGTTTGGGCAACAGCCCCTTCCAGGCTGCCTGCAGTTGGACGGGCGGACTGAAAATGGCAGGCTGGAAAGCCTGCCCCACAACGGACAAAAAAGGAGGGAAAAGATGAGATCGGGATTTTCCGTCGGGAATGCGGTCCTCATGCTTTCGGCGCTGCTGCTGGTTCTGGCCCCCGTTGGGGCCTGCGCGCAGGAGCCGGTCAAGATAGGCGCGTTTTTCGCCCTCTCGGGTCCGGCTTCTTCGATCGGCGAGCCGACCAGGCTGGTGGCGCAGATGGTCGTTGACAAGATCAACAAGGAGGGCGGGGTCGGCGGCCGGCGGATCAAGCTCGAAACCGGGAATACCGAAAGCGATCCGACCAGGGCCCTGATGGAAGCCAAGCGGCTGGTGGAAGAGGGCAAGGTGGTCGCCCTCATTGGCCCGACGCGAACCGACGAAGGAATGGCGGTCAAGCCCTACATCGAAACTTCCGCACATGTGCCGATTGTCATGACCATAGGCGGAGATCCCGTGATCGCGGGCGGAAAATTCGGCCCCTTCACCTGGACCTTCAAGACCCCGCAGAGGACCTCCGTTGCCGTGAAGAAACTCTATGAATATATACAGTCCCAGAATCAGAAGAAAATCGCGCTGCTGACGGCAAGCGACGGGTTCGGAAAAGACGGCCTGGCCTCGCTTGACCAACTCGCCGGCCAATTCGGGCTCGAGATCGTCGCACGCGAATCGTTTGCGGCAACGGATACGGACATGACTCCGCAGCTTCTTAAGATAAAGGCGAGCGGGGCGCAGGGCGTGATATGCTGGACAATCGGGCCGGCGGGCGCGCGCGTTGCGAAAAATGTGAAGCAGCTCGGCATTGCCATCCCTCTCTACCAGTGCCACGGTCAGCCGGACCCCAAGTACGTCGAGCTTGCGGGTGAGGCCGCAAACGGCACCATTATGCCGTCCACCAAAGTGATGGTGGTGGACCAGTTGCCCGAAAGCGACCCGCAAAAGAAGGTGATCAGCGAGTTTATCAGGCTTTACAAAGACGAATACAAGTTCGATAAGCAGTATCCGGTGAACACCCATTCGGGTTACGCCTGGGACGCTATCTACATGGTGGCGAACGCGATAAAGCAGGGCGGCGCCCAGCCCGACAAGCTCAGGGACGCCCTCGAACAGACGAAGAACTACATCGGCGTGAGCGGCATTTACACCCTCACCCCCGAGGACCACAACGGGCTCCAGACCGACTCGATGGTGATGGTAAAGGTGGAAAACGGCAAGTGGGTCCTTCTGAAGTAGTCGGGACCATGTGAGCCGCCGGGAAAAGAATGCGCGATCTCGATACCGGAAATATCCGGAAGATACTGGTCCGCGCGACCAACTGGATCGGGGATGCGGTGATGACGACCCCGGCCCTCGGGGCGCTTCGGTCCGCATTTCCGAAAGCGGAGATCGTCCTGGCCGCCAACCCGGTGGTTGCGGAGCTAATGACCCCGCATCCGTCCTGCGACCGTGTGATAGTTTATGACAAAAAGGGGCCGCACCGGGGATTGCGGGGGCTTTTGCGCTTCTGCGAAGACCTTTCCCGGGAGCGGTTCGATCTGGCGATTCTTTTCCAGAACGCGATCGAGGCGGCGATAATCGCGCGGCTCGCCCGCATAGGCAAGCGGGCCGGCTATAGTACGGACTGGCGCGGCCCGCTCCTCACGCACGCCGTCCCGGTGAGCGGGGAAATCCCGCGGCTCCATCAGACGCGATATTATATGAACCTGCTGCAAGTGCTCGGGATTTCAACCAACGAACAAAGGCTTTGCCTTTTTTGCACCGGTGAGGAAAAAAATCGCGCGCGGCAGGCGCTTGGCGGCCGCCGGTGGGTGGCCGTCAATCCCGGAGCGGCCTACGGGTCCGCCAAGAGATGGTATCCGGAAAGATTTGCCGCCGTTGCGGACGCCCTGGCCTCGAGATACGGCTTCGGGGTGCTTCTTCTGGGCGGGGCAGGCGAGGCGCGGATCGGCTTCGATATCGAGAACGCGATGCGCTCCCGCCCCCTGAACCTCATCGGAAAGACCTCGGTGCGCGAAATGATGGCATATCTTTGCGAAGCAGACCTGGTGGTGACCAACGATTCCGGGCCCATGCACGTCGCGGCGGCCTTCGACCGGCCGATTGTGGCGCTTTTTGGTCCCACCGACCACACGACCACCTCGCCCGCATGCTCGAATTTCATGATAGTGCGCAAGGAAGTCGAGTGCGCGCCCTGCCTGGAGCGGCAATGTCCGAAGGGCCATCACCGGTGCATGCTCGAAATTAATGTGGAGGCAGTGCTCGATGCCGCCGCGCGTATCCTGGACGATCTGAAATGACAAACCGCTTCAAGCCGCCCGTCGGTCCCCCGAAAATCCTTATCATCAAGCCGAGTTCTCTTGGCGATATCATCCACGCGCTCCAGGTGCTGGCGATGCTCTACGAGGACTTCCCCGGGGCCGGGATCGACTGGGTCGTGGCCAGGGGGTTTCACGAGATACTCGAAGACCATCCCATGATCCGCAGGCTCTGGGTCATCGACAAGAATGCGTGGAAGAAGGCGCGGAACGCATGGGCGACCTTGGGCGACCTGCGAACACTCGCACGGGGCCTCAGGCGGGAAAGATACGACATCGTGATCGACCTCCAGGGGCTTTTCAGAAGCGCGATGATCGGGCTTTTTACCGGATCGGCGGAACGGGTCGGTTGGCAGTCCGCAAGGGAGGGGGCAAGGTTTACCTACAAATACAGGGTCGGGTTTCATCCCGAAATTCACGCGGTGGAAAGGAACATCCAACTCGCCGAGTTTGTGGGCTGCCGGATGCGAGAGCCGTCCTTTCCGTTCCCACCCATCGAGATCTCACCGGATATTTTGCGCATCCTCCCCCGTGAATACGCCGTGATCGCACCGTTCGCAGCGACCGCAGTCAAGAGCTGGCCGGCCCGGAACTTCGCGGAACTGGTCTCGCGGCTCCCGCTGCCGTCCGTCATCGTCGGTGGAGCGTCCGATGCGAGGCTTGCGGACGAAATGGCGGCGGGGTCGAATGGACGCGCGATTTCTCTTGCCGGAAAGACCGGCCTGAGAGAGCTTGCCGCGATCATAAGCCGCGCCCGGTTTTTTGTCTCGGCCGATACGGGCCCGATGCATATGGCGGCCGCCCTGAACGTCCCGGTCTTCGCGATTTTCGGTCCCACCAACCCCGTGCGGACCGGCCCGTACGGAAGTATTCATACGGTAATCCGAAAAGAAATGCCCTGCTCTCCGTGCTACAAAAGGAGGCCCTGCGATGACTGGGGATGCATGAGCGACATCACGCCGGAAATGGTGCTGAAGGCCATCGAGAACGGCGCGGCCTGTCCCGCCTGAATCATCCGGCTTTCATTTCGAAAACGATGATGGTAGAAAGCACTCGTCCGCGGCGGACTTTTTGCTTGAATTTCATATGGTAGCAGAGGGTGGATGGTGAAGGCTTCTTTTATTGATATCCCTGGAATAGTAGTGCTGGAGCCCAGGGTCTTTTCCGACGACAGGGGTTTTTTCTACGAGAGCTACAACAGAAAAACTCTTTCCGGACTGGGAATTACGACCGAATTTGTGCAGGACAATCACGCCCAGTCCCGCCAGGGCGTTCTCAGAGGACTGCATTACCAGGTAAAGCATGCGCAGGCCAAACTGGTGCGGGTCGTAAAGGGTGAGATTTTCGACGTGGCCGTGGATCTCAAAAAATCCTCGCCCACTTTCGGGTGCTGGACCGGCGTAAGAATTTCAGAATCCAACAGGCTCCAGGTTTACATCCCCGGCCATTTCGCCCACGGGTACCTGGTGCTTTCGGACAACACCGAAGTGCTGTATAAGGCAAGCGATTTCTATGCCCCGGAACACGAGCGGTGCATCCGGTGGAACGACCCCGACCTCGCGATAGACTGGCCCTTGCTCGATAGCGGGCCGATAGTGTCGGAAAAGGACCTTCGTGGCGCCGATTTCCGTGCCGCCGAGTTGCCGGCCGAAGCGTAAAGCCGCGTGTTCCTCCTCGGGAAGCGCCCGAGCACGTGTTGCCATAAGGAGAAACGACTTTGGAATCCTGCCTCTTGAGCGACTTTCGGGCCATTGTCATCGGGGGCGGCGGGATGCTTGGCGGGGAAGTCGTGGAAGGCCTGAAGGCGGCGGGCTTCCAGGTCGAGGCCCCACCAAAATCCGTTGCCGATATCACGAATCGGGAGAGCATGCGCTCACTGCTTGGCAGGGCGAAAGCTCCCGGCCTGGTGATAAACTGCGCCGGCTACACGGCGGTTGACAAGGCCGAATCGGAGCAGGAGGCCGCCTTCGCCCTGAACCGTGACGGGCCGGGAATGCTTGCGGACGAGTGCCGCGAGCGCGGGCTCCATCTCATTCATATCTCGACCGATTACATCTTCAACGGCCGGGCCGAGCGTCCCTACCGGGAAGATGATCCGGCGGACCCCCTGAGCATCTACGGCAGGAGCAAGTGGGAAGGGGAGGAGGCCGTGCGCTCGCGCCTCCCGGCACATATTGTGGTGCGAACTTCCTGGCTGTACGGAGCGAGGGGTACGAATTTCGTGAAAACCATGCTCAGGCTGGCCGGCGAGCGCGAGGAACTGCGGGTCGTCTCGGACCAGCATGGCTGTCCCACCTGGACCAGGGACCTCGCCGGATGCCTCGTCCGGATCGCCGACCGGATTTTCGCCGACCCACAAAACGTGCAATGGGGAACGTATCACTTTTGCTGCGGCGGCGTTACCACCTGGTTCGACTTTGCGCGAGCCATAGTGGATGCGGCGCGGGAAAGAGGGCGCCTGAAGGCGGTCGAGGTAATTCCGGTGTCGACCGCTTCCTATCCCACCCCGGCCGCGCGGCCAATGTGGTCCGTTCTGGATTGCCGAAAAATCAGGGAAAAATTCGGAATATCACCCCCCGCCTGGGAAACCGGCCTCGCCCGGATGCTCGATGAATTATGGCTGGTCCAGACCCCCTGCGCCCCAGCCCGGTAAGCCCCGATGGCCAGGACCAGCATCATTATCGTCAGCTACAATTCCCTGCGTGAAACGACGGCCCCCTGCCTGGAGAGCATCTTTGCGCACGGCCCCGAGGAGGATTTCGAGGTCATCGTGGTTGACAACAATTCCTCGGATGGGACCGTCGCCTGGCTGAGTGAGCTTATGGAGCGGGAGCCTCGGCTCAAGTGCGTCTTTAACGACCGCAACCGCGGTTTTGCCGGCGGGAATAACGACGGGATACGCATCGCGTCGGGAGAGTATCTGGTCCTGCTAAACAGCGACTGTCTTGTATCCGGGGACTGGATCGGGGGGCTGACGCAACCCCTTGAGCGGGACGCGGGCATCGGGATGACCGGTCCGGTTTCGAACTCGGTTGGAAATGAACAGAAAATCTTCACCTCGGGCGCGACCCCGGAAGAAATCATGAACGAGGGGCTGGCCTGGACGCAACGCAGCCGGGGCGAATCATTCGATACGGAGATGCTTATCTTCTTCTGCGTCGCCCTGCGCAGGGACGTGGTTGAAAAAGTGGGGCCGCTCGACGAGAACTTCGGGGTGGGCTTCTACGAAGACGACGACTATTGCATCCGCGTAAGACAGGCGGGCTACCGGCTGGTCTGTGTCGAGGACGTGTTCGTCTATCACCGGGGCGGAGGCTCCTTTGACGGGGCGGGGGTTGCGACCCGCAAGCTCATGCGGGAAAACCGCGAAAAGCTCGCGAGAAAACACGCCTCCGCGCATAAGCGGCCCCACCCGCGCCACCTGCATTTAGGGGTAATCGAGGGCTACCTGGACCATGCGGGCGGTGCTGAGTTGAGCCCGGATGCGCGCTACCGGATTGCCAACCGGCTCAGGGTCGTAAAATCCCTGATGCCGAGGGGATGGATAAAGAGGTTTATGTTCCGCCGGCTGCTCGGGAAATTGGAAAGGCGACTGAAAGAAATTGGGTTTCACTCCGTTTAACCCGGATGCCGTTCATTTCACAGGGTGTTGAAAAAGGTTTTTGGGTGCCGGGACAAGGCTGGGCCAACATCGATTTCGTCATTCCGGCGGAAGCCGGAATGACGTGTCTGTCCGGATTTTGAGGGTCTCTGTACCATTTATGACCCGAAGTCTTCATCCCTTCGCGAGTATCTCTTCCGAGAGGGCCACCAGGCTCTGCACCGCAGCCCGGACGGTAAACGGCGATTCGCTCCAGCCCGGCCCGGTCAGGTCACCGCTACCCCATCTCTTGATAATTTCTGATACGCACCCGGCGGTCTCCGCGACCGAATCGGCCTCCGCCGCGAAATGGCCGTATTTCACAAGCATCTCCCGAAGTCCCCGGTTCCTGTAGACGAGTCCGAGCACCGGCCGGTTCACCTGGAAATAGTCGTAGATCTTCGCCGGGATGGTGTAGGTGGCGAAATCGTCGAGGTTGTGAATCATGACCAGCACGTCGCTTTTTTGCATGGCAAGGACGGCGTCGCGGCGGGGGACCTTGCCAAAATCCGTGACCACGCCCGGGTATTTGAAATCCGAGATGAGCTTTTGGGAAAGCTTGTCCATCGTGCCGTAGAGGTCGAAACGCACGATTTTTGCCAGGTCGGGATCGGCGGTAAAGATTGTGTCGAGCGCTTCGAGAAAGACCCGCAGGTTTCGCGACCCGCCAAGGGAGCCGAAATGCGCGAAGCGGCAAAAATCCCCCTTCGTCCAGGAAACGGGCGGCAGGTCGGGCGGGGCCGCCCCCGGGCGGATTATGCGAACCCGCGAGGGACTGATTCCCGACCCGCTGAGCGCTTTTCCCATTGCCCCTTCGGTCAGAAAAACGACGGCGGATGCTTTCGCGAGAATCAGGCGCTCGATCCGGGCGTTGATCTTGAGCGCCGTCCCGCTCCGGGGAAAAGAATCGTAGACCAACGGGTCCTGGAGTTCCGCGATCCAGGGGATTTTAGCGAAACGGGAGAGCAGGGCGGCGCCGACATGGGCGCTGACCGGTCCTCCGGTGGAATAGACAAGCTCGGGCCTGAAAGTTTTGCACAGCCGCAATCCTCGAAGGAACCCCGAAGGAAACCACGACCACTGGCTGTCGATATTGATGATGACCTTCTCGAGCAGATAGAACGGCAGGACCGCGAGATAGAGCGGCAGCAGGGCAAATTTGAGGAACCGGTTTCTCCTCCTGAGATAGCGCAGCTCAAACCGCACCCCCGAGGGGGCGACCGACGGGACCGTGAAATGGGCGAGGTCCGTTCTGCGCCTCCCGCATACGCTGGATACGAGAAGCGGTTCCACGCCGAGCGCCCGCAGGTGCGGGAGCCTGTCGTCAAGGTGCTGCGAGGCGGCCTTGCCGTCAATGTTGGCGAAATAGGAGAGGATGATCCAATGCCTCGGGGCGCTGCTTCCCATCGTAAAAATCCAGTTGGTTCCCACCCGGATGGGCCGCCGCGGGCGCTCGCCCATTTGCCGGGGAGAGTAGGGGCGGACCCGTGGTGTCAGGATGGCGGCCGGCTATGATCGAAAAGTTTCGTGTGGCGACTCATGCCGGCGCCGAGTATAAAACGGGCTTCGAGTGGTTTGGAAGCAAAATCACGCGGACCGGTGCCCACCCGGCGGCCTTAATCGTGGGGTGGGCTTTCCGGCCCGCCCTCTCGTCCTTGCCTGTTTGATCGCATGACAAATCGCTTAAGGTGTATATATGAGGTCGCCCATGTTTGCCTGATTGCGGCAATGCCTGTACCAGCCTCTTCTTCCGGCAATATTTGATTGACATCTTCAGGTCTTCAAATACACTGCTCGGAGGATGCGATGTGGTGTCGCGCCGCGCTGGACCGGACCCCCCCCGCGGTATTGAGGAGAGGATCTTTTCCGGGTTTTTGAGTCCTCGAGGTATTTCCCGGCTTGAGGGCGGGCCAGGCTCGTGACAAGCTTATGGGATAAAGACATTCCTTTATGGGAGGACTGCCATGGCAAAGGGAGTAACAAGAAGAGAGGCGTTGAAACTTTCGGGTTTGGCTTTGGGAGGGCTGGCCGTCGGGGGCGCGATGATCGGTCTCGGAGCGGGCAAAATTCATGCGGACCAAACGTGCGACTGCCCCGAAGGGCCGACGTGCACATGGACCGGCGACCCCTCCGACACGCAGCAGTATTCATACTTCAAGTCGCTGGATCTGTTCCACCCGTACGACCAGTCCACAAAGACGACCATCGCGCCACTGGGCAAAGATGAGATGCGGATCACGTTCATGGGGTCATGCATCCCTCCCGTGCGCCGGGCGCAGCAGATGATGAGCGTCTTTGTCGAGGTGGGCTGGGACAAAAAAAATGAGAGGCCCCTGGACCAGTTCGTCTTCGATTGCGGCTCCGGGGTGTGCGCCAATTACGGCGCCATGAACGTCGGGTTCGGCAGGATGGACAAGATCTTCCTGGCCCATTTGCACGGCGACCACATGAGCGACCTGACCCACATCTACTGCTTCGGACCCTCCGCGGACCGCAAGTCGCCCCTCTACGTCTTTGGACCCGGGCCTTCGGGCGTACCAAACCCCGGCCCGAACGCCAATCGCCTGCCTTACTACGACGACGGCACCAAGGCATTCTGTCAGAACCTCCGGGAAGCCTTGCGCTGGCATACGGAGAGCTTCAGCTTCCAGACGACAAGCTATCCCGGCTACCCGACTCGCACCCAGATGCAGAGGAAATGGGGATTGCCGTGCAAGCCCGTCTCCGTGAGCGACGATCCCTGGGGCGACGCCTTTGGCATGGTCCCTATTCAACTGGACTGGACGAAGTACGGCAGGACGCCGGGAGACAACGTCGCCTACAACAACACAAAGACCGGAGTGAAGATTACCCACTTTCCGGTGATCCATTGCCGCAAGGGATCCATCGGCTACAAGCTCGAGTGGAACGGCCTGAGCATGATCTACACGAGCGACACCAAGCCCGAAATCCGCTCCAGGGACCAGGCCGTCAACGGGGGCGAGGGCGTGGACGTGCTCATTCACGAATCGGTCGTTCCCGCCCAGATATGGGCCATGAAGAATCAGCACCTCAGCACGCCTCCCCCGTTTGACGACCCCGGCGTCGAAGCGCTGACGACTGTCCAGAACAGCTCCCACTCGCCGCAGGGGGCCTTCGGGTACTACCTCAGCCAGATCAAGCCCCCTCCGCGCCTCACGGTCGTCACGCACTTCCCGGTGGCCAACGACACGGTCACGTGCGCCATGCAGAGCGTCCTGGACCATAACCCGAATATCGAATGGGGTAAGGACATCATCTGGTCCTTCGACCTCATGGTGATCAAGGTGACCCCAACGCAGATCACCCAGCTACAGGCCAGCGTCTCGGATTTCGGGTTTTCCCCGACGGTCAATCTGCCTGACGGCGCCGCGAACTCGCCAAAATACCATTACCCCGACGGGAGCGGGAACCCGTTCGCCCAGATCGATACGTCAACCGCGATGCCGGACTGCGACGGTGATAAGTGCAACTACCGCGACGACGGG
Organism: Syntrophobacteraceae bacterium; assembly: GCA_049300095.1. Lineage (GTDB taxonomy): Bacteria > Desulfobacterota > Syntrophobacteria > Syntrophobacterales > Syntrophobacteraceae > SbD1. The sequence goes on from JBAQYM010000301.1 coordinate 38,250, forward strand.
TATTGATGATTGCGGTCCGCCTGAGTGCTTCGAGCAACCCGTGGCGCGTCACCGCGATCGGCTTTTCCATGCGGGCGGGAAAGTGTTCGGGGAAATAACCGGCGCCGGGCTCGTGTGCAACAATTGTCATGCCGGCCCCGCGCTTTTGTTTAACAATTAGACTGCCGGCCCGGTTCTCGGCTCCGGTGGAGTTTTCTATTCTCATTATTCTCGTTCCCACGCTCCCGGGGCTGTTGCCCAAACCACGGACACCTTCCCGGGTGTGGGGCCGAACCAAATACATTCGTGATGGCAGGGCCCTGCCATTCCGGCGGTCCGGGCGGGGATCAACCCCGCCCCTACGGGTTTCAACACAACCTGACGCCATCGTTCAACCGTAGGGGCG
>JBAQYM010000302.1:0-17919 GCA_049300095.1 Syntrophobacteraceae bacterium
GCTTTCACCCCCCTCCCCCAGCCCCTCCCGCCAAGGGAGGGGAGACCTCGTCGCCGTTTTTGCCGCGCCTGTCGCAACTCCCGCGACCTCGCAACTCCCGCGCCTGTCGCAACTCCCGCGATACCCCGCAACTCCCGCGACCCCGCAACAGCTCGAAATCCCCCGCCACGGCCCCCGGCCAATCAGTCCCGCGGGGGCATCTGCTCCCGGACGTATTCGATCAGACCGCCCGCCTGGATCAGCTTCTGCATGAAAGGGGGTATGGCGTGGGCGCGGTAGGTTTCGTTACGGGTGCGGTTTACGATCACGCCTTCGTCGAAATCAATTTCGAGTTCGTCTCCGTCTTCGATGCGCGCGGCCGCCTCGGGGCATTCCAGGATGGGAAGCCCCATGTTGAAGGCGTTGCGGTAGAAGATGCGAGCAAAGCTGTGCGCCACCACGCAGCTTACCCCGGCGGCCTTGATCGCGATCGGGGCGTGCTCGCGCGAGGACCCGCACCCGAAGTTTTTCCCGGCCGCGATGATGTCGCCCGGCTTCACCTTCGAGGCAAACTGGGGGTCGGCGTCTTCCATGCAGTGCTCGGCCAGAAATTTCGGGTCGCTCGAAACCAGGTACCGCGCCGGTATGATGGCGTCGGTGTCAACGTCGTTTCCGAATTTCCATGCTTTTCCAAGAATTTTCATTCGCCGACTACCTCCCCAGGGTGCGCTATGCGCCCGAGAACGGCCGAGGCGGCGGCAACGGCCGGGTTGCTCAGGTATACCTTGCTCTCGACGTGCCCCATGCGGCCGACAAAATTGCGGTTGGTGGTCGCAACGGCGGATTCCCCGGCGGCGAGTATGCCCATGTGCCCGCCGAGGCACGGCCCGCAGGTCGGGGTGCTCACGGCGGCCTCGGCGTCGATGAACGCCGCTAGGAGCCCCTCCTCCATCGCTTCCATGTATATCTTCTGGGTCGCCGGAATGATAATGCAGCGCACCCCCCGCGCGACTTTTCTGCCGCGAAGGACCTCGGCCGCGGCCCTCAGGTCTTCGAGGCGGCCGTTGGTGCACGATCCGATCACCACCTGGTCGATGGGGGTCTCGGGGATTTCGGTAACCTGCTTGACGTTTTCCGGCGAGTGCGGCATGGCCACCATCGGTTCCAGGTTCGAGACGTCCCACTCGTGGACGGACTCGTAGGTTGCGCCCGGATCGCTCCGGTAGAACTTGTAGGGCCGTTTGGCACGCAAGTTGACATACTCTTCGGTGATGGCGTCCGGGGCGATTATCCCGACCTTCGCCCCGGCCTCGATCGCCATGTTGCACATCGAGAGCCGGTCGGACATGGGAAGGGTGTCGACCACCTCGCCGCAAAATTCCATCGCGCGGTAGCGCGCTCCGTCGACGCCGATCTTGCCGATGGTGTACAAAATGAGGTCCTTCCCCCCGACCCAGGGCCTGCGTTTGCCCGTGAAGACAAATTTCATCGAGGGCGGCACCTTGAACCAGATGCGGCCGGTAATCATCGCCGCGCCGAGGTCCGTGCTCCCCACACCCGTCGCGAAAGCCCCCAGGGCCCCGTAGGTGCAGGTGTGGCTGTCCGCCCCGATCACCACGTCGCCCGGCAGCACCAGCCCCTGCTCGGGAAGCAGCGCATGCTCGATCCCCATTCTCCCCACCTCGAAGTAGTAGGGCAGCTTGTGCTCGCGGGCGAACTCGCGAAGCATCGCGGCCTGGGCGGCGGAGGCGATGTCCTTGTTGGGGACGAAGTGGTCGGGAACGAGGCCGATCCGTTCGGGGTCGAACACCTTCTTCGCCCCGGCCCGGCGGAACGCCTCGATTGCCAGGGGCGCGGTGATGTCGTTACCCAGGGCGAAATCGACGCTTACTTCCACGAGTTCGTCCGGAAAGACCTCGGACTTTCCGGCATGATCGGCCAAAATTTTTTCACTGATTGTCTTGGGCATAGCACCGTACCTTTTATTGTGAATCCAGAGGACCTTTTTGCTCGGCCTCGAACGCGGGCGCGCCTTCGGTCGGCGAATCTTCGCCGGGCCGGGTTTCCGGGAGCGGGACTGCGGCCGGGGCCGTTTCCTGGGGCCCCTTTTTCCCCATTATGCGCCACACGACCCATCTCACCGGCCCCGAGGCGGTATAGACCGCAAGCATGACGAAGAGCACGGAGGCGGGATTTACGGCGACGACGCAGACGAAAACGATGACCCCGAACACCACGAACGAGGGCTTGGCCTTGATGACCTCGATGTCCTTGAAGCTGTTATACGGCATCGTGCTGACCATGCAGAAGCCGAGAAGATAGGTCAAAGTGAGCAGGACGGGCCCGATAACCGGTCCGGTCGGGGTGATATCCCAGTGGTTGAGAAACAGCACCGTTATGGCGATCATGAGCGCGCCGCCCGGGATCGGAAGTCCCACGAAATACTTCTTGCTCGAGGTTTCCACCTGGACGTTGAACCGCGCGAGCCGTAGCGCCCCGCATGCCATGAACACGAACGCGGCAAGCCATCCGAGCCGCCCGTAGGGCCGCAGGGCCATGAGGAAGATCAGCAGGCCCGGGGCCACGCCGAAGGCCACGAGGTCGGCGAGCGAGTCGTATTCCACGCCGAACCGGCTCGTCGCCCGCGTGAGCCGGGCCACCTGGCCGTCCAGGATATCGAAGACGCCGGAGGCGAAGACGGCGAGCGCGGCCCATTGGAATTCCCCGTTAATCGCGTTGACGAGTCCGAAAAATCCGGCGAAGAGGTTCGCCGTCGTGAAGAGGTTCGGGAAAATATATGTCCCGCGGTGGACCTCGTTTTCTCCCTCGAAACGGCGCCATTTCTTGCGTCGCGGACGACGTTTTTTCACTTCAGCCGACATAGGACGGTTTCTCCCGCGAAAACATGCTGTCCCCGCGATACGAGCACTTCGCAGTCCTCGGGCGCGTAAACATCCATCCGGGACCCGAACCGGATCAGGCCGAACCGCTCGCCCTGGATCACCCGGTCCCCGATCACCGGCCAGCAGACGATCCGGCGCGCAATAAGGCCCGCAACCTGCGTGATCACCACGTCCAGGCCGGAATCGGACCTGATCCACAGCCAGTTTTGTTCGTTTTTCTCGCTCGCCTCGGCGAAATTGGCCGCCTTGAAGAGGCCCTTCTTATAGAAAACGCCCTGGATAGTTCCGGAAATGGGCGCGCGGTTGACGTGCACGTCGAAAACCGACATGAAAATGCTGATCTTCATGGCCGGCCGGTCGGTAAACCGGGACGACCGGACCTTCCGGACCTCGATGATGCTGCCGTCGGCGGGGGACACGATATCGTTTTCTCCGGCGACGGTCACCCGTTCGGGGTCCCGAAAAAAGTGACCCACCAGGAGCGTCACCGCCAGGAGCGCGAGGGTAATCGCCGCCCAGCCGAGAATAGCCGTGACGAGGGTGGCAAACATCCCCGCGACGATAAAGGGGACCCCCTCGCAAGCTACGGGGATGCGCCCCTGTTTTTTTCGGAAATCTTTGGTGGACAAACGAGGTGCTCCCTTTGTTGTCCGTTTTCTTTTAAGCGCTTAAGACCGTCCCTATAGTCGCCCAAGACCGTCCCTATCGGCGGGACCTTTTTCAGGACTCCCGACGGGACCGGTTTCCAATCATTCGCGGGGGTGGGCTCACCCGCCCGCCATCCGATCTGTTGTGGCGTGGTCTCCCGACCGCGCCACCCGAGGCGACCGCAGGTCTCCCGCATATTTCGACCGGCCTCCAAGGAGACCTTCGGTCGGGACCCGTGGCGCGGTCGGGAGACCGTGCCACAACGGATGGGAGACCGTGCCACAACGGAGGTTTCCGCACATTCGCAGGTTGTTCCCCGGGTGCGGATTCAGCCCAGATATGTTCGAGACGGCCGTCCCTTGCCCATCCGGCAGTCCGGGCGGGGATCAACCCCGCCCCTACGCTTCAGGCAGGCCCGATGACGACATTTGGACGTAGGGGCGGGGTTGATCCCCGCCCGGACCGTCATGCCGCGTCAACCCCGTCCGGAGGATGGACCTAATCCATCTGCACCGCGTCAATCCCGTCCGGGGGATGGACCTAGTCCATCTTCACCGCATCGAGAAAGGGCATCATCGAACGCAGCTTCTCGCCGACCTGCTCGATGAGAAGCTGCCGCTCGTTCGCCTTGCTCGCCCTGTACATGGGCCGGCCCGCCTGGTTTTCCAGGATCCACTCGCGCGCGAACTCCCCGGACTGGACTTCGCCAAGAATATCCCTCATTTCCGCGCGGGTCTCTTCGGTGATGATGCGTCTTCCGCGCGAATAATCGCCGTACTCGGCGGTGTCGCTGACCGAATATCTCATGTAAGCGAGGCCGCCGCGGTAGAACAGGTCGACGATCAGCTTGAGTTCGTGCATGCACTCGAAATACGCGATCTCCGGCTGGTAGCCCGCTTCGACCAGCGTGTCGAACCCGGCCTTGACCAGCTCGGACACGCCGCCGCACAGGACCGCCTGTTCACCGAAAAGGTCGGTCTCGGTCTCTTCCTTGAAAGTCGTTTCGATGACGCCGGCCCGCGTGGCGCCGATTCCCGCCCCATAGGCCAGCGCGGTCTGGAGGGCATTGCCCGAGGCGTCCTGCTGGATCGCCACAAGGGCCGGGACCCCCGCTCCGCGCACGTATTCGCTTCTCACGAGATGACCGGGGCCTTTGGGCGCGATCATCACAACGTCGACGTCTTTGGGAGGCACGATCTGGCCGTAATGGATATTGAAGCCGTGGGAAAAAAGCAACGTCTTGCCCGCCTTCATCGAGGGGGAGATGTCCCTGCGGTAGAGCGCCGCCTGGGCGTGGTCCTCGGTGAGAATCTGCACGATGTCGCATGCCTGGGCGGCTTCGTGAGCCAGGACGGGGGTGAATCCGTCCTCGATCGCCTTGTCGTAGTTGGCTGAGCCGGGCAGATCGGAGACCGTCACCTGGAGGCCCGAATCACGCAGGTTCTGCGCCTGAGCATGTCCCTGGCTTCCGTAACCGATGATCCCGATTTTCTTGCCGCGCAAAACGTTCTTATCCACATCCGTATCATAAAAAATTCGCATTCGTTTACCTCCTGGATTTGATCGGCTTCAATGTTTCTTGCTGCGTGCCAGCGCCGCCTTGCCGGTACGTGCAACCTCGACTATTCCAATCTGGCCCAATAGTTCCAATACGGCGTTGATCTTTCCTTCGGCCCCGGTAACTTCGAGCGTGTAGTAATGCGGACTCACATCCACCACCTTCGCCCGGAAGATGTCCACTATGCGGAGCACTTCCGCCCGCGTGGCCTGTTCCGCCCGGACCTTTATGAGGGCCATTTCGCGGTCCACAAATTCGGTTTCGGCGAAATCATAGACCTTGATGATATTTATGAGCTTGTTCAACTGCTTGATGATCTGCGAGAGCACGCGCTCGTCGCCCGTGGTCACGAGCGTGATCCGGGTGAGGCCCGGTTCGTGGGTCTCGGCGGCGGTGATCGTTTCGATGTTGTACCCGCGTCCGCTGAAAAGCCCGACTATCCTGGCGAGAACGCCGGGAACATTCTGAACCAGTATACCTATCGTGTACCGCTGCTTTTCGGTGATGATCACTTTAATTCCTCCTAGGCCAGAAGCATCTCCGTGATGCTTTTTCCGGGCGGGACTATCGGGTAGACGCCTTCTTCCCGCGCTATGAGGAAGTCCATCAGGACGGGCTTCTTTATCGAAAAGGCTTCCCGCAGGACCGGTTCGACCTCTTCGGGCTTGGTGGCCCTCAGTCCGACCGCGCCGTAGGCTTCGGCGAGCTTCACGAAATCGGGTGAGCCCTCGAGGCAGGACCCCGAGTAGTTCTTCTCGTAGAAAAGCTCCTGCCACTGGCGGGGCAATCCCAGGTAGAGGTTGTTCAAAATGGCCACCTTGACCGGGATATCGTTGCAGACCGCCGTGCAGAGTTCCTGGATATTCATCTGGATGCTGCCGTCGCCGGCGATGTCGATAACCAGTTTATCGGGAAAGGCGACCTGCGCGCCGATCGCGGCCGGGAAGCCGTAGCCCATCGTCCCGAGGCCCCCCGAGGTCAGCAGGGTGCGGGGGCGGTCGAAAGTGTAGAACTGGGCGGTCCACATCTGGTGCTGGCCCACTTCGGTCGTGATGATGGCGTCGCCGCCCGAGAGTTCGTGGATTTTTTGGATGACGTACTGCGGCTTTATCAGGTCGCCTTCCTGGACATAGGTGAGCGGGTGTTCGGTCGCCCACTTGCCAATCTGGGTAAGCCAGGGAGCGCGCGCCTCGGCAAGGCTTTCCGGCGGCTCGGCCTCGATCTGCCGGATAAGCTGCTGGAGCGCGTTTTTGCAGTCGCCCACTATCGGGACGTCCACCATGACGTTTTTGCTGATGCTCGACGGGTCCACGTCCACGTGCACTATCTTGGCGTTCGGGGCAAAGGTGCTGATCTTTCCCGTAACACGGTCGTCAAAGCGAACGCCCACCGCGAAGATGATGTCCGCGCGGGATATCGCCATGTTGGCCTGGTAGGTGCCGTGCATCCCGACCATTCCGAGCCAGAGCGGGTTTGGCTGCCGGCGGCCCTTCGAGTCGACTGTCGCGGTCGGGAACCCGCCAAGGCCCATGAGCGAACAGGTGACGGGGGCCTGGAGCAGGTTGGCCAGCTTGATCAGCTCCTTCGATGAATCCGAGATGATGATGCCGCCCCCGGCGAAAATGACCGGCGTTTTGGCCTTGACGAGAAGCTCGAAGGCCCGCTTAACCTGGCCGGAATGGGCCTCGACGGTCGGGCGGTAGCCGGGAAGGTCGACCTTTTTCGGATATTTGAAATCGGCCTGCGCCTGCACGACGTCCTTGGGCAGGTCCACCACGACGGGGCCGGGCCGTCCCGTGCGCGCCAGGTAGAAGGCCTCCTTTATCACCCTGGACATATCGTTCACGTCCCGCACCAGGTAGCTGTGCTTGGTGCACGGCCGGGTAATGCCTATGATGTCCACTTCCTGGAACGCGTCGTCTCCGATGAGCGGAGTCGGGACCTGGCCGGTAAAGACGACCATGGGAATCGAGTCCATGTTGGCGGTGGCGATCCCCGTGACGGTATTCGTGGCGCCGGGGCCCGAAGTCACGAGGCACACCCCCACGCGCCCGCTCGCCCTCGCGTAACCGTCGGCCATGTGCGCGGCGCCCTGTTCGTGGCGCACCAGGATATGCCGGATGTTATGTTTGGGCATTTCATGGTAGATGTCGAGCACGGCCCCCCCGGGGAATCCGAAGATGACGTCGACACCTTCCTTCTTCAGGCATTCGAAAAAGATTTGTGCTCCTCTCATTTTCATAACAACCCTTGCTTCGCCCCTTCGCCTGAGGGACTGTACGAATTCTTAATGCCGCCCGAGGCCGGCGGAAGACCCGACTGGCAGAAAAACAGCCTCTTTTTCACGCATTGACCGGAAGATAAATGAAAATACTAACAGCAAAAAAACTAAGCTGTCAATCAGATTACAGAATCAAGCTTCGCGGGATAATAGGGCGGGACTTCGGAATAATTCGGAACGGATGATTTAAAGTCGGGTTTTCTCCTGTTTTTTTCATCGAAACGGTCCCCCTTTCCTGTCACTGGTCCGCCTTGAGACAACAGCATTAGCGCTTGAACCACCCGCGATTATAACAGACCGTATCGCATATTGCCAAGAAAACAACGGTCTTGCGCGTTCGCGCCCGTTTCGGGAAGTCGCCGGGTCGCCGGGGCTTTTCAAAAACTTTCCCGGAACGGATTTTTCTCTCTTTTTTTTTACCTTAGCTGGAGCCGTTTTGGAGAACTTGGATTCATTAGCACGAGCTAGGGTGAGAGATTATTCTGATTTCAGCGATAAGGCCAAAATTAGCCGAGATCCGGTCCTTTTCGACCAAATCCGACCATTTTCATTTTGCCTGACTCTTTGACTCGGACCGCGTTTTACCGGTATGAGAACAATAGCCTATGCGAATGGGCAAAAATAAAGGCCCGGGAGGGTTTCCGCCCAGACCTTCACAAAAAGAGTTTATTCGTAGCGGAATAAAAAATACTCTGCCTGTGACCGTCTGTAAACAGAAATTTTGGGGCAATTCCTCCTTGGCCGGAAAGGAGAATTGCCATGGCAAAATTTCTCAATCTGGCCCAGCGGTTGCTCAAGCTGCTGGAACAAACGGCTAGAATCATTAAACTCTTATCATAACCGCTAAGCCTCTGCTCCAGCGGTTGCTCAAACTGCTGGAGCAAGAGGCTAGATTTCTTAAATTTCTGTCAAAACAGTCACCCCGCCCCAACAAGGACCGGTTTTTTTCGCTTTTCACTCGTAGTCCCGGTAATCCCACTCCAATCAAATTGGCGTATTCCCTCGCCCCCCAGGGGTGGTTAAAAAACTTTCCCGGCAGGTATTTTTTCCGCTTTTCCAAAGCCTTTGCTGGAGCCGTTTTGGAGAACTTGGATTCATTAAGGTGAGCTAGGCGGAGAGATTTTGTCATTTTCAGCGATAGGGCTGAAATGAGGGGGAATACGGTCCTTTTCGACCAAATCCGATCATTTTCATTTTGCCTGACTCTTTGACTCGGACCGCGTTTTACCGGTATGAACCCTCAGAAAACGGGGCTTTTTTTTCCTTCCTTGTAATTCTAAAGATAGCGGAAAAAGGATATAATTTATGGAAAACTTGGAGGCTTTCCCTGTGCCCTCCTATGTTGAAGGGGACTATACCGCGGGCTCGGATGGAAGGGCCGCGGCGCGGCCGATTGGAGGAGAGGCCCTGAAACTTACAGATAACTCATTGATAGTGCTAAAAAAGCGCTACCTCATCAAGGGCGATGACAACGCGCCGGTCGAGACCCCGGAGGAACTTTTTTCGAGGGTCGCAACGGCCATCGCCGAGGCGGACGCCAAGTTCGAGGGTCCCGACCGGGTTGCCGAGACCGCGAGGAAATTCTACAACCTCATGACCTCGCTCGACTTCATGCCCAACTCGCCGACCCTCATGAACGCGGGCCGCCACCTGGGACAGCTTTCCGCCTGCTTCGTTCTCCCCATCGAGGACTCGATAGACTCGATTTTCGAGGCCATAAAGCATGCCGCGATGATCCACAAAAGCGGCGGGGGGACGGGTTTTTCCTTTTCGAGGATACGGCCGGAAAACGACAAGGTGCTCTCGACCCAGGGGGTGGCGAGCGGCCCGGTGTCTTTCATGTCCGTATTCGACGTGGCGACCGAGACGATAAAGCAGGGCGGCACCCGGCGCGGCGCCAACATGGCCATTCTCAGGGTGGACCATCCCGATATCCAGAGGTTTATCACGTGCAAGACCGAAAACGACCGCATGACCAATTTCAACATCTCGGTCGCGGTGACCGACGACTTCATGCGCGCGGTCGAAGCCGGAACGGACTATGCGCTGCTCAACCCGCGCTCGAACGCGGAGGTCGAGCGTCTCCCGGCGCGGGAAGTGTTCGAACAAATCGTCCGGTCGGCCTGGAAAAACGGCGAACCGGGCATCATTTTCATTGACGCCATGAACCGCGACAACCCAACGCCGAAAGTGGGGGACATCGAGAGCACCAACCCGTGCGGCGAGCAGCCGCTTCTGCCCTACGAATCCTGCAATCTCGGGTCGATAAACCTGGTCAATATGGTCCGGGACGGTAAGATCGATTACGCGCACCTCAAGGAAGTGGTCCGGGACGTGGTGCATTTTCTGGACAACGTGATCGAAGCCAACAAGTATCCGCTCCCCAAAATCGACGAACTGACGCGGAGCAACCGCAAGATCGGCCTCGGCGTGATGGGCTTTGCCGACCTGCTGATGGCCCTCGGCATCCCCTACAACTCGGAAGGGGCGGTGAGCACGGCCGAAGAGGTGATGGGCTACATCCAGCACGAGTCCAAAGCCGCCTCGGCGGACCTCGCGAAGACGCGGGGCAACTTCCCGAACTATCCCGGCTCCGTTTTCGACCGGCCGGAATCCCCGTATATGCGCAACGCCACCACGACCACGATCGCCCCGACGGGCACCATCAGCATCATTGCCGGGTGTTCGAGCGGCATCGAACCGATCTTTGCGCTCAGCTTTGTGCGCAAAGTGCTCGACGGCGCGGAACTGGTGGAAGCGCACCCGCCGTTCCAGAAGGTCGCCAGGGAGCGCGGGTTCTACTCGGAAGAACTCATGAAGCGGATCGCGGAAAAAGGGAGCATCAAGAGCTTCCGTGAAATCCCCGAAGACGTGCGGGAAGTTTTCGTGGTCTCCCACGACGTTGATCCGGACTGGCATATCCGCATCCAGGCGGCGTTCCAGAAATACACGGACAACGCCGTCAGCAAGACGATCAATTTCCCCTTCAGCGCCACTCCCGAGGATGTCTACGAAGCCTACATCTCGGCCTTCAAGATGGGCTGCAAGGGTTTGACGATATACCGCGACGGCAGCCGCGACGTGCAGGTGCTCAATATCCAGAGAAAGGTCCAGTACCCGCAGGTCGAGCCGCGCCCGCGCCCCGATATGACCACCGGGATCACCGAGCGCGTAAACACCGGCTGCGGCAAGCTCTACGTGACGATCAATTCGGATGAGTACGGCTTCTGCGAAGTTTTCGCCCAGATGGGCAAAGCGGGCGGGTGCGCCTACTCGCAGATCGAGGCCACGAGCCGGCTCATTTCGCTTGCCCTGCGCTCGGGCGTCAAGGTCGAGGCCATCATCAAGCAACTCGTCGGGATTCGGTGCCCGTCTCCCACCTGGAGAAACGGCGAGCAGGTGGTCTCGTGTTCGGACGGCATCGCGAAGGTGCTCAACCATCGCGCGGAGACCGATATCGCGGCGGCCTTCGACGAGATGGGCGCCTGCCCCGACTGCGGCGGCGCCGTCGAGCACGAAAGCGGCTGCATCGTGTGCCGCTCGTGCGGGTTTTCGCGGTGCAGTTAGACGAAATGGCGCCGTTGTCGGCGCGCCGGTCCTGATACCGTTTGGTGTGGAGGACCTATGGTTAGAAACCAATTATGATGAACAAACACGGACTCCCAAGAACAATCCCCCCCGGGGTAAAGCAATCCATACGACAACAGTGCGGGTTTGGCTGCGTTATTTGTGGGTCAGGGATTATTGAGTATGAACACGTCAGTCCTGAGTTTCCAGAGGCTACTGAGCACGATCCGAGCAAAATGACATTGTTATGTCCACAATGTCATGCCAAGGTTACGAGGAGGTTTTGGTCAAAAGAGAAAGTGTTGAAGGCCATGGAATCCCCCGTGTGTAAGACACAGGGATTCAGTAAAGAAGTGTTTGATATTGGGCATGGTCATCCAACGCTTCAGTTTGGCGGTGCCTTATTAAGCAACTGTCCTATCCCAATTCAAGTTGGGGGGATGCCGCTGTTTAAAATTGAACCACCAGAAGAACAAGGTGCTCCATTTCGTCTATCGGGCACGTTCTGTGATTCAAAAGGCGCTGTGTCCTTGCAAATAATTGAAAATGAATGGTTGGCTAGCAGCGCCAATTGGGATGTCGAAGTAGTAGGTGGTTCAATAGTAATTCGTGAAGGTAAAGGAAATATTCACCTTAAGCTAAGTGCAAACCCGCCTGACGGAATAATAGTTGATCGCCTGAATATGCTTCTTAACGGCATTCTATTTGAGGCAAATGGCAATTTCTTGAGAGTAAAATACCCAAACGGTAGTGTTCTAGATTTGACCTCGTGCATTTGTGATCATTGTCGGGTTGGGATGGGGTTATGATCTTTAACAACTAGGTCAAGCCTACCGCCTGCTCGGGAAGCATCCTGATTTTGCCCATTATCGCGCGTGATTTTCGGATTTGTGACGGGCGGGCTTTTGCCCGCCCGATTTGTTTTACGCGGAAAGAGGTTTGATTGCCCTTGGAATGCGACAACTGGGACCTGACCCCGAGGGAGGCCATAGCCCTCCAGAAAGAACTGGCCGGGCGGGTGATCATCCAGCCGCTGCCGTCCCGGTTCAAGGTCATCGGGGCGGCGGATATCGCCTACTCCAAGGCAACCGACCGGCTCGTCGCCGTGATGCTCACCTTCGGGTGGCCGGGCCTCGAGTTGCTCGAATCGGCCCACATCGTCTCGCAGGCGCCTTTTCCCTACATCCCCGGGCTGCTATCCTTCCGGGAGGCGCCCCCGCTTATCGAGACGCACCAAAAACTTGGACAAAAACCCGACATTCTCCTTTGTGACGGGCAGGGAATAGCCCATCCGCGAAGGCTCGGCCTTGCCGCCCACCTGGGGCTCTGCCTGGGCATTCCAACGGTGGGCTGCGCCAAGAGCAGGCTGTGCGGCGAGCACGGACCCCCGACCCTGAGAAAAGGGCACAGCAGGGCGCTGCTGCTTGGCGAAGAACAGGTCGGGCTCGTCTATTGTTCGAGAAACGGGGTGAAGCCGCTCTACATCTCTCCGGGCCACCTCTGCGACATCGCTTCCGCAAAGAAGCTCGTCTCCCGCTGCCTCGGCCGCTACCGCGTGCCCGAACCCCTGAGGCTGGCGCACATCACGGCAACCCGCCTTCGCCGCGAACTTGCAGCCGGGACAAAATGAGGAAAAGCATTCACCGCAGAGGACGCAGAGAACGCGGAGAAAAGACAGGAGAAATATTCATCGGTTCAGTCCCGTAGGCCGGTTTAAGTATTCCAGCTTTTCTCCAGGTTTTTCTCTGCGCTCTCTGCGTCCTCCGCGGTGAATGCTTTTCCTCCTGATTTTCTCTCTTGCCTTCCGCCCGATTCGTGAACATAATCGGCTCGTAACGGCCCTTTGAACTGATTCCCCCGCATGGAGGCGCGAAATTGCCGGACACCACCGAAACCATCCGCACGTACAGGGAAATGCTGAAGCTCGATCCCACGTCCAGCATATTCGAGCATCTGGCCGAAGAGCTTTGCGCACTCGGACGGTGGGAGGAAGTCGAGCAGGTCTGCCGCGAAGGTCTGCGGTACCACGCCGACCACATGAGGCCGCGCGTGCTGCTCGGACTTGCTCTCATGGAGATGGGCGAACCCGGGGAAGCGGGGAGGATTTTGACCGAGATTGATGCGGAAATACGAAAAAACAGCATCATTTTCAAGCTGCTCTCCGAATTTGCGACTCTTTCGGGCGACCATCAACGGGCCATGGAGTTCTCCACCATATACGAAGCCTTCCACGGTCACATCCCGCGGGGGACATGCGACGAAGAGTCGCTTGCCGCCCGGCCGGCGCCGGGGATCGAGCCGGAATCGCCTTCGCGGCCTCCCGGACGGCTGGAGATGATTCTCTCCGGACTTGCCGAGAGGATCGAATCGCGACTCGCCGGGGCCGGGACCCCGGCCGGGGTCCTGTCCGCTTCCGACAGCGACCTGCTCAAGCGGGCCATCCTGGCCGACATCACGTAAACGCGCGAGGCTGTTCGTTGCGGGTTTGCGGGTCAATAGCGCATTATCGGCCGAAACCGTTCACCGTTCACTCTTCACTGCTTGCTGTTCACTGTTCACTTGTATTCGGTTGCCCCCTCCGCTAGAATCGCGGCAAAAGCGGGAGAAAAAACCAGATTACGGGAACGCCGATGAGACTTTTCCTCTCAAGGATACTGATCTGCCCTCTTTTGGCGATTATGGCCGCCTGCCTCCCCTTTGCCGTCTGCGCCGCGAGCGAAGCGCAGATAGTGGACATGTCCGTTGAAAAGTCGGGAACAGAGCTGGCGGTGAGCTTCCGATTGGAAAACTGCTTTACGGCCAAGATGGAAGAGGCGATTCAGAATGGCGTCCCCACCACGTTCCGAATACTGGTTGCACTGGAGAAACCCTCGGCGGTGCTTGTCAGGTCCGTGGTTGTCGATTTCGCGATCGAGCACACGATCAAATACAACCGCCTCAATAACGAATATCAGGTGCATCTGCCCGAACACCCCCAAAAGATACTGGTGACCAAAGATTTCGACCAGGCGAAAATCTGGATGAGCACGGTAAGCGATCTCCCGGTGATACAGACATGCTGGCTTCGCACGGACCTCGAATACACCCTCAGGGTCAAGGCGGAACTCTCGAAGGTCGCATTGCCGCTTTTCCTTCGCTACATCATTTTTTGGGTATCGCTCTGGGATTTCGAGACTGACTGGCAGGCTGTGCAGTTCACGATGTAGGCCATGAATCCGCAAAAATCGACATCCACCGGGAAGCGCCGTTTCTGGGAACGAATTCTGGTAGCCGCGGCTTTCGTTCTGATCCTGAGCTTCGGCTTTCTGGAAGGATGGTTCTTCCAGCTCCGCTCAGACCTTCCGTTGATGGGCAACCTGCTCGTTTTTGCCTTTATCAACCTGAACGTCCTGCTCCTGCTTCTGCTCGCATATCTCGTCCTGCGAAACATCGTGAAGCTGTTTTTCGAGCGCAAGCGCAACATCCCCGGATGGAGGCTGAAGACCCGCCTTGTCGCCGCGTCCGTCGGACTCACCCTCATTCCGGCAATCCCTCTTTTCTGGCTGGCCAGCCAGTTTATCTTCTCGAGCCTCGACCACTGGTTCAGCGCTCAGATGGAGAGGTCGCTCGAAAACTCCGTCCTGCTCATCAAGGAGTACATCGAACAGGAGCGGGCAAACCTCGTCTGGGAATGCGAATCCATGAGGCCCGAGATCGCCGCGATCTTCATCGCCCACCGCAGGGGGGAAGACCGCGCGGAGGAATCCCAGAGGCTCCTTTTGCGCGGCAGGATCGACGCCCTTTTCATGTTCGGCTCTTCGGGCGGCCTCAGGTGGAGCGCGCAGCAGAATACGGTCCCGGAAATCGACACGGCGCGTCTCAGAAACGGTTTTCAGGAGGAGCGAGAGGCGACGGCAAGGATCATAGACCTTCTGCCCGGCGAGCCTGACGCCCTGGCGGTCCAGCTTATTATTCCGAAGGAGGAACTCGGCCGCGTCGCGGATGCGACCCTGATAGCGATCCGGCTCCTCCCGGCCCAGCTTGCCCAAAAGATAGCCCCCATCACGGGCGGCTACGAAAACTATCTCCAGCTCAAGATGCTCCATCAGCCGCTCAAAAAGAGTCATTTCATCACATTCTCGATCGCTACCATCCTCGCGGTGTTCGCGGCCGTGTGGTTCGGCTTCTTCCTGGCCAAAAATCTCACGGGGCCGATTCAGAACATGGTGGCGGCAACCCGGCGCATAGCTGACGGGGACCTCGACGTGCGGCTCGAACCGGGGAGGCGTGACGAGATCGGGATGCTCATGGAGTCTTTTAACAGCATGACCGATGAGCTGCGCGAGAGCCGGGAAAAGCTCGACGGCGCCTACAAGACGCTCCAGAGCACCAATATCGAGCTCGATGATCGCCGCCGCTACATGGAAATCGTGCTCAAAAATATCGCGGCCGGGGTGGTCAGCGTGGATGCCGACGGCAACGTCACGACGATCAACAAGTCGGCGGAAGCCATTTTCGGACTCAAGGCCGAGGAGGTAAGGGGGGAGCATTACAGCGGGTTCGTTGACGCATCGCACCTCGAGATCATCCGCTCCCTGACGTATTCCTATCGGGACGCCCGCCAGCCCTATCTCGAACGTCCCGCCCAGGTAAAGGTGGCCGGCTCGCCGATTTCGGTTCTCATTAAAGTCTCGGTGCTCCGCGACGACAAAGACCAGTACATGGGCCTCGTCGTGGTCCTCGACGACTTCACCGAACTCGAGAAGGCCCAGCGCATGGCCGCGTGGCGCGAGGTCGCCCGCCGCATCGCCCACGAGATCAAAAACCCCCTCACCCCCATTCAGCTAAGCGCCCAGCGGTTGCGGCGAAAATACGCCCACATGATGGATACGGACGGCTCGATCTTCGACGAATGCACCCGGACGATCATCCAGCAGGTGGATCATATGAAACACCTGGTAAACGAGTTTTCGAGGTTTGCGCGGCTCCCCCGCGCGCGCCTCGCCCCGTGCAGCCTGTCAGATATAGTCGAGGAGGGTCTGAGCCTCTACAGGCACAACTTCAGCCGCATCGCCTTCCGCCTGGAAAAAGACGATGCGATGCCCCTGCTCCGGCTCGACCGTGACCAGTTCCGGCAGGTGATAATCAACCTTCTTGACAACGCCGTCCATGCGATCGCGCCAAGCGAGGGGGAGGTCGCTATCCGGCTTGCATACGACCCGGTGCTCAAAATCGCCCGGCTCGAATGCGTCGACACGGGCCACGGGATTGCGCCCGAGAACAGGCTCAAAGTCTTCGAGCCCTATTATTCGAGCAAGGAAAAGGGGACCGGCCTGGGGCTCGCGATCGTATCGAGCATCATCGCCGACCACAACGGCTTTATCCGCGTGCGCGGAAACGAACCCAAAGGGACGGTATTCACCATCGAGTTGCCGGGGTAGTGCTGGATGGTGGATGTTGGGCCAATGCACGAGTAAATGTAGTAAATGTAGGTTGGGTTAAGCGCAATACTGTTCACTTAAGGCCAATACTGTTCACTTAGTGCCAATTTTGTGGTACCTTCTCCTCAAAATCCCGAACTAGAGGAGGAGGCAGAATGGCTCGTACACTCGCTGAGTTGCCTAAAGGGTCTCGTCTTACGGACTACATCAGCCTCGGCGTCATTGCGGCCACGTTTCCACTGGCCAAGGTGCACGACATCCTGAGGCAGACCCAACGGACGAGCGAGCGCCAGCGGGACCTTCCCGCCCATGTGGTTATTTACTACGTCATAGCCCTGGCGCTCTACATGCAATCGTCTTACCAGGAGGTTTTGCGATGCCTTCTGGAAGGAATTCGCTGGTTGTTCGGCCCCGGCGACACGCTCAAGATCACGGGCAGGTCGGGTATTTCGCAGGCGCGAACCAGATTGGGCGCTGAGCCGTTGGCGCGACTCTACAATGAGGTGGTGGCGCCAATAGCTCAGGCGCAAACTCGGGGGGCCTGGTACCACACCTGGAAAGTGGTGAGCATAGATGGCACCACGCTTGATGTGGCCGATACCGACGAGAACGAAAAGGAATTTGGGCGGCCCACGGCGAGCCGTGGCAACAGTGGCTTCCCCCAGGTCCGGTTGGTGTCGTTGGTGGAAAACGGCACCCATGTGCTGTTCGGTTCCCAGATTGCCGGATGCCGCACCGGGGAAGGTCGGCTGGCTGACCTTGCGATTAGCTCTCTTCGGGAAGGCATGCTGTGCTTGGCAGACCGTTACTATTTTTCCTACAAGCGGTGGAACCAGGCGGCCAAGCCCGGAGTGGCCTTCCTGTGGCGGGTCAAAGCAGGCATGAACCTGCCCTGTAACCGGCGTCTGGCGGACGGGTCGTATCTGAGCAAAATCTACCGCTCGACCTATGATAGGCAAAAGGACAGGAAGGGAGTTGTGGTCAGAGTGATAGAATACACCCTCGAAGGCGTTGCGGGCGCGGAGCCTCTCTATCGCCTCCTGACGACAATCTTGGACCCGGCCGAAGCTCCCGCCAATGAACTTGCGGCCCTGTACCATGAAAGATGGGAGATCGAAACAGCTCTGGATGAGCTCAAGACTCACCTGCGGGGCGCTCGCATCGTGCTGCGGAGCAAGACGCCGGAACTGGTGCGCCAAGAAGTCTACGGGCTGCTGCTTGCGCACTTCGCCATCCGGGGATTGATGCATGAAGCCGCGCTCAAGGGTGATGTCGATGTGGACCAACTCTCGTTTCTCCACTCAGTTCGCGTTGTAAGACGCAAATTGCAACGGTTCGTGGCTGCTTCCCCCTGAGGACTTGCCGTTGCTCCATGAGGCCGTCCTCGACGAGGTGCTCGATGTTCGTGTTGTATCAAGCCGCGGCAGGCGCAACCGACGCGGTGTTAAGAGGAAGATGAGCAGCTACAACCTCCGCAAAAAAGGTCAGGGGCCACTGCAACCGGGGGTTATCCACCCCCAGGTTCGAGTGCTTAAGTGAACAGTATTGGGGTTAAGCGGAGCG
>JBAQYM010000303.1:0-3692 GCA_049300095.1 Syntrophobacteraceae bacterium
CGCGAATCCCGCATCTTTGCCGGTATGTAACCCCTTCAGGGTATGAATCTTGTGGCCTTCCGTTCCCAGGGTGGCGTCCCGCGAAACGCGCGACTGACCCTGGGCTGGAATATGAAGCCCTTGCAGGGCGGGGCCACCGGCGCATGCAAGTTCCTAACCGGACAATGCTGGGCAAAAAGGGGTCCGGCAGGAAGGTGTTTCAAAACGGATCGAAAAATTTATGAATTTGAATGCCACCAAAATCGGGATGAAGGGCTAATGATAAAGATAAACCAGCCTGTTTTGTGAATATACCGATTATAGCTTCTGTTTTCTACTGAATGCAGCGTATTGCTGTGGATAGCTCCGTGTTAGAACCTGAATCGGTTGGCGAAATGAGGCGAGGACAGGGATTGCGGCAAATTTATTCTTGACACAAAGGCACAGAACGAAGAATAATCACGTGCGGGGAATCACAAATACGAAATTTGCAGGCTGTCAGGCAGCAATTTTTATTCTCCGATCAATAACTCATTCTCTACTCCCGCTCGTGCTCTCTCTGTGGACTCTTCCGGCTAATATGGCAGTTGAACCGGCTTTTCCCCGTTAACTGGCTGTCGCGTCACTTTTGTACATTTCTCCCCTCGTCTTTTGTTCCCGAAAAGGAACGGCGTGTGTTGCGCCGACTTGCGGGAACACGGTAATTTCACTCCGTGGATTCGGAACACGAATGGATAAGTTCGAGAAGACCTGTGATCAATGCGGCAGGCCGGAGGACGAGTTCGAATTCTGCGACACCCGCTGTATGTCGCTGAGTTGCGAGCGGTGCACGTTTCTTTTGCAGCTCTACGGTACAGGGTGCGGAAATGTTCACGTCTATTACCTATGTCGGGATTGTTATAACGAACTGATTAAGAGAGGGTATGTAGAACCCTAGCAAGGAGGTGAGCGCTTCAAGGAAGGTTTCCAGCACTAATTTCAATTCTCATTAATTCACAGGAGGTTTTAAAAAATGGCTGCTGACAAAGTGATGTCACTCAAGGAAGCGGTTTCAAAGTACATTCAGGACGGAGACACTGTTTATTACGGTGGGTTCCAGATCATGGTTCCCATGGCGCTTACCCATGAAATCATCCGGCAGAAGAAGAAGAACCTCACCACGATCGAGTCTTCGACGGATTGCGGCGGTTTGGACCTTCTCGTGGGCGCGGGCTGCGTGAGCGAAATCCATTCGGCCTGGATTATGAACTGGTACGTGAAGGCGCCCTATGCCATCCGCCGCGCCTTTCAGTCCAAAGTGCTGAAAAGATTCGACGTGTCCAACTTCGCGGCCACAAGCGCGATGATCGCCGGCTTCCTTGGTGTTCCCTTCATTCCGGTCCGTGGCAACATCGGCACCGACATGCTCGCGCTCAATCCCACCGACTTGCAGGTTGTCAAGGACCCGTTCTCGAATGAGGAAATTACAGTCGTTCGTGCATGGCGCGCCGACGTGGCCGTCATTCATGCGCAGGTTGCCGACAGGCTCGGAAACGTCATGAGCTGGGGCACCCGTGGTGTTACCGACGAATTTGGGGCCATGGGAGCCAAGAGGGGCGTCATCGTCACGGCCGAAGAAGTAGTCGAGCCGGAAATGACCAGGGCCGACCCCGACCGCACCGTGGTGCCTTACTTCAAGACCCTCGCCGTCGTGCATTGTCCGTATGGGGCCCATCCCTCGGCATGCCGCGGCTATTACGGCCTCGATATCCGGTTCAGCCAGTATCAGGGCAAGTATGAAAGAAATGCCGAACTTCTCCCGAAATTCCTGGACGAATGGGTATACGGCTGCGCTGACCAGAACGCATACGTCAAGAAATATGTTGAGAAATTCGGCCAGGAAGGTCTCGACAGGCTCAAGCCGACTCTCGGGTACACGCCCAAATACGTGGTGGACTACGGTTACCACGATCCGGCATGCTGGAAGGGCGTACCTCAGTACACTGACGAGTACATCAAGGCATAGGCCAGGCCAATCAAGATCGCAAAGGAGAAGAAAACATGCATGCCACGAATTATAAACTGACTGAACTCATGGTCGTTCGTTGCGCGAAGGAAATCAATGACAACGAAGTGGTGTTCGCGGGCGTGGGCCTGCCCCTGGTGGTTGTGGGCTTTGCCATGGTTACGCACGCTCCCAATATGATCCTTTTCACCGAAGGCGGTTCGATCCGTGCAACCGCACCTCCGGGACTCGCCATTACGGTCGATGACCCGGCGCTTTTCGCCAACGGCGACGCCACCTTCGGAATGCTCGCCACGATGGCCGCCCTCCAGAGAGGCGAAGTCGACGTGGCCTTCATCGGCGGCGCCCAGATCGACAAGTACGGCAACATCAATTCCACCGGTGTTGGCGACTGGAGCAAGCCCGAGTCGTTCACCTACTTTGCCGGAAGCGGCGGCGCGAACGACATGGCGACCTCGGGCAAGCGCGTGCTTGCAATCATGCCGCAGGACCCGAAGAAGTTCGTCGAAAAAGTCGACTACCTGACGACCCCCGGCTTCCTCACCGGCCCCGGCGCCCGCGAGAAGCTCGGCATGATCGGCGGCGGGCCCTCGGTCGTGGTCAGCACGATGGGCGTCTACAAGTTCGACGAGAAGACCTGCGAGATGTATCTTGCAGAGTACTATCCCGGCCAGTCGGTTGAAAAGGTGAAGGCGAACTGCTCCTTCGATCTCAAGATTTCGCCGAATGTGAAAGAGACCGAGCCTCCGACGGAAGAGGAAATCACGATTCTTCGCAATATCGACCCGACCGGTTTCTACCTGGGCTAATACCGAACGTTCGGTTGCCCGTGGAAAGAATCTGAAAGGTCACTGACTCGCCCCGGCGGGGTCCAAAAGGGCCCCGCCGGTTCTTTTTTGCTTCCCGCCCGCTCTCATGCCGCGTTGCATTCACGGGAACGTCATTGCGAACGCCGGCAGGGAATCTCGGCCCGCGCCCGGCCATGCCGATTTGCCGTCATACGCGTGTCATTGTGAGCGTCGGCGAGGTTTTGCACGGACAAGATTTCTCGCTGCCGCTCGAAATGACATTGTTTAATATCGATTTGCGTTCAAGATTGCTGTGATGGGCTTCGCTCCGCTCCACCCATCCTACATATTAACGCAGTTGGGAACGGAGTGTAGGATGGGTGGAGCGGAGCGAAACCCATCGACTTGGGCGTGTCTTGAACGCAGATTGGTATAAGGGGCTGTTGCCGAAGTCAAGGTACGACGAATTGTTATACTTTAGGTCCGGGCGGCGAACCCTAAAACCGTCATTCCCGCAGCGTCTTTGGGCGGGAATCCAGTGTCCTTTGGCGGGAATCCAGCGTTTTTGTTCCTGCAACTGTCTGGAAAGACGCTGGATTCCCGCCCAAAAACGCCGCGGGAATGACGGTCCTTGGATCCCGGGCTTAACAGTGAGTGCGTTACGGTTTTACCACAGTTGACCTGGGCAACAGCCCGTTAATGTCTGACAGCCAAGTGGTATCCGATGTCTTGTCAACCCCGGACATTCCGCTGTTACCCGTCTGATGTCATGCGGCATCGACTCCCTTCGTCCCCAATGCTGTTGCCTTAACGAATCGCTTGAGCATATTGTCATTTCGACCGGAGGGAGAAATCTTTCCGTGGTGCGGAACAAACAAGATTTCTCCCTCCGGTCGAAATGACAAAACAGGGTACGTTAA
>JBAQYM010000304.1:0-12825 GCA_049300095.1 Syntrophobacteraceae bacterium
GATCAACCCCGCCCCTACGGATGTCAACGCAACCTGACGCCATCGTTCAACCGTAGGGGCGGGGTTGATCCCCGCCCGGACTGCCGGAATGGCAGGGGCTGACCATCTCGAATGTATTTGGTTTGGATCCACACCCGTGAAAGGATCCGGGTTTGGGCAACAGCCCCTCCAGCGTGGGAACGAGGGAACACCGGGCTGCATCCCTAAATTTGTCATTCCGAGCGTGAGCGAGGAATCTGAGGCGTTATGACACTCTACGGGTTCTTTTTCTATCTCATTGCCGCGGTGGTCGTCGCGGCGACGGCGGTTGCCGTCACGCGGCGAAACATGGTGCACGCGGTGGTCTACCTCATCTTTTCCTTTTTCGGCACCGCAATGCTTTTCTACCTGTTCGGAGCGCCTCTTCTGGCGGCCCTCGAGGTGATCATCTACGCGGGGGCGATAATGGTCCTCTTCCTGTTCGTTGTCATGATGATCAAGGTGGAGGCCCCCGAAGAAATCCTGTTTCCCTTGAGGCAATGGGTCCCCGCCGCGATTTTCGGAACGATCTACCTGGCGGTCGCCTTCCTCATGATATTCGGAACACCGGGCACAGAGGCAGGCCTGGGCATGTTTCTGGCCACGCCGAGAGCATTTGCCCTCTATGTTCTCCGGGAGCACTGGTTTTCAATCGAGGTGATTTCGCTTCTTCTCCTGCTCGCCCTCATCGGGGCGCTGCACCTGGGGAGGGGCGGGGACAAAAACCGGACGGGGGATGAAGCATGATCGCGCCGTTCAGCCATACCCTGCTGCTTGCCGGAATTCTTTTCGGCCTGGGCATATTCTGCGCGGTTGCGCGGCGAAATCTCATCATGATCGTGCTCGGGATCGAGATCATGCTCAATGCCGCATCCATCGCCTTTGTGGCGGCCGCCCTGCGCTGGCGGGACCTGGAGGGCCAGACCTTCGTGCTCTTTATCCTGGCGGTCGCGGCAACCGAGGTGTCCGTCGGGCTGGCGATCATCGTGTACGCCTTCCGGCGCACGGGGTCGTTCGATCCTGGGACATACACCATATTGAAGTAAAAGGGACATTTCACCGCAGAGACGCAGAGGGCGCAGAGGAAAAACCGAGGAAATGAAATTGGAAGGAATACGGAAAATGATTCATTGCCTATTATTTCCTCCCTGTCTTTTTCTCTGCGTTCTCTGCGCCTCCGCGGTGAAAAAGATCCACTATCCACGAGGGAACTGATGGCTGCATACGCGACGCTACCGGCGCTCATATTGGCGACATTTCCGCCGTTTGCCGCATTCTTGCTCATCATGATCTTTACGCGGTCGAGGCCGGGACTTTCCGCGAAGCTGTCCATCGGCGCGGTCGGGGTATCCTTTGCCTGCTCCGCGCTCCTGCTGGGGCTGCACTGGAAAATGGCGGGGCCGGTCGAGTTTTCCACGCGCCTGCTGGCATCGAGCGGCGTGGATATTCCGTTCGGATTCCTGGCCGATCAACTCAGCCTCTGGATGCTGATGATCGTGGCCTCAATCTGCCTGCTCGTCCAGATCTATTCCCTAGGCTACATGGCCGGGGACCCGGGTTTTTCGCGCTACTACGCCTTCATGTCGCTCTTTGCCTGGGCGATGCTGAGCCTTACCGTATCGCCGACAATTCTCCAGCTCTATGTCTTCTGGGAGCTGGTCGGGCTCTCGTCGTACCTGCTCATCGGATTCTGGTACGAAAAATTCAGCGCCACACAGGCCGGCAAGAAGGCCTTCGTCATGACCCGCGCGGGCGATGTGGCGTTTTTTATCGGATTGCTTGTCATATTGATGCACATGGGAAATCTCGGCATCCTCGAACTCAACGGCCCGGCAACGGCCGAGCGCGTCCCGCCGGAAATCCTCACCCTGTCCGCGCTGCTCATTTTCGGCGGGATCGTCGGCAAGAGCGCGCAGTTTCCGTTGCTTACGTGGCTGCCGGACGCGATGGAGGGCCCCACGCCGGTCAGCGCGCTGCTGCACTCGGCCACGATGGTCGCGGCGGGCGTCTACCTTTTTGCGCGGCTTTTTCCCTTTTTCAGCCTGTCGCCGACCGCCATGAGCGTCTTTCTCGCCGTCGGCGCCATCAGCATGCTCCTCGCCTCGACGATGGCCATGGTCAGCCGGGACATCAAACAGGTCTGGGCCTACTCGACCATCAGCCAGCTCGGCCTCATGATCATGGCGCTGGCGGCGGGCGGATACTTCGCCGGGGTGTTTCACCTGACCACCCATGCCGGGTTCAAGGCGCTGCTCTTCCTGTGCTCCGGGGTCTTCATCCACTACTACGGGACAAACGACATTTTCGATCTCGGGCGATCCGGGTGCAAGAGGCTCAAGGTCCCCACAATTTCCATCGTTATCGCGGCGGCGGCGCTTTCGGGGTTCCCACCGCTCTCGGGCGGCATCAGCAAGGAGGCGGTCCTGGGGGCGCTGGCCGGCCTGCCCAATCCGGTATGGCTCGCGGCGGGCCTGCTCGGGGTGTTTCTGACGGCGTACTATACCTTCCGTGTGATATTTGCCCTCCTGTTCCCGCAAGGCGGCGAGGCGGCAGCCGAGACGGGTCACGGGGCCGCCCTCCCGACCGGACCTGGACCGGACCCGGACCCGCGCCAGCCGATTTCCGGCCACGATGCCCACGACTGGGCCATGGCGTTGCCGCTGATAATCCTCGCCTCCGTCACGGTTCTTTTGGGATTTCTTGAAGGTCCGCTAAAGGATTTTCTCGCCGGGCGCATCGTCATAGATGTTAGCGAAAGGGAAGGCCTCGCGTGGGCGCACACGGCCGCGCTCGGTCTTGCCGCTTTCGGCGTGCTGCTGGCGTACCTGGAATTCGGGCGGCCCGGGGCAAAGCAAATCGGTTTTGTGGAACGGGTTCCGCCTCTCTACCGCCTCTTTTCCGAGCGGTGGTATATCGATCACGCCTACCGGTGGATCGTCGACCGCGTCCTGGACAGGGGCATATCCTGGCTGTGCTGGAAAAATGACGACAAGGTCATAGACGGAAGCATCGACGAGCTGTGCCGGGGCACGGTCGAAAGCGGCCGGATAACGGCTGTTTTGCAGACGGGGATGATCCAGTACAGGATGCTGGCGATCTTTGCGGTGATGGTCTTCCTGGCGCTCTGCTTTTTTTTCCGGGAAATTTAAAAAGCATTCACCGCGGAGAACGCAGAGGGCGCAGAGGAAAAACTGAGGAAAAAACTTGGAATAAACAGGGAAGGCGATTAATTGCCTTTGATTTCCTCCCTGTCTTTTTCTCCGCGATCTCTGCGATCTCTGCGGTGAATAGTTTTTGAAGGATTTCTTACCGATGCACATGGAGCCTGCCAACTTCCCGTACCTTTCCGCCATTCTCGTAAGCTGCGTGGCGGGGCTGCTGGCTATCGTCCTCATTCCGGCGGAGCGCGGGGGACTGATAAAGCGGGTGAGCGCCGTTTGCTCGGGCCTCACCCTGGTTATTTCCGTCTTCCTGTTTTGCGCCTACGACAGGGGCATGGGAGGCTTCCAATTTGTCGAGAACGTGCCGTGGGTCCCGTCGCTCGGCATCCACTATATCAACGGCGTTGACGGTTTCAGCCTGCCGAACCTCCTCCTCACGGGGATCGTCTTCTTTACCGGCGTGCTCACCATGTGGGAGCTGGAAACGAGGGTGAAGGAATTTTACGCGCTCTACTTCCTGCTGGTGACCGGAGTATTCGGGCTTTTCATGAGCCTGGACCTCTTCTTCATTTTCGTCTGGTACGACGTGTCGCTTTTTCCCATGTACCTGCTGATCGCCGTCTGGGGCACGACGCGCAAGGAATACGGGGCGATGAAGCTCACCCTCTACCTGCTTGCGGGAAGCGCCCTGATTTTGCCCGCCATGATTTTTCTCTACGCGAAGTCGGGCCTTAACACCTTCGGTATCGTTCCGTTGATGCAGTCGGGGGTTTTCGGGCCGGGCGAGCAGAAATTCGCTTTCCTCCTGCTCTTCCTGGGGTTCGGAATCCTGGCCGGCGTGTGGCCTTTTCACACCTGGTCCCCGGTCGGCCACGTCGCCGCCCCGCATGGGGTGAGCATGGTGCACGCGGGCGTCTTGATGAAGATCGGCTCGTTCGGGGTGCTGCGCCTCGCGATCATGCTCTGCCCGGTCGGGTGGGCGTACTGGGCGCCGCTGATGGCGGTCCTCGCCGCGGTCGGCATCATCTACGGGGCGCTTGTCGGGTTGCGGCAAACCGACCTGAAGTACGTGATCGGGTATTCGAGCGTATCGCACATGGGGATCGTGGGACTGGGGCTTTCCACCGTTACCGTCGAGGGGCTGAACGGGGCCGTTTTCCAGATGTTTGCGCACGGCATCATGACCGCGCTCCTCTTTTCCTCGGTCGGCTATATCTATGACCGCACCCACACGAAACTCATCCCCGAGCTTGGCGGGCTGAGCAAGATCATGCCGGTTGCCTCCGGCTATTTCATCGTGGCGGCGCTTGCGGGGATCGGTGTTCCGGGTCTTGCGAATTTCTGGGGCGAGCTGCTGGTCTTCATCGCGGCCTTCAAGACCTACCCCGCGCTCGGCGTCACGGCGGTGCTCGCCCTGGCCGTCACCGCCCTATTCATGCTTCGCGTGGTGCAGCGGACCTTCTACGGCCCGAAAAACGAGCGCTACTCGCAACTGGCGGATGTGCCCTTTTCCCTGGGCATTCCGAGAATGATCCTGGCGGCGGTCCTGCTGGTTTTCGGCCTCTACCCCTCGCTTCTGTTCAACGTCATTCAAACCGCATCGGTGCCCTTCATGAACGGATTGCCGCGATGAACTGGATGATCGCCGCCCCCGAAATATATTACCTTGCCGCCGCGCTGTGGTTTTTGATGCTCTCTTTTGTCTCGAAGCCCGACCCGGGGCGCGAGCGCCTGACGGCCCTCGTCCTGGCCTCCGTCGGGGTGCTGGTCTGTACGGCATCGGTTTGGGCGGACGGGTATCTTTTCATCCAGGCCTATAGGGCGGACCTATTCTCGCAAGTCTTCAAGGTGATGCTCTCCCTTGGCCTGTTTCTCATCGTGTCGATATGCGGCGGCCTTGCGGACATCAGGGAGCGCCGCGTCCAGGATTTTTATTTCCTGCTCCTTACGTGCACCCTGGCCCTGATGCTCCTGGTGAGCGCGAACCACCTGCTCTCGATCTACGTGTCGCTGGAATTGTCGAGCTATTCGCTCTACATCCTGGTCGCGCTGCGAAGGGACCGGGACCTGGGGCTCGAGGCGGGCATAAAATATTTCCTCGTGGGGACTTTCTCCTCGGCGATCATGCTTTTCGGGATGGCCCTGATCTACTCGTCGGCGCGGGCGACCTACCTGACCGAGATGGCGCGGGTGCTGCCGGCAATGATCGACCACCCGGCCGTCATCATCGGATTGCTCTTTACGCTTGGCGGGCTGTTTTTCAAACTGGCCGTCTTCCCCTTCCATTTCTGGGCGCCCGACACCTACCAGGGGGCGTCGAACCCGGTCGCGGCCTATATCGCCACGGCGTCCAAGGTGGCGGCGATAGCGGTAATCCTGCGGCTGACGGCGTTTGCGGGGCAGGGCAGCGCCTACCTGGTCCACGTGCTGGTGGCGCTTTCCATCGTCTCGATGACCCTTGGAAATCTTGCGGCAATCGTTCAAAAAGACATCAAGCGCCTGCTGGCGTTTTCGACCATCGCCCACTCCGGCTACGTGCTGATTGGGGTCCTGGCCCTGAGCCCGGCGGGCTGGTCCGGGACGATCTTCTACGCCCTCGCCCTGCTTATAATGAAATTTACCGCTTTTCTGGTCGTGGTGGAATTGGCAACGGACGGCAGGAATCTTCAAATCGAGGAGTTGGCGGGCCTGCACCGCAGATCGCCGATCCTGGCGCTGGCGCTCATGGTGTCGCTATTCAGCCTGGCCGGGGTCCCTCCGACCATCGGTTTTACCGGGAAATTCCTGGTTTTCGTGGCGGCAATCGAGAAGGGCTATGTAACGCTGGTGATCATTGCCATGATAAACGTGGTCATCTCGCTTTATTACTACCTGCTCGTAATAAAGGCGGCCTACCTCCTTGAGCCCAAAGAAGAACCGCCCGCGCTCGACGTCTCCTTCCCGATAAGGCTGCTCGCGGGAACGTGCATCGCCGTGATCGTGGTCGGGGGCTTTTTCCCCAATTACCTCATCCAGATCGCCCAGGCGGCGGCGCAGGCGCTGATCTGGAAATAGACAGTCGATCTGGAAGCAGGCAGCTCATTTGGAAATAGACAACGGACTCCCGTTTCCTGCAGCCCCACCGCCCGGCCTCTTGCGCTTCGCGCCCGGATAGCAAGCATCCGGGCCACCCGCCATCTTTTCTGTTGCCCAGAAGGGCAAAAGTACACTATAGTTAGCAAACGGGGAGAGTTTTTTGGAACAGCAGACGGGGCGATAAAGCGTGAGCAGAGTAGACGATTTTCAAAAGATCCTGGCAAAAACGGCAGCACTGCCCAATTTCACTCAATCGCGGAGCATTGTGATAAAAGAGGACTCGCTGGAGGTATTAAAGGTCATTCCAGACCATTCGATCTCGCTGATCCTCACTGATCCGCCCTATCACTCCACCAAAAAGAAAAATATCGTCGGCGATACCGACTTCAAAGAAGACCAGAAATACCTCGAATGGATGGCGCTCTATGCCAAACAATGGGCGCGCATTTTAAGGCCGAACGGGTGTTTTTTTTGTTTCTGTTCGCCGTCTATGGCCGGGCAACTCGAAAACGTGTTTTTAAAGGACTTTAACATACTTGCCCATATTGTTTGGACCAAGCCGAATGATCCTGGCTTTGACGGCTGGAAGCAGAAGATGAACAAAGAATCGCTCCGTCAGTGGTATGCCCACTCTGAGCGGATCATCTTCGCTGAACCCGCTACCAACGGCAATCTCTTTCGTTCTTATTTTGGCAAAGTGTTAAAAGAGTGTCGCAAACAAACCGGGATGAGCGCCAAGGATCTCACCGAGATCATCGGAGCGTATGGCAAGGTCAACCATGGCGGCGCAGTGTCCAACTGGGAAGCCGGGAGGAATGTCCCAAGCAGAGAACAGTATGCCAAGATGTGCGCGGCCTTCCTGGCAACGGGAAAAGTCAAGGAAATGCCGGAATACGAAGATGTGGTGCGTCCTTTTATCATTGACAAGACCAAAGAGTTCACCGACATTTGGACGTTTCCTAATCTCAGACCGTATAAAGGCAAACACCCGGCGGAAAAGCCTCTAGACCTTCTGGAACACGCGATTGCAGCCACCACCTTTCCCGGCGATATCGTGTTGGATTGTTTTGCCGGTTCCGGATCAACGGCCATGGCTGCTTTGAATTTGGGCCGCTATGCGGTCTCGATTGAAATAGAGGATTGTTGGTTTAAAAGTATGAAAAAATATCTGCGGTTCGTAGAAGAGCGGCTGCTGAGAAAGGAGGCTATATCTTAAACCCGCATTCCTGATTGCGCTCTAGAATACTCTTCATCCACTCTAAAGTCTTAGTGATACCGGAATCTTTGGTGACCGTATTGCAGTGGTGGTGACCCCAACTAAGGTTATACGGCATATGATTATAAGCCCCGTACCGCAGTTCGTTAATGTGAAACAGGTTAATCTCAGTGACGGTTATGTCTGTAACTTCCCGTCCTTCGGCTTGGGCCATCCGGGTGACAAAACCCACCCCTGATAAGCGCTCCAGGCAGAGCGGACAGACAGTTTGGTAATCTTTATTGATCATCCGAGTGGTGCAGAGCTTTGAATAGTCCAACAGCCCCAGTTGTTTGCATTCTTTCAAAATGGCCATCTTTCTAAACTCAGCGTCACTTTTTGTCATGCCGTTGCGGGAAGCCACCAATACGGAATCTGCACACAGCCAATAAATCACTTCCAACTGCAAACGACATTTCTGTATGGTGGCAGTGTTTGCATATTCGTAGAGTCTAATCCCTGCCCCCTTTAAAGAGGTGGTGGTGTATCCTCTGACGATCTTAGCGCCTCCATTAGCGGCCGTGGTGGCAGGTATTCTTGCAACATACTGCCCGCCCAAAGGATTAAGTCTTTGTCTTGCTTCCCGCCAGCCCAATGTATCGGGGTTATACGCTTCCCAGTCGTGCCGGGCCTCGTAAAACACCAAACAATTCTTTCCCAAGGTCAATGATTGCGCTGCCAGCACGGAAGTGATGTCTTTAGAGCCGAAGTATATCTCCGGCTTGATAAGCACAATAAAGCCGTTCTCGAACTGCGTTTCTCCCTCCGGAAGCAACGTGGCAGTATTCCAGAACTGATAGGGAATTAGCACGATGCTGTTGCGTCCGACCCGGTTCTGGTAAATATCGTCGTCATCCGCTCCCCTGGTCTGGCCGGTCTTATAGATTTTCCTTTTAAGCAATTGCGGGAGCCGGGGTAGCCTTGCGGGCATTAGAACACCATGAGTTCGCTGAGTGAAATATTCAGTGCGTTGGCGATCTTCTCGATATTTTCCAGGGTGATGTTCTTTTCGGCCCGTTCGATCATGCCGATATAGGTCCGGTGCACTCCTGCGAGTTCTGCTAGCTGTTCCTGGGAGAGTCCCTGCTTGGTGCGCTCTTCCCGGACTTTCTGACCGAACTTTAAAAGGATCTCTTTTTTCACCCCGCCACCTTGTTTAATTTGTTGGCAAAATACCGAAATGCTAACTAAGGTGCTACATACTACAGTTAGCATTGGCAGATTTACGACGCAGATAAACGGGCTTAATGGGAGTTTTGTAATGCGGCGGGGTTGTTCAGGGTATCACTTACTTATCACAAGTCAGCTCAGCAGATGCACGTTTCCGAGGCGGACTCGGGTGAGGCCGGCTTGTTTTGCGGCTTGCATGCAGGCTTCGGCCTGGGCGGCGGAGGTGGTGGGGGAATCTTCCATGAGAAACTGGGGGGCGAAGGCGAGGAGGGCGTAGGGGATGTCGGGGTTTATGCGGGCGATGAACCGTGCAAGGTCCCCGATCTCGTTTTCGTCGATGTAGCCGGGGACAAGCGGCGTGCTTGCAACCAGAAGGGGCGGGTCGGGGCGCTCGGAGGCCAAATCGGCCGCCCTCGCGAAGTTATCCAGCACCTGCCGGTTTCCCCATCCGCAAAGGGCGCGGTGCGTTCCGGGGTCCCAGGCCTTGAGGTCGATCTTGATGCACCCGCCCGACTCCATCGACAGGCCGGCCATTTTCTTGAGCCAGGACGGGTTCATCGCGCCGTTGGTTTCCCAGCAGATGCGAAGGATTTTTTCAGGGTTTTTCTTGCGGACCGATTCTGCGAGGCGGAGCGCAAAGGGAAGCTGCGGGCCGGGGTCGCCGCCGAAAAAGCAGATGCAGCTCGTGTCGGGTTTAACGGCTTCTTCGAGCGTCTCGACCTTTGACCAGCGCGGGGCGAGCTGCTTCTTCTTAAAGGACCAGTTCTGGCAGTAGAGGCAGTTGAAGTTGCAGGCCTCGAAAAAGACCGCGAGATTATAGTAGCCCACTTCGGGGCCGGAATCGTTGGAATATTGCGGGAAGCCCGCTCCGGTCCCGCCCGGACAGACCCAGTCGGCCACGCAATTGGTGGGCAGGGGGTCGTAGTAGAACGAAACCTGCGCCCGCGATCTCCCGTCGTTTTCGAGGCTTGCCTTTCCCCCGGTCCTGATTCCGCAGTAACCCCGCTGCCTTGGACCCAGCCTGCACCCGATGAAGCAAAGATCGCACTCGACGCCCTCGGGGTTGCAAGGGGGTTTTGTCGGCAGGCCGACCATATCGCGCGATTCGGCGTGGACCCGCTCGATCCGCTCCCGGCTCTCATCCGGCCTTTCTCGGGCGCACCTCGGGCAAATCTCTATACAGGTTGCGATCCCTTCAAGGGGTTTGCCGCAGACCTGGCAGTCCGCTTTCCCGGTCTTGGATTTTTGGGGCATTCTGACAAGCATTTAATCTAAGTGGTCCCGTTCATAAATTCGGTGACGTATTATTGTGAGTCTTATGTTCCGTTTGCCTTCTGGTATGGGCCGCCATTTCGTCATTCCCGCGGCGTTTCTGGGCGGGAATCCAGCGACTTTGGGATAACTCCTCTTGCTCCAACGCATTGCGAAGACGCTGGATTCCCGCCCAGAAACGCCGCGGGAATGACGATAGTATTGCCCGCTCCTTTGCGTCAGGCCCATGCATTCTATACGTC
Organism: Syntrophobacteraceae bacterium; assembly: GCA_049300095.1. Taxonomy (GTDB): domain Bacteria; phylum Desulfobacterota; class Syntrophobacteria; order Syntrophobacterales; family Syntrophobacteraceae; genus SbD1. Next base: position 10,194 of record JBAQYM010000304.1, read on the forward strand.
ACTGTAATTATATAACTGTGTACTAATTCCGGATGTCACAAAAAAATCAGCAGATACGCGGGAGCTGCTCGCCCCGGAGCATGTCCACCAGCCGGTGTCCCCCGATCCGGGTTCGCAGGAAAACGCGGCCCGGATTATCGGATACCACTTCCCCGATGCGGCGGGCATCCCGTCCGAGCGGGTGCGACTTCATGGCCGCGAGCACCGCGTCCGCGCCCTCGGGGGGGACCACGGCGAGCACTTTTCCTTCGTTTGCCACGTAGAGCGGGTCGAGTCCCAGGATTTCGCAGGCCCCGGCAACGTCTTCGCGCACCGGGATATCTTCTTCGAAAAGGCGGATTCCGGCCCCGGACTGTTCGGCGATCTCGTTTAACGTCGTCGCCACCCCGCCGCGCGTGGGGTCCCGAAGGACATGGACGCCGGGGCAGGCGTCGAGCATGAGCGCGACCAGCCCGTTAAGCGAGGCCGCGTCGCTCAATATTTCGTTTTCCAGGGCGAGCCCCTCGCGCTTGCAAAGCACCGCCATCCCGTGGTCGCCCACCGTGCCGTTTATGAGCACGGAGTCTCCGGGTCTGGCGTTCCGGCCGCCGATGTCGATCCCGTGCGGAACGATCCCAATGCCCGCCGTATTGATAAATATCTTGTCCGCCTTCCCTCTCGGCACCACCTTGGTGTCGCCCGCGATCACCATAACGCCCGCCTCGCGCGCCGCCTCGGCCATCGAGAGCACGATTTTTTTGAGGTCCTCGAATGCCAGCCCCTCTTCCAGGATGAACCCGGCGGTGAGGTAGAGCGGCTTAGCCCCGCGCATCGCGAGATCGTTTACCGTCCCGTGCACGGCGAGACTTCCGATATTTCCCCCCGGAAAGAAAATGGGGTCAACCACGTAGGAATCGGTGGTCATGGCAATCTGAGCGCCCACGATCTCGAAGACCGCGCTGTCGTTTCGCTCGTTCAGGAGCGGGTTGCTCAGGGCCGATATAAAAAGACCGTCGATCAGTTCGTGCATCGCCCGCCCGCCGCTACCCTGGTCGAGCTGAATCAGTCCGTGGTCCATGACATCTTCCGTTGGAGGTTGGAGGTGAGGGGGATTATGCCGAGATGCGATCACGACACGACCATTGTCATGTCGAGCGGAGCGAGACATCTTAAGGGGGGGTGGAGGCCCAGATTCCTCGCCGACGTTCGGAATGACAATCAGTGATGATACCGGTAATACGCCCCGCAGGCGCCTTCGCCCGAAACCATGCAGGGGCCCTTGGGGTCTTGGGGGGTACAGACCTTGCGGAACAGGCCGCATTCGGGGGGAGTCAGGACCCCGCGCAACACTTCGCCGCACCTGCAGCCCGGATGTTCTTTAACCCGGATTTCGGGCATTGAAAAGCGCGAACCGGCATCGAATTTTTTCCACTCGGGGCGGAAGCCGAGCCCGCTTTTCGGAATCGGTCCGAGCCCGCGCCAGGTGGAATCGACGGGTTCGAAAACCTCGTCTATGATCTTTCTGGCCGCGGCGTTTCCCTCCCAGCTAACCGCCCTCTTGTACCGGTTGACCACCTCGGCCCGGCCGCTCTCGACCAGGTCCACCGCGCTCGATATCCCCTCGAGGATGTCCAGGGGCTCGAACCCCGTGACGACGCAGGGCGCCCCGTAGTTGTCCACGACTTCCTGGTAGGCCCCCGCGCCTATGACGATGCTGACGTGCCCGGGGCACAAAAAGCCGTCGAGGTTGACCTCGCGGGCGTCCAGCAGCGCCCTCATCGCTGGCGGGAGAAGCTTGTGGGCGGAAAAGACCGAGAAATTATCGATCCCCAGCGCGGCCGCCTGCTTGACGGCGGCGGCAATGGTCGGGGCGGTGGTCTCGAACCCGATCCCGATGAAGACGACCTCAAATCCCGGGTTTTCGCGGGCGATATCGAGCGCGTCCAGGCTGGCGTAGACGATGCGGACGTCCGCCCCCTTGCTGCGCTCGATATTGAGCGACGATCCCGACCCGGGGACCCGCACGAGGTCTCCGAAGGTGGTAAGTATCACGCCGGGCTGCCTGGCGAGCCAGATCGCCCTGTCGATATCTTCATTTGCCGTGACGCAGACCGGGCATCCCGGGCCGCTTATCAGCCTGATTTGCGGAGGCAGGAGCTGGCGCAGCCCCGACCGGAAGATCGAGACCGTGTGTGTCCCGCAGATTTCCATCAGCCGGATTTCATCCCTGGAATAGGTCCTGTGCCGGAGCGCTTCTATGAGGCTCTTTGCAAGCTGAGGGTCCCTGTATTCATCCAGATATTTCATGTAACGGCTCCTCACGAACCGAATATTTCATGTGACGGCTCCTCACGAACCGAATATTTCATGTAACGGCTCCTCACGAACCGAAGTTTGGCTTTTCATACCCCGCGCCGAGAGAAGAGGAAAGCTCCGCGAGGCGGAATTTTCGAATCCGGTGGAAAAAAGACGGCCGCGTATCCCGGACAGGTTCAGGCCCGGTGCGGATTCGCCCCCAATACATTCGAGATGTCGGCCCTTACCCTTCCGGCAGTCCGGGCGGGGATCAACCCCGCCCCTACGAATTTGCGGAGGGTCCGATACCGTCCCTTGAACGTAGGGGCGGGGTTGATCCCCGCCCGGACTGCCGGAA
>JBAQYM010000305.1:0-3522 GCA_049300095.1 Syntrophobacteraceae bacterium
GATCAACCCCGCCCCTACGGATGCGCGGTGGGCCTGATGCCGTCGTTGGGCGTAGGGGCGGGGTTGATCCCCGCCCGGACTTGTGGAAGGGTAAGGGCTGATCGTCTCGAATGAGTTCGGGTTGAATCCGCACCGCGAGGGGACCAATGGTTTGGGCAGCAGCCTGTTTCCGGCGCGCCCCGCGGCAATGATCACCTTCCCCGGCGCTCGGCAAAAAGCTCGACCGCAGACCGGACCGCCCTCGCCATGCGCAGCCGGTATGCCCGGTTTCGCAGAAGAAGCTCTTCGCTCCTGTTTTTGATGATGCCGCATTCGAGGAGCAGGGCCGGGTATTTCACGTCCTTCAGGACAACCAGGTTATCGTAGCGATAAATGCCCTTTTCCGCATCCACGGGCTGTCTGCCTTCGCGTTCCGCCATCTCCAGGTGGTGCGCCGAGGGGATGAAGCCCGCCTTGCGCATCCTTTCGCCGAGGACGGCCGCAAATGAGCGGCTGGCCTTGGCCTGTCCGTTTTTATCCGAAATAAAAGCCGCATAGCCCCAATATTTATCGCAAAACTGGGCGGTGACCCCCCTGTGGGTCCAATTGGAAAGATAATCCGGCCTGACCGAGTCGTGGTGGATCGAAATGAGAAGGTCGGGTCTTGCCTGATTTATCAGCTCCGCCCTCCTCTGGAGCGTGATGTCCTCTCCGTCCGGGTTTATCGGGAAAGCGCGAATCCGGGGGTTTTTGTTCAACTCGCGGCAAACGAGGAGCGCCATTTTCCGGTTGTACTCGTATTCGGGCCGGTTCCTCGCGCTGATGGTCCCCACCGTTTCCCGCGAATGGCCGGTGTCGACGGCGACGGAAAAAGCGCGGGCAAGGGCGGGCCGCTGCCCGGCAAACAGCGAAGTCGCCAGGATGCAAATTATCGGCAGTGCCCGCAAAAGGCGCATGGATCGGGTCCCCCCTCGGTGTTATGCCGGGTTGCCTGGAAAATGCCGTTTTCCAAGCAGTTTACCATGATACCCGCCTCACCCGCGAAACATTAAAATGGGGCAATTATCAGGCAACTTCGCGGGATATCCGGTATCTCGCCTTATTCTACAGCTCCGCGCTCTCCGCGGTGAATGCTCGCCCGTCACGGGCCGATGGCTGATGAGAGCGCCATGAGCACGCCGATGAGGCTTTCTCCGGCGATGATTCCCGATGCGACCGGAATAGTGTATGGGCCCGCGGGGGTTTTTCGCGCCAGGTAGGCCGCCGTCGCGCCGATAAATATCGAAAGCGTGTTCCAGAACGGAACGACGAAGGCGAGGCCCAGACCCATGGCCGAGGGGAGAAAAACGCGCACCCGGGCCGGGGCGAAGCGATCGAGGGTGGCGAGCGCGATTCCGGCCCCGGCGCCGAGCGCAAGCGCAAGCTGGGCCGAGGGGTGCAGGCTTGCCAGGCCGTTTGCGAGAAGCTCGGCCACCCCCTTCCACACCTGGGCGCCCGGGGCGGGAAACCTTTCTCCGCCCAGCGCCTCGGGTGAGGGCGCCAGCAGGTAGAACGCGGGAACGATGGCCGCGGCCCCCGCAAAGACCCCGAGAAACTGCGCGATGAACTGTTTTCGCGGGTTCGCCCCCAGGAGGTAGCCGGACTTGAGGTCCGTGAGCAGGTCCGCTGCGGACGCGGCGGCCCCCGCCGTCACCCCGGCGGTCATGAGATTGGCCGTGATGTTCGTGGGCGCGATGATCCCGTAGGTGAGCTGAGTGATCTTTCCCATCGCGCCGATGGGGGTTATGTCCGTCTCTCCCGTTGCGCGGCAGGCCACGACCGCGAGAAAAAAGGTCATAAAAACCGAGACAGCGCCCATCCACCAGTCAATCGAAAAGCTCACCACCTGGACCGTCACGATTCCGGCCCCAGAGACGATCACCCCCAGGGAAAACCAGCTCCCGGGCACCTCGATTGCCTCCATCCGCCGCAATTTTTCATCCCCCGAGCCGCGTCCCGCGCCCATGGGAGCGGCGTCCCCGCCCGTGGGAGCGGCATTCCCGCTTGTCGGAACGGCATCCCCACCCGTTGGAGCGGCATTCCCGCTTGTTGGAACGGCATCCCCGCCCGTTGGAGCGGCATTCCCGCCTGTGGGAGCGGCGTCCCCGCCGCGATGTTCTCCTCGCAGCATCCGCCCCGTCCCCGCAAGGGCGCGCCACACCGTCTTCCACTGGAAGGCGAAGGTGAGCAGTCCCGAGCTCACCATGAGGGCGGTCCCTCCCCACAGGCTCCACGAGACGATATTCTTGTAGCCGAGTTCCTGGATGATACCCTTTTCGTAGATGTGGGGGGCGATCAGCGCATAATTCAGGACCCCTCCGGCGAGCATGCTCCAGGCCACTTTCATCCCGATTATGGCCCCGGCCGCGATCATTATGGCGCTCATCTCGAAAGATATCGTCCAGGAAGCCAGGTCGCGGCCGGCAAGCGCTCCAGGAAAATTGACCATCTCGGGGAGCTTCATAAAACCTGGCCACCAGGTGAGCCGGTTGTCCCTCACAAAAGCCACGAGCCCGCCCAGGCCGCTTGCGATCCCCAGGCCCCTGGCCTTCCTCGACGCCGCCTCCCCCTTTGCGTAGAGCGAGCGCAGGGTCTCGGCGGCGGCAAGGCCGCTCGGAAACGGGAGCTGCTCGATGTTTATCATCTGCCGCTTCATCGGGATCGCCAGAAACACCCCCAGGACCGCGAGCAGGACCGTCCAGGACATCAGGGTCCAGAACGGGATATGATGCCCCTGGATGAGGAGGAGGGCGCTTATCGCGCTCACTATCGTGCTGCCCGTCGAGTAGCCCGCCGAACTCGCGGTCGACTGCATGCAGTTGTTTTCGAGGATCGAGAGGTTCGATCCCAGCAGGCCGATCCGCTTCAACCCGGCCCCGATGGTGAAGGAGAGAATGCACGCGGTGATTGCGATCCCCAGGCCCCAGCCGGTCTTGAGGCCGACGAACAGGTTCGACAGGCTCATCACCGCCCCGAGCAGCGACCCGATAACGACCGCCCTCGCGGTGAGCTGGGGCACATCGCCGCGATAGACATTCTCGAACCATTCCATCTCAATCTCGGAGGGCGATTTCCCGCTCGTGTCCATGCCGGTAAAATCTTCCAGAATTCCCCCTTTGCATCCCGGTTCAGGTTGATCGGTCTAGGATGAGTGAGCAGTGAACAGTGAGGGGTGATCAGTGATCGGAATCCTCGGCCCACTTCTCATTGCCGCCTGATTGTAACCCTTCACTCTTCACTGCTCACTTCTCACCACTCACTCTTCACCGTTCACTGCCAGATCGGTCCATAATGGTTATTTTTCCGCTCAAATCAATGGTTGAGTGACAAGGGCATCAAATACCCAATTCGAGCGATTCACTCCATGTAGCGGCGTCATACCGGCTTTCGAGACTGTGTCGTAATTGGAGTCCTGAAATTTGACTGGATTTGGCGCTTTATTCAAGCATATCGTAGCATTATGTGCTATATTCGCCCTTGAACAGGAGGGGCTATGGCATATCG
>JBAQYM010000306.1:0-19495 GCA_049300095.1 Syntrophobacteraceae bacterium
GAACGCATCCATATTCGTCAGACAACCGAACCTGAGCCTTTCCATAAACAAATATTTAGCGCTCTGGAGTTGCCGGCGAAACCGTTGAAAACAACAAGAGCGAAGATGTAGTGACGAAAATTTTGGCTCTAAGCACCTAAGGTGTTAACATTGCTACAGTTTATTTTCTGCTGCGGTAAACATGGGCTAACCCCTCCCATCGCAGGGAGGGGGATTCACGTCCAGCTCGATTGTCGCGCAACTTGAATAGTTCTTCGCACAACAGCCCCTTCCGGCCTGCCGTCCATAGAGGCCCCGTGTTCCTTTACGGCAGACTGGAAAGCCTGCCCCACCAAGGCGGCGGCCTGATGCGCCGCAAGTGAGCTGTATTGGCCTCAAGTTAAGGGGATGGTGAGAGAGTGCGGGTGGTGGGTGCTGTCAGGCGGAGTAGGCCCTAATGGCGCGCCGTGATTTGGAGAGATTTGCCATCTGTTTGGCCGTCTTGTCCCGCGCCCGTTCCAGGACTTCGGAACTGAGCCGGGTCTGATCGTGGAGCGCTTTCATCTTTGCGAGGATTTTCGATTTTTCGCCGGGGTCGCACCCGGTGCGTTCCTGCCTGGAGGCGAGGTCTTTCAGGGCCCGGGGCAGGACCTTTTTGAGGTCTTCGAGCCGCTGTCCGCACGATTCGGACAGGGCGGCAATATCGATTCGAGGATCGTTCTCGGAAGCCGCGAGCTGTTGCGTGTATTTCAGGAGCTGCCCTAAAATCCCGGTTGCGTTTTCCACCGGATCACTCGATATGCCGCTTTCCATAACCTGTAATCTTTCGTCCTGCTGGTGAAGGGCTGCAATCCTGCACGGATGCCTGCCAATTTCGGGTACTGTTCACTCGTCACTGCTCACTGTTCACCGATGTCGCATCACTCACGAATGCCTGCCGGTTCCGGCCCCTGTTCACTCCTCACTGTTCACCGATGTCCCGCCACTACACGGATGCCTGCCAGTTTCGGGCCAGGGGGGATGGGACGGCGGAGGCCTCGTGGGGGGCGCGCAGCTTGATTTCCTCCCACGCTCCCCTCAGTTCGGAGAGAATCTTGATCAGGTGACCGTAAATGGATGTGTCCTGCCGGCTGTTTATGCCGATCAATTGCCGGAGAATGAAGTTGTAGAGGCGGTTGAGGTTCCGGGCGATGTCTCCTCCCCTCTCGTAGTCGAGGCCGACCAGGAGTTCGGTGATGATGTCCTGGGCGTGTCTGATCTTGACGTAGGCCTCATCCATCCCGCCCTTATCATGCAATGCTTTCGCTTCCGTCAGGTCGCGGATCGCGGCGTCATAGCAGAGGACGACAAGTTGGAGGGGCTCGGCGGTTTCGATCGCTGTCTTATGGTAAGTGTTCACTGCGTAGTTGTGCGCCATTTCCACGTCTCCCGCAATAGTTTGGACCTTGGACCCCGAATAGTCGAGAAGGGCCCGTCACAGTTCCCGCGACGTCCGGCCGTCGGCGCCGGGGCCGCTTTAATCGAATTGAGAGTCCAGATAGTCCTGCATGGCCTGCAGCTCCGTCACGGCGGCATCCATAGCCTCGAACTGGGTTTTCAGCATTGCCATTTTCTGGTCTATCTGCGTCTGCGTGCTTGTAATTTTGTCTGTCATCTGGTCGATCTGGGTTTGGGCGGCCCTTTTCTGGATATCTATCTCGCCGTATGTGGGATCGGTTATCTGGTACGATGCGCTTTCGAGCAGGCTGGCGATGCCCCGGGTGAAGACAAAACTCGTGCTCGCCGGCGCCGTGGTCCCCGCGTAGCTGATCCCGAGCCCGTTGGCGTGGCTGGCCGAATTGACGAGGCTGAGCAGGGTCCCCGAACCGGCGCCGTCATATCCGTCGATTGTCCCCGCAACGTCCTGCCCCGTTCCGGAAAGCTGGGTGATGTTGATCGCATACGTGCCCGAAACCGTCTTGCGGCCCGAGTATTCGTACTGGAAACTGCTGTCCGCGCTCGCGCCCGAATCGATAAAAAGGTTTACCACGTCGTCGAAATTGGTGTCGAGCACCTCCTCGAACGTCGTGGTATTCAGGGTGTATTGGTTGTCCGAGTCGATCTCGACCCCTATTTTGGCCATGTAATCGACGGTGCCCGTCCCGACCCGCTGCATCATGATGCTCTGGAGCTGCAACTTGATCGCCTTTAGGGTGTTGTTCCCGAAAAGCGGGCCGCCCGTCGTCTTCGTGTCGGCATTGTAGGTCATCTGCCCGTTGACGAAGCTGATCATGTCGTTGAAGGCGGTGAGCATCGCGTTGATCTTGTCTTCGATTCCCTGCTTGTCCCGGTCCACGTCGACGGTGACGGTCGTGCCCGGACTTTCGCCGAGCAGGTTGAGGGTAACGCCGGGGATGGCCGTCGTGACCGTGTTGGTCGAGTTGGTCATGCTGATGCCGTCCACCGTGAAAGCGGCGTCCTCGCCCTGCTGGATCACGTATTGGCGGACCGTGCCCACCTGCCCGAACGAGCCGAAGTCGAGGCTTCCGGGGTTGGCGCCGGTAAGGGTGGTCGCGAGCGTTACCGAGAGTTGGCTGGTCCCGGTGGCGTTGTCAACCACCTGGATTTTCCCGTCGGCCGTGACCGATGCCGTCACGTCGCCGAAGAGGGTCTCGACTTGCGTCAGGAGGTCATCGACGGTCTTGGTCGAATCAATGGCGAAATCGGTTGCCGAAACCGTCGTCCCGTCGTGTTTCACTCCCGAGATCGTTATCTTGTCCCCGGCCGTGTAGTTGAGATACCCGTAGATGTCCGTGATTTTGGTCGCCGAGGTGATCGCGGTTGAACCGTCGGTCGTGTTGGCGACGCTTCCCGTGACGCCGACCACGTCGCCGCGGCCGCCCTCGATAAGGCCGAGGGACTGGAGGACGTTGTTCTCATCGGTCCAGCTCGACATCCCCTCGATCTTGAGCCGGTAGACGGTCGATGTCCCGCTGGTCTCGGAGACGACCGAGGCGGATACGCCGGCGGCCACAAGGTCGTCCTTTATGGCATCGAGCGTGTCGGTGAGATCTATCGCAATCGGAGCGCCGCCGTTAATGACGACGCTTCCCGACAGGTTCTGGCTCGCGATCCCGAGCAGGGTCTCGACCGCTGTCGAGGAACTCGTGAAGGCGTCGCTTTGCGCCCCGCCGGTAAAGCTGTTCTTGATGACCGTTCCCGTCCCGTTGAACCCGAGGGCGCCGAGGGTGTTGCCGCTCGAGCCGTTTTGCAGGCTCATGCCGGCCGCCCCCTCCGTCTCGCTCGTGAGCACCAGCTTGAAGGAGGAGGTCGATTCCTGGACAATCCCGGCGGTCACGTTCGAGGGCGAGGTCCCGGCGTTTACGGCGTTTATCTTCCTGCGGATGTCTTCGAGGGTATCGGCGGTCTCGATCGTGACCGCTTTCCCGTTTATGAGGACCGTCCCCGAAACGCTTAGCGCCGTGGTCCGGGACGAAAAGGAGCCCGAGGCGAGCTTTTCCACCTTGGCCTGATTGGTGACGACCACCTGGTAGCTTCCCTTGGCGGCCGAGGACGAGGCGGTGGCCGAGAGCAGGGATTCCGCCTCGACGCTCGATGATGACGACGTTAGCGAGGTGCTGAACAGATCGAATCCGGATTCGCTCTTGAGGTCCGCCGAGGCCGTCAGGAGCGAGCTCATCCTATCCGCGAAGCTGCTCCAGGCGCTGAGCTTGTTGCTGGCGCTCGTCTTTTGATTTGTCAGCAACGTAACCCGCTGGTTCTCCACCTCGCGAAGCGAATCCAATATGCTCGTATAGTCTACTCCACTGCCGAGCCCACTGACGGAAATAGTCACTGGTTGCCTCCATGAAATGGGTGTTCCCGATATTTCACTTATCGTCTCGAAGGCCGGAAACCTTTAGGCTTTTTTGGGTCCAGGACAAAGCCGGGACGAACCGCCGCGGGCCGGAGACAAGCATTCACCGCGGAGACGCGGAGGACGCGGAGAAAAACAGCGGATGAGGTATTACATCATGCATCCGGCATCCGGCCTCAGCCTCGGTTTCTAGAATGGACGCCTGAAAACTTACATCTCAACTGGTATTTAACTCCGCGCCCTCTGCGTCTCCGCGGTGAACGGTGACGATCCGGCCCGGAACGCCCCCTCTTTTGCCGTTGACCTGTTCGGACTTGATTGACTAGACTATGCGGCCATGCGAAATGTTGCCTGTCCAAGACCTTATGCGGTCGATCCGCGCCCGGACCGGCCGGGAGAAGACCGGCCGATCCCGCCCGCGGAAGAGTCCGCGCTTTTCACCGGTTATATCCCCGCCGGGGCCGGGAAAGGCGTCCGGAAATGAACCTGATATCGACCGGCCTCATTTCCCTTGCCGTAATAGCCGTTTGCGCCCTCAGCTATTGGTTTCTCGATATTCCCGTCCTCTACCTGGCCGTCTCGATCCAGGGACCGGTCAAAGATTTCTTCGCCGCCATAACTTTTCTCGGCCTGTCCACAGGCTACCTGATCGCCTCGGGCGCTGCCTTTATCTGGTACAGGTACGTCGGCAAAAAGCCCATCTTCTCGAACATGGCCCTGTTCGTTTTTTGCGCGATTGCGGTATCGGGGATTTTGAACGCCGTCTTGAAGTATGTGTTTGGAAGGTACCGGCCCGGCATGCTCCTGGACCATGGTTTATACGGCTTCAGGTTTTTTTCGACCGGCTACGATTACACCTCGTTTCCATCGGGCCACGCCAACACGGTCACCGCGCTGTTGCTGGCCCTGTGCCTGATCTCGAAGCGGTTCGGCCCGGCCTCCATCCTGATAGTCCCGCCCCTTGCGATGAGCAGGGTCGTTATCGGCTCCCATTACCTGAGCGACGTGATCTTCGGATCGTACCTGGCCGTTGTGACGACCCTCTTTTTAAGGGAAGCCTTCGAGAAAAAGGGGCTGAGCATTTCGTGGTCGCCGGACCGGCCACCGGCCGGACCGGAGGGGGCGGGACCGGAGGGGGCGGGATCGGAGGGGGCGGGACCGGAGGGAACGCCGTAGACGGTGTAGCCAGTGTGGACAGTGCAGGTTTATATGAAAGACGAACAAGCCGGCATCCGCGGTTGCTCCCTCGTTCCCGCGCCGGAGGGGCTGTTGCCCAAAAAGATTGCGAACCATCACGGAAAAAGTGCAAACAGCCCAACCCCCGGTGGGAGCGGCTTGTAGCCGCGATGGACGTGCCATGGCGGCGGATGCGCGTTGCAGTGGCAACGCCCCGGACTCTAACCGCGATCCCGTCGCTTTGGCACGCCCGTCGCGGCTGCAAGCCGCTCCCACGGAGTTGTTCCGGGTGTCTTTTAAGGTGATGTGCAACCACCATTTCGGTCATGAGGATTTGGGCAGCAGCCCCAGGAGCATGGGAACGAGGGGCCCTGGTTATGCTTGTGCTCTTCGCGGGAAGGATGGTCTTTCATGCTTCGTTGTGACCGGAAGGTCATGTAGTCACGTGGTCATGTAGGTTGGGTCAAGTCACGTGGTCATGTAGGTTGGGTTAAGCGAGAGCGAAACCCAACAACTTATCGGGACAAGAGCGGTATTTGTTGAACTTCCCCGTTTTTGTGGAGATGTTGGGTTTCGCTCTCGCTTAACCCAACGATCATGAAGATTTGCTTCACCCCCGGTGATGAAAACTTGCGATTTTGTGCTATTATGGCAAGCAGTCGTGTCCAGCGTAGATGGCAAGTTGAGGCTTGCCATAGCTGCACGATCTAGCTTGGCCTATAAGCATCTGATTTGACACACTTTTTTGGAAGTGTGAATGGGGGTTTTTTGTGCCTCCTCGCCTTTTATTTTCACGGTAACCTACAATTTCACAACCACAATTTTACAACTTTCTTAAGTATGTGTGGTTATGGGTCCTCCACCGTCTTCTCGCGGCTTTTTTTCACGGACAGCATCTCCAGCGTCGCCCCTTCGTCCGAGGCTTTGGCGAGGCGCTCGTAGAAATCGAACATGTCCCGAAAACCGCTGTGATAGCTGGCCCCCATGAGATGAATCCAACGGTTGTCCACGGTCACGATGGGACGGTGGGTATTGTCCAGGGGATCCACCACCCCCGCCCCTTCATCCGTGCAGAACTGCAACCGTGAGCGATCGTAATTTCGATACAGGCGGGACCAGTTGCGTCCTCCGGTGTCGAGCCCGTTGGAGAAATCGTTCAGGAAGTTCAACGGGAGGCGCCGCACCGTCTCGAAATCGTACATGCAGTATCCCGCCCACAGCGCCCAGCCCCACAGGCTGGTTCTCAGCACACCGTAGAAAGGCTGATCGCCCAGGGTCCGCGCGAGCTCGATGGTCTCCATCGGGATAAGGTCGTGGTCGATATAGCAGAAGGCGCGGGGTTTTATGGCCCGCACCACGTTGTGAAATATCCATGTCATCGCCATGCCGTGGGACCGGTTGGGGTGCCGGGTCGGGTTGGGCGGCAGGGGCAGGTAGGCCGCGTTGCGCTCCCGGCACACCCGCTCGATTTCGACGCGCGCCTGCGCGCGGCGGGAATTGTCGAAGACCAGCACGGTCCCGTCGATTATGTGGCGGGCCGCCATTCTCAGCAGCCAATCCAGGGCCCAGGGCTGCTCGTAGGCGACGACAAGCCCGATATTTCCCCCCCGAAGGCGCCCGGCATTTTGCAAAAACCTGTCGAGGGCTTTTGGCTTCCACGCGAGAAAGCCCCTTTGCAGCGCATCGTTGCACACCTGTATCAAAAAATGGTCCAACGGTTTCGACCGGAACCATTCCCGTCTTGAATAATCCGTCAGCTTACGCATCCCCTGTTTTGTCCTCTTTCACGGGATTGTGCCTCGAACGCCCCGGCCGGGACCGCCCTGCGGGATCGGTTTGATTCGACGTTGCGGAGGTCGTCTTTCACACCGGGCAGGATAACAGAATACGGGCGACACGGCAAACCCGTCGGGGAGGCCGGGTCGGGCGAAGCGGGGGGCGACGGCCGCTCCTCTGTTGGAGCCGACCGCTAATGCTTATTTTAGTATGAAACGGTTTAATTAGGGGCAAAGATCATGACGGTATCATTCAAGGGGACGGAGGAGGAGAAGGCGGCCCTCGACGCCTTTGTAAAGCTTACCCGGGCGGCCGGTGTGGTTGCCGCGCGCGTGCACCGGCGTCTGGCCGAAATGGGCATCAGTCCCTCCCAGTTCGGCGTCCTCGAGACGCTCTATCGTTTAGGACCCCTTGCACAGGGCAAAATAGGCCGCGAACTTCTGAGAAGCGGCGGCAATATGACCCTGGTAATCGACAATCTCGAAAAGCGCGGGCTGGTCCTGCGCAGGCGGGTCGAGAGCGACAGGCGTTCCTACATCGTGGACCTCACCATCGAGGGCAGAAAACTCATCACGGAATTCTTCCCGGCCCACGTCATTACAGTCATCGAGCAGATGCGGGTCCTTACAAGGGCCGAACAGGAAGAACTCGGCAGGATTTGCTCAAAGCTGCATTGACAAGGGCGAGATCGTGCATAGGATTTCCCTCTAAGACAAATAGGTTCATGTAATGCGTTGCCGCCCGTGCGGGATGGCGCGCGTGCGCTCCGGCGAGGCGGAAGAAGATGATCGAGCGGCTTGCGGGAAGAGGCGAGGGAGGAAGCTGTTGCTTCAAGGCGAATGGGGCGACCCATCGTCGTGGGGCGGGCTTTCCAGCCTGCCGGCGAAGGAGGGAGCAATGAAGATTCTCGTTGTTTATTATTCGTTATACGGACACATCCGGAAGATGGCCGAGGCGGTGGCTGAGGGGGCCGGCGAGGTTGAAGGCGCGGAGGTGATGGTGCGGCGCGTCCCCGAGACCCTGTCCCCCGAGGTGCTGCAAATGATGGGGGCGGTCGAGGCGCAGAAAGCACAGGCCCACATTCCGACGGTCACGCTCGATGAACTGGCGGGGGCCGACGCGGTGATTTTCGGCACCCCCACACGGTTTGGAAACATGTGCGGCCAGATGCGGCAGTTTCTGGACTCGACCGGCCAGTTGTGGGTGGCAGGGTCCCTGGTCGGCAAGGTGGGAAGCGTTTTTGCCTCGTCCGCGACCCAGCACGGGGGCCAGGAGTCGACGATTCTCAGCTTTCACATCACGCTGCTCCACCAGGGGATGATCGTTGTCGGGGTGCCCTACGCCTACCAAGGGCAGATGACGATCTCCGAGATCGCGGGCGGTTCTCCCTACGGGGCCTCGACCATTACGGGTGGTCGTGGCGAGCGGTGGCCGAGCGAAAACGAACTTGCCTCCGCCCGGTTCCAGGGCCGCCACGTGGCGGAAATTACCTCGAAGCTCGTCCGCAAATAGCGCGGGCGGCAAACGACAAACGAAAAACGTCAGGCGGCAGGCGGCGGGCGGCAAACGACAAACAACAAACGTCAGGCGGCAGGCGGCATAAAAATCCAGGCGGTTTCGGAAGCGGATCTTCGCTACGGGTGGTCCGGGCGGGGATCAAGGGGCTGTTACTCAAAGAAATATTCAAGCTGCGCGACTATTGAGCCGGACGTGAGTCCCCCTCCCTTCGATGGGAGGGGTTAGGGGAGGGTGTTGTATTTTCAAGTACTTACGACCCCCTCCTCCAGCCCCTCCCGCCAAGGGAGGGGAGACCTCCGCCCTGTTTTTAGACTTCCCACCTCCGAGCGACAAAAAGGTCCGCCTCCCGCCAAGGGAGGGGAGACCTCCGCCCTGTTTTGGCCACACCCGTCGCAACTTTTGCATTTGGGCGACAGCCCCTCAACATTCGTCGTCCCGGCGGAAGCCGGGACCCAGGAAGCGTTAAGAGACCTGGATTCCGGCGTCCGCCGGAATGACGTTGAGGCGGTCGCGCAAAGGCCTCGAAATGTCAGCGGGAAGCGGTCCCCGCCGATTTTGAGCGGAAGACCTGCGCGGTGAGGGCGAGGGCCAGGGCGAGGAAAAACGAGTCGCGCACGATGTACCAGCCCATTTGCGGGGTCCCGGTCACGCTCGTCGTGAAGCAGCCGCAGTGAACGTTCAGGCCGCGGGCGAAATTGTACAGGAGCGCGGCCCAAAAACCCACCAGGAGCAGGTTGGCAAGGACCGCCGCTCCGGGCAGCCACTTCCCGGCAACGATCAGGACCCCCAGCAGCGCTTCGATCCAGGGAAGCGTGATGGCGGTGATATTTATCAGGCCGTCCGGAAGGATCTGGTAGTTGTGCACTATCTTCGCGAATTCGGCCGGGTGCGCTATCTTGTCGATGCTCGCGGCGATAAGGAGCGTCCCGATCGCCAACCGGGTGACAAGAAACAGGTATCTGCCCAAAAAAGATCTCATCCGGGTCCGCTCCGGCCTTTTGCGGGGCCGCCGTTCCCGCTTCCGATTCCGCAGGACAGCCCGCAAAACATGTCCCCCTCGCCGCATTCCCCGGTTTCGAACTGAAGCACCGGGTGATCTATCCCGAATTTTTCCAGCAGGTCATGGCGCACGCTCCTCGAAAGCTCCTCGATCCGGCTCAGGCGCTGGTCGGGCACCACCACGTGGCACGAGAAGGCAACGCTTGACGAGCACAGGTTCCACGCGTGCAGGTAGTGGACGTTTTTTATGCCCGGAAGGGCCTCGATCGATTCCTTGACCCCGCGCAGATCGAGCCCCGCCGGGGTTGCGTTCATCAAGATGCAAACCGCTTCCTTCATCACGGCCCAGCAGTTTTTGACGATAAACAGGGCGATGAGCGCCGAAAGCGCGGGGTCCAGCCAGTACCAGGGCTTATACATCAGGACCAGGCCGTTTATTGCGACCGCAACCGAGGTGAACAGGTCGCCGAGCATGTGCAGGAAGGCCCCGCGGACATTGAGGTTGTGGCCCGAGTCCTTGTGCAGGAGCCAGGCGGAGAGGCCGTTTCCAAGGATGCCGATCCCGGCGACCGCGATGACCAGTTCGGCCAGGACGGGCTCGGGATTGAATATCCTCTGGACCGCCTCGTAGACGATAAAGACCGACACCGCGAGAAGGATCATCACGTTCAGGGCCGCCGCCAGGATTTCCGCCCTGCGGAACCCGAAGGTGAAACCCTCCGATGCGCCCCGCTGTCCGATGCGGTTGGCGATATAGGCGATGAGGACGGCGGTAAAATCGCTGAAATTGTGGGCCGCATCCGAGATCAGCGCCATGCTGTGCGCCCGGATGCCCCCGATTACCTGGGCGGCGGGAATGAGGAGGTTCAAGGCCAGGGTGATAAGAAGCCTCGACCCGCTGGTGGTCGGGATGACGCCGTGCCCGTGCGCGCGCGCGCGCCCCGAATCGCAGCAGCGCTCGCCCTCGGCGGGCGCTTCCATTGCCCCCTGATGGTGCTGCTCAGGGGAAGGCCGATGGAATTTTTCCGACTCGCTTCGCTCCATTCCTGGTAATCCTTTTCTTCTTTTCCGGAAAACAGACGGAAATGTATGACCGCATAAGGATTATTTAGGCATATATCCCTTAATTGTCTCCTATATTTCTCATTGGGATAAGGGAATATTTTAATCCTTGCGGCATCCGGCGCGTCTTCTCGTCCCGATGCTCGGGGTGGGAACGAGGGAACGTTGCCGCGCTCGGCGTGGGGGCGCGTACGGGGTTGTCGCCCTATCCACAACTTCCTTCCCGCATAGAAATTCAAACCGGATACCTTCGAGATGGTCATCCCTCACTCTTCCGGCAGTCCGGGCGGGGATCAACCCCGCCCCTACGGATTTACAGTGGTCCTCGCGCCATCCGTTTGGACGTAGGGGCGGGGTTGAGGGGCTGTTGCCCAACTGCAAAAGTTGCGACAAGTGTGGCCAAAACAGGGCGGAGGTCTCCCCTCCCTTGGTGGGAGGGGCTGGGGGAGGGGGTCCTAAATACTTGAAAATTCAACACCCTCCCCTAACCCCTCCCATCGAAGGGAGGGGGACTCACGCCCGGCTCAATAGTCGCGCAACTTGAATATTTCTTTGGGCAGCAGCCCCTCAACCTCGCCCCCACGTCCAAATAATGGCGTAAGGCCCGCCGTAAATCCGTAGGGGCGGGGTTGATCCCCGCCCGGAATGTCGGGAAAGCGCGCCATCATTCATGGCGAACGCCGGTCCCGACCCGGGCCGGCCGAATCCGCGCCGCCATCGCTCAGGCGCGCGTCCGCCGGTTGCCTGGTCCACGTCTGGGTGCGCCCTAAAAGGACCACTCCGATGTAGCCCCTCACCTTGAGCCGGTCGCCGTTGTCGGAAAGGGAGAACCTGCACTTATACGTTTTGCCGTCCTCCGGGTTATACACTCTCCCCCGCCAGGTATTGCCGCCCTCGTAGCGAAACCCCTCGAAGATGGTGAGCCCGAGCAGGGGGCGGTTTCTCAGCGCGGGGTCCGGGTTCCTGCGGTCCATTTTGAGAAGGCCGCCGAGACCCCGCTTGTCGGTTGGCGGGTAGTACGGCTCCCGCAAGCGGGAAATCCTTCCGCAATAATCGATCCCGCACTTATAGATCTCGAACCGGGCGTCTCTTTCCTCGGTGATCCATAACCCCAGCATCGCGTCGCCGGGGGACAGGGCGCCGGGGATCTCGGCCGCATGAACGAGCGCCGCCGCGATCAAAACGGCAAGCAGCAGCGGCGGGACTAATCTTCTCGGCATGAATTCTCCTGTCGTCGCGCGGGCAACGAGTCGCGGGTTGCGCGTTGCGCGTCGTGTTGGCCGCGGGGGTCGAGTCGCGGGTTACGAGCGCGCCCTCCGCCTTCCCGTCCCCCGGCCGCTTCCCTCCAGTTTCCGTCCTCTGTCTTCTGTCCTCTGTCTTCTGTCCTCTGTCTTCTGTCCTCTGTCCTCCGTCTTCCGTCCCCCGTATAACACGGCCTCAAAGCGGCTGGCAACCGCGGTGTCAAAAGCGGGGAATGGAGGGGAAACGGAGGCCGCGGACCGGTCAATTTATATGGCGCGCGGGCGCGTTGGGCGATTAACGAAGAGGCGTGGCGGCCGCCCTCCGGGATTAATCGGAGAAAGAAGAAAGACAAAAATGAAAGAAATGAGCTGCGCAAGGAATTGGAAACGGGATTGTGCAGTGCACATTTGTAAGGTAGCGGGCAGGCCCGAGGGAGTTGTGCTAACACAGTTTGATAATTTATTAGTAATACTAATCAACACCATGTAATCTTTAAGATTCCCGTCCCGCCCCTTCTAAAAATTCTTGACAATGATGCAATTAAATTCTAATAAAGTATGCTAATACATAAGCAAGACTAATCACAGGGAGGGCCCGCGTCCTCTGGTCCCCGGACCAACAGAGCGCCGGCTCCCCTGGCCGCTTCCTTCGCGAGGCCGCCCAAACGCACGCTCTTGCCCGTCTTGCCGGCACGATGCCGATCAGGATAGCCGCGCCGGAAAGGTGACGTTTCGTCTCACCAAAAAATCCAAATTTTCAGGGAGTAATAAAATGAACTGTTCGACGCCGAATTCAAACGATGCCACCCTTACCTTCAACCGCTCGAAGTCCGTTGTTCCGATGAGTGGCCTGTGTTCGCGCTGTATCGACGGCTGCCGGGGCAACTGCGAAGTCTTCCGGGCCACGTTCCGGGGCCGCGAAGTGATATACCCCGGCCCCTTCGGCCAGATCACGGCGGGGGCCGACAAGAACTACCCCATTGACTACTCTCACCTCAACATCCAGGGCTACGCGATGGGGGCCAGCGGTCTTCCCGAGGGCGTGGTGGCGGGGCCGGATTCGGCGATCTTTCCGGCCGTAAATGTTGAAACCGAGTACGGCTGGGACATCAAGGTCAAGATGAGCGCACCGGTATTTACCGGCGCCCTGGGTTCGACCGAGATCGCCCGCAAGAACTGGGACCACTTTGCCGTCGGCGCCGCCCTGAGCGGGGTCACCCTGGTTTGCGGCGAGAACGTGTGCGGCATAGACCCGGGGCTGGACCTGAACTCGTCCAACAAGATCGCCAAGTCCCCCGAGATGGACCGCAGGATCGAGACCTACAGGCGCTACCACAACGGCTACGGCGAGTTGCTGGTGCAGATGAACGTCGAGGACACCCGCCTTGGCGTTGCCGAATACGTCATTGAAAAACACGGTCTCCAGACGATTGAACTCAAGTGGGGGCAGGGCGCCAAGTGCATCGGCGGCGAGATCAAGGTGGACAGCCTCAATCGCGCCCTCGAGCTCCAGAGGCGCGGGTACATCGTGACCCCCGATCCCTCCAGCCAGGTGGTGCAGGCCGCCTACAGGGACGGGGCGATCAAGGAATTCGAGCGTCACAGCAGGCTCGGCTTCGTAAGCGAGGAAGGGTTCCTCTCCGAAGTCGCGAGGTTGAGGAAACTCGGCTTCAAGCGTGTCACCCTCAAGACCGGCGCCTACAGCCTGCGCGAGCTTGCAATGGCGATCAAGTGGGGCGCGGATGCCAAAATTGACCTTCTCACAATCGACGGCGCTCCCGGGGGCACGGGAATGAGCCCCTGGAGGATGATGGAAGAATGGGGCATCCCCAGCATCTACCTGCACTCGGCGGCGCGGGAGTTCTGCGAAATCCTGACGAAGCAGGGGGCAAAGGTGCCCGACATAGCGTTTGCCGGCGGTTTTTCGAGCGAGGACGGGGTGTTCAAAGCGCTTGCCCTCGGGGCCCCCTATGTGAAGGCCGTCTGTATGGGCCGCGCCCTGATGATACCGGGGATGGTGGGCAAGAACATCTCCGAGTGGATGGCGAAAAACGACCTGCCCAAGACCGTCAGCCAGTACGGAAGCACGGTCGAAGAGATCTTCGTGAGCTATGAAACGGTCCGGTCGCTGCTTGGAAACGGTTCAATCTCGGAAATCCCGCTTGGCGCAATCGGTATCTACAGCTATGCGGACAAGCTCAAGGTCGGCTTGCAGCAGATAATGGCCGGGGCCCGCCGCTTCAACGTCGGGACGATAAGCCGCAGGGACCTCATGTCGCTTACCGAGGAGTGCACCAAGGTAACGGGGATCCCGTATCTCATGGACGCATACCGGCAGGAAGCAATGGACATTCTCAATAACGGCAGGCTGCGCGAAGTCGTCATCGAACCCCTCGCACAGGCAAAGAGCAAGGTCTGATCGGTTCGCCGGAAACGGCAAGCCGCTACCAGGCGATAAGAACATCGGAAGGCCCCGTTGCGTTGCGGCGGGGCCTTCAATTTTTTTAGGGATGTGGAAAATATAATTGTACCATTTTAGGGCAGATTGTTATGTGGCACTACGGAAGTATTCCTCGTTCCCATGCTCCCGGGGCTGTTGCCCAAATCCTCATGACCGAAATGGTGGTTGCACATCACCGCAAAAGACAACCGGAATAAATCCGTGGGAGCGGCTTGTAGCCGCGACGGGCGTGCCAAAGCGACGAGATCGCGGTTAAAGCCCGTGGGGCGTTGCCACTGCAACGCACATCCGCCGCCATGGCACGTCCATCGCGGCTACAAGCCGCTCCCACCGGGGGTTGGGTTGTTTGCACTTTTCGCGTGATGGTTCGCAATCTTTTTGGGCAACAGACCCGGGAGCATGGGAACGAGGAAAAGATGATAGAGCGTCAGATCGTCATCCCGGCGAAAGCCGGGATCCAGAGGTATTTACAGCGCTGGATTCCGGCTTTCGCCGGAATGACGACCGGTGTCGGCCGGCGCCAACTTGAACGCCAATTCGTATTAGAAGGGGTTTTTAACGTTTTTCTGCCGCAGTTCCCTGGCCCAGTTCCTGAGGTTGGTCGCTTCATCGATTCTGCCCGATTCCTGCAAAATCCGAGCATCATGTTCGATATCCGCCGCGATTTCTTTGACGTCGGGATTGGAGATCCCTTTTTTTGCGACCTGTCTGGGCTCGCTCATATCAGCCATTGCGTGAACCTCCGAGCGGCGCGGCGCGATGTGTCGCCGGCGTCCCTATTAGTAAATGTAAAAAACAGGGGTGGGACAATTCATCCTTGAGTCCCGAAACGTCGGTGATACAAAAGGGAAAGCGCAGTTAAAGATAAGTATTACTTTATTATAAAAGATATGCATAATCAACACTAAAGTATCGGAAGCCCTTCGCCCTTCGGCGCGTCTCGCCCGCTCCCCTTCAGTCCGCCTCGCCCGCTCTCCCGCAGCTTTGGAAAAGCATGATTTCTCTTTACTTGGGGGTGAGTTGCAAGTATCTCCAATGCTTGCCGGGCGCGAAACGGTTCTTCCGGTTTTGCCGGATCGCGCTCCAATGACACGGGCCGCAGGGTGCGTTAATCCGTAGGTTGGGTTAAGCGACAGCGAAACCCAACGATTACGGTTTTCCTCCCGGAATGCTGCTTTCGTCCCGGAGTGCGGTTTTCGTCCCGGAGTGCGGTTTTCCTCCCGAAGCGTGGTTTGCGTCCCAAAGAAATGTTGGGTTTCGCTATCGCTTAACCCAACCTACCGACTACCGAAGCTGGACTGAATTTTGCCGGACCCTTAAAGGTGTTGCGGATGGACAGCCTGCTCGATCTGTTCTTTAATCATCTCTCGGTCGAAAGAGGCTTGAGTTCCAATACGCTGGCGGCATACTCGCTTGATTTGGGATCTCTGCGGCATTATTTGCAAAAATCGGGGATAAGCTCGTGGGAGGAAGTTTCCCGGGAAGATATCAGTGGGTATATTCAAGGGTTGGGGTCCGAGTTTTCGCCCCGTTCGCGCGCGCGCAGGCTGGCGGCGTTTCGCTCGTTTTTCAAGTTCCTGGAAAAAACCGGGCGCATCCGGGCAAACCCGGCCGCCCTGGTGCGTTTTCCACGGCTTGACGCGCTGTTGCCGAAGGTGCTCGGGGCCGCGGACATCGAGTCGCTCCTTACCGGGCCGGACCCGGCAACGCCCCTCGGGCTGCGGGACAGGGCCATGTTCGAGCTTCTCTATGCCTGCGGGCTTCGGGTGAGCGAACTGGCGGCCCTCCAGCTCAGACGGGTCTTTCTCGAGCCCGGATACCTCGTCGTGGTCGGCAAGGGCGACAAGGAACGGCTCATACCCATGGGGGAACTTGCATCGGATGCTTTGAAGGCGTACCTTCAGGACGGCCGCCCCATATTACTCAAGAAGAAGGGATTCGCCCTGGAAGTGTTTTTGAATTCGCGGGGAGTGGCCATATCGCGGCAGGGCGTCTGGAAGATTATAAAGCTGCACGCGCTGCGGGCGGGCATTACCCGGAACATCACCCCGCACATGCTCCGCCATTCGTTCGCGACGCACCTTCTCGAAAACGGGGCCGACCTGCGCTCCCTGCAGGTCATGCTCGGGCATTCCGACATTTCGACCACCCAGATCTATACGCATGTCGCGCGGGAGCGGCTGAAGGAAATTCACCGCAAATACCACCCGAGGCCGTAAACGGATGTCGGAAGACGGAAGACAGAGGACGGCGGACAGACGACGGAAGACGGAGGATAGAAGACGGAGGGCAGAAGACAGAGGACAGAGGACGGAAAAACCCGCCGTCCTCTGTTGTCTTTCCTGTGTCTTCCGTTTTCTCAGCGTTCTCCGCGTCTCCGCGGTAAAACCATTACAACAAATCCCCCCTTCCCTCCGGCGGTGCGAGGGGTCGGGGAGGAGCCGTGCATATGGAAGTGATCACCACCCACGTAAATGCCGACTTCGACGCCATGGGCTCGATGATTGCGGCCAAGAAGCTCTACCCCGACGCCGTACTGGTGTTTCCGGGTTCGCAGGAGCGCACCCTCCGGGAATATTTCATAAAATCAACAGTTTACATCTACGGGTTCAAGCGGCTTCGCGACATCGACATCGACACGGTCACCAGGCTCGTCCTGGTTGACACGAGGCAGGCCTCGCGGATAGGCAAGTTTTTGGAAATACTCGAAAAACCAGGCCTCGACATCCACCTCTACGACCATCATCCCGACGCCGAGGACGATATTAAGGGAAGCGTGTCGGTGGTCGAGCGCTTCGGCGCGACGGTCACCCTTCTCACCCGGATTTTGCGCGAACGCGATATCCCCGTGACCCCGGAGGAGGCGACCATCATGAGCCTCGGCATCTTCGAGGACACCGGGTCGTTCACCTTCAACTCGACGACGCCCGAGGATTTCGAGGCCGCGGCCTACCTGCTGCGCTGCGGCGCAGACCTCAACGCCGTCTCCGACATGGTGACCCAGGAGCTTACCGCCGAGCAGATAAACCTGCTGAACGAGCTTATCCTCTCGGCCAAAAACTACACCATTCAGGGCGTCGAGGTATGCGTCACGACGATTTCGATCAGCAAATACGTGGGCGAGTTCGCCGTGCTGGTCCACAAGCTGCGCGATATCGAAAACCTCGATGTGGTATTCGCCCTGGCGCGCATGGACGACCGCGTCTACCTGGTCGCGAGGAGCCGCATCCCGGAGGTGAATGTCGGGGCGGTCGCGTCCCAATTCGGGGGAGGCGGTCACGCTACCGCCGCTTCGGCCAGCATAAAGGACCTGACGCTGGTCCAGACCGAAGCCAAGCTGCTCGACATTCTTCGGAGCCACATCCACCCGTACCCCTCGGCCGAAAACCTCATGACCAGCCCGCCGATCCACACCGACCCGGATATCGGGATCGCGGAGGCCGAACTCACGATGGTGCGCTACAACATCAACGCCATGCCGGTTCTCGAAGGCGGGGACATCATCGGACTCATAACGCGCCAGGTCCTGGAAAAGGCCCTTTTTCACGGCCTCGAGCACCAGACGGTGCGGGAATTCATGAATACCGATTTTGCCGTGGTGGGGCCCTCCGCGACGTTGCTGGAAATCCAGACGCACCTCGTCGAGAGGCACCAGCGCATCCTGCCCGTTGTCGAGGCGGGAAAAGTGCTCGGGGTGATCACCCGCCGGGACCTTCTCGACTACATGCTAAGCGACCATATCGGAGACCCGCGCGCCCTCTACGACGAAGACGCCCTCTCCCACTGGTCGAAGCGCAAGAACATTCAGTCCGTCATTTCCGAGCAGCTCCCGAAGGACATCATCCGCGCGCTCAGAGAGTTCGGCAAGTTTGCGGAAAGCATGGGCTTCAAAGCCTACGCCGTCGGAGGGTTTGTCAGGGACCTGCTCCTTCGCCGCGCGAACCTGGATATCGATCTGGTCGTGGTGGGGGACGCGATCGAATTCGCCCGCGCATTTGCCGAGCAACACCAGATCAAGTGCCGGTTCCACAAGAAGTTCAACACGGCCATGCTCATCTTTCCCGATGGGCTGAGAGTGGACGTCGCCTCGGCGCGCTTCGAATATTACCAGCACCCGGCGGCCCTGCCGATTGTCGAATTCAGCTCACTCAAGATGGACCTCTACCGCAGGGACTTTACGATCAACACGCTGTCCCTCGCGCTTAATCCCGACGAGTTCGGACAGCTTATCGATTTTTTCAGCGGCCAGAAAGATATTAAGGAAAAAGTGATCCGGGTCCTGCACAACCTGAGCTTCGTCGAGGACCCGACGCGGATTCTGCGCGCCGTGCGCTTCGAGCAGCGTTTCGGCTTCAAGATCGGCAAGCAGACCGCCGCGCTCATCCGCAACGCCGTGCGCATGGGACTGATCGAAAAGCTCGGGGGGAGGCGCTTTTTCCACGAAATCCAGCTCATACTGGAAGAAGAAGACACCGCCCAGCCGCTTCGCAGGATCGCCGAGTTCGGCGTAATGCCCGCCCTGGCCCCGGGGTTGGTTTTCGATAAGAAAATGGAGGAGCTTCTCGATCGCTTGAGGCAGGTGATATCCTGGTACCGCTTGAGTTTTCTCGACGAGCCTCTCGACCGCTGGTGGGTGTACCTGCTGGGGCTTTTCTCGAGTCTCGGCCGCCAGGACATCGAGACGGCCTGCGTGCGGCTGCCGCTCTCCGCCGCCCAGCGCGACCGCATGCTCTGGACCTTCGAAAATGCCGGGATTCTTTTGCGCGGATTTTTCCAGAAAACCAGGCACCGGCCCAGTGAAATTTACAGGGTCCTTCTGCCCTTCAAGCCCGAGGAACTCCTGTTCCTCATGGGCAGGGCCGAGAAGGAAGAGACGCGCAAGGCGGTGAGCCATTATTTCCACAGGTACAGAAACGTCCACACCGAACTCAGGGGAAAAGACCTCAAGGAGATGGGAATTCCCCCCGGCCCGATCTACCGCAAGCTCCTGGACGAGATCCTCGACGCCCGGCTCAATGCCGAGGTCCGCAGCCGCCCCGACGAGTTGGCCTTCCTGCGCAAAAAGTATCCCGAGCTGTTCGCGGAGGCCGCGGGGGTGAGCAAATGGGCGTCGGGGTGCTGAAACGGAGGACGGAGGACGGAAGACAGTGGACGGAAGACGGAGGATGGAGGACGCAAGAAGCAGGAAGGAGTGACGCTGCATCGGATTGTTGCCCAAATGAGGTGTTGTTGAAGAAGATCTCGACTCCGGGCGGTCCGGGCGGGGATCAACCCCGCCCCTACGCGTTTGCGGAGAGCATGATGCCGTCGTCTGGACGTAGGGGCGGGGTTGAGGGGCTGTTGCCCAAATGCAAAAGTTACGACAGGTGTGGCCAAAACAGGGCAGAGGTCTCCCCTCCCTTGGCGGGAGGGGCAGGGGGAGGGGGT
>JBAQYM010000307.1:0-13573 GCA_049300095.1 Syntrophobacteraceae bacterium
GATCAACCCCGCCCCTACGCCTTTACGGCGGGCATGGCGCCGTCCTTTGAACGTAGGGGCGGGGTTGATCCCCGCCCGGACTGCAGGATGAGTAAGGACCGGCCACCGCGAATGCATTTGGGGTGAATTCTCATTCAAGAAGGGGCATGGGGTTTGGGCAACAGCCCTTTATTCCCGGGTGTCGAATGTTACCGTCACTTCGACCCTGGTGTCGGGGCTGGGGGCAAAAGTTTCGCCCGGCTGGATCTCGGTTTCGCCGAGCCGGCGCAACTGGTCGAGAAACGGCGTGTAGTTCTCGGCGGGAATTTCGGTGCGCAGCACTTCCGGCGTCCGGGAGCTCCCGGCGGGCCGCTCGCTCAGGATCTTCCCGTCTGCCAGGAGGACCAGCCGCTTAACTTCCGAGATCATGCGCGCCACAAGGGGCGAGCGAGAGGGGGATTCGGATGGGACGGCATCTTGCGTGGCTGCAAATTCGGACTTTACCGAACTCTTCTTGCGCGGGACTGCCCCGGCGCCGGGTCGGGCGGCGAAGGACCTTTCGGCCACATCCGGGGCCGCTCGCCCCGCAGCCTTCGGCGGAACTGAAGCCGCCGGGACCTTAAGGGTCAGCGCCACCGTCGCCCGCCGAGGCTGTTCTCCCGCCGAGGGGGCCGCGGCCGCGGACGGGGCGGGAGGAGGAGGCGGGGCGGCCCTCCCGACCGACTCCATTTCCACCGCGGATTCCTTTTTCAGATCGAGTTGCCGTTCCAGCATGGGGCTTTTCGCCAAAGGCTCAAACGGGGCCGAGGCGACCGAAGGGGCGGACGCGGCTGGAGGGGCCGGGACAGCCGGAGGGGCCGGGACGGGGGAGGACAGGGGAGCCACCACGCCCGCCCGGTGTTTTATTTCGGTGTCTTTCATGACAAGTTGGGCGGTGACTACCACGAGAACAGCGGCGGCTGCCGTTGCGGCAAACCGGTAGATATTTTTCGCGCCCGCAAAGTCCGAAAAACCGGCGCGTATCTTATCGAATACCGAGGGGGCGGGGTGTTCCACCCGCCGGCGGACCTTTTGCAAGAAATCGGGCGGGGCCTGGACCCTCGGCAGGGACCCCAGGGCGGCAGACTGGGCCCTCAGGGCTTCAAGCCGCGCCGCGCAGGACCGGCACCGCGACAGGTGCTCGTCGACGCTCTCCCGTACCTCTTCCGGAAAGTCGCCATCGGGGTATTCGAAAAGAATTGGTTTGATTCGAGAGCATTCCATCGGAATTTCCTCTTCTATGCTCCCCGAAGCTTTTTTTGAAGCTCGATCCGGGCGCGGGCGAGCTTCGATTTCAGCGTTCCGAGATTATATCCCGTGATCCGTGCAATTTCATCATAGGGAAGCTCTTCGACATGCCGCAACACGATGACCGTCCTGTAATCGTAGGGAAGGGAATCTATCGCGGATTGAAGAAGGATTTCCCTTTCTTTTTCCGTCATTTGCGCAAGGGCCGACGGGGTCTGGTCCTCGATCTCGAACTCTTCCGGACCGTCGTCGTCCCGTGGGTTGCGCCCAAGCCTCAGGGCGTGCTTCCAAAAGCGGTATTCGGAGGACTTTCGCTTATTTTTGCACGTATTTACCGCTATCGTAAAAAGCCAGGTCGAAAAGCTCGCCTCCCGTCGAAAGCCCGCGATCGAGCGCAGGACTTTCACAAAGGTCTCCTGGGCACACTCCTCGGCGTCACCGTAGTCGCCGAGCAGCCGATAGCACAGGTTAAAGACGCTGTCCTTGTGGCGCAGCACAAGCCTGTCGAGCGCCGCGCGGTCTCCCGCAAGGTAGGCCGCAATGTCCGCGCTGTCTTCGCGCCGCTCCGCGTTGGGTTCCGAAGAAGACATACCGCCTTGCTCAATTATTTAGACAATTTGGATCGGAAAAAGTTGCACCGGGGTTTGGACATGGCACTGAACAGTACTCCCGCAGTATGGCGAGAATGTGACATTCGGTCAAGTGCGGGATTCACGCGCCGCGCGTCACATGATTTCTACAGGGTCGTAACACGACCGTAACATTCCTGCCTTATTAGTGCATCAACCTTACAGGCTCAGTTTAAACCGTAAATTACTCAGGGAGGAATACAGTATGAAGTCGAAGTGGTTCGTATCCGCAATGTTGCTTGTGATGTCGTGTTTTGCGGTGGACGCGGCGTTGGCCGGGTCCCTTAAGATGGACGGGTCGACGACGGTGCTTCCAATCGCGCAAAAGGTTGCCGAGGCTTACATGAAGGAACATCCCGACGTCAGCATCTCCGTTTCGGGCGGCGGCTCGGGTAATGGAATCAAGGGCATTATCGATGGGGCTACCGACATCGGCAACAGCTCGCGGTTCATCAAGAACGAGGAAGTGAAGCTTGCGATTGAAAAAGGGACCTATCCCGTTCCCTTCGCGATCGCCTACGATTGTATCGTACCGGTCGTGCACCCGGCAAATCCCGTCGGAAATCTCACCCTGGAACAGCTCAAGGGCATCTACACCGGGCAGATAAAGAACTGGAAGGAACTGGGCGGCCCGGACGCATCGGTTGTCATCATTTCGCGCGACACGTCCTCGGGGACCTATGAAGTCTGGGAAGAAAAGGTCATGAAGAAGGAGCGCGTCTTCGCGGGAGCGCTTCTCCAGGCGTCAAGCGGGGCCATAGTCCAGGCGGTTTCGAAGAACAAGAACGCCATCGGCTACATCGGGATCGGTTATGTGGACAAGAGTGTGAAGGCCACCACCGTAAACGGGGTCCCCGGCACCGATGAGACGACCCTGAACGGGACTTTTCCCATATCGAGGCCACTTTACATGTTCACGCGCGGTTGGCCTACCGGCGACACCGTCAAGCTCATAAACTTCGTCCTGAACCCCCATCGTGGGCAGAAATTGGTCAAGGAAGCGGGCTTTGTGCCGCTTTATTAGAACCACGTAACGACTTCCGTGAAGCCCTTTCCCCCGCATTCAGGGGGAAAGGGCTTGGGAGCGCATATGACCATTGATCGGCGCGGAAGAGAGCGGTTGATCCGCCACTTTTTCTTTTTTACCGCATCCATTTCCATCCTCGTGCTGGCCATGATCCTGGTTTTCCTCTTCATGGAAAGCTTTCCCATATTCAGGGAAGTATCCGTAAAGGATTTCCTTTTCGGCCGGGAATGGTACCCCACGAGCTCGCCCCCCGATTTCGGCATCTTCCCTCTCCTTGCCGCGTCGATCGTCGTGACGGTCCTGTCCGGGGCCATTGCCATCCCCCTGGGAGTGATGACGGCGGTTTACCTCGCGGAAATAGCTTCGGCAAGAGTGCGCGAGATTGTAAAACCGGTGGTCGAACTCCTCGCGGCCCTGCCTTCCGTTGTGATCGGATTTTTCGGGATGGTGGTCGTTGCCCCTTTTCTCCAGAACCATTTCGACATTTCGACGGGACTGAATCTTTTCAATGCGTCGGTCATGCTGGCGTTCATGTCGGTCCCAACGATCTGCAGCATATCCGAAGACGCGATCCATAGCGTGCCCGGGGACCTCAAAGAGGCCTCGCTCGCCCTTGGGGCGACGCACTGGGAAACGATCTGGCGCGTCGTTTTGCCGGCATCGCTTTCCGGGATCAGCACGGCGGTTATCCTCGGTATGTCGCGCGCCATCGGGGAGACGATGGTGGTGCTGATGGTTGCGGGCGGCGCGGGGCTTGTGCCGAGTTCGATCTTCGATCCGGTGCGGCCGATGCCCGCCAGTATAGCCGCGGAGATGGCGGAGGCCCCGTTCCGCAGCGCTCATTATCACGCGCTGTTCGCAATCGGCGTGGTGCTTTTCATCTTTACGATGATCTTTAACCTGATAGCCGACTACATCGCACAGAAACATAAGCAGGTGGGGGCCGCCACGCTCTAGGCAACTGGGATGAGAATCATGGAAATGCTTAAAGACTGGACATTTAACAACTCGGTTTCGGGTCCGCGAACCCGCGCATTGTCGAAGGCGGCCCAGCTTCCTGAAAGCGATTCCAACGACGAAACACAAGGGCCTTCTTCCCGGATGCCGCTCTACGGGGCGACGGGGCCGCGCCGCTGGGTGCAACGAGGCGTCTTCAGCCTCCTTCGCTCAGCCGCCTTAATCAACGGGATCGCCCTGGCGATCATCGTCGGCTTTCTTCTCTACAACGGTTGGAGCGCGATCAACTGGACCTTCCTTTCCCAGGTCCCAACAGATTCGATGACCAAAGGCGGCATTCTGCCCTGTATCGTCGGCACCTTCCTGTTGAGTTTCGGGGCCATGCTGGTCGCCTTTCCCTGGGGGATTGCCTCCGCCATCTACCTGCACGAATACGCCCGGCCCGGACCCGCGCTACGCGTCATTCGCCTCGGGATCAGCAACCTCGCGGGAGTTCCCTCGGTCGTGTTCGGGCTGTTCGGACTCGCCTTCTTCGTGACGTGGTGCGATCTCGGCGTGAGCATTCTCTCCGGGGTGCTTACCCTCGGCGTGCTTGTCCTGCCGGTCATTATCGGGACGGCGGAAGAAGCGCTGCGCGCGGTGCCCGCGACCTACCGGGAAGCCTCGCTGGCGCTCGGTTCCACCAAGTGGCAGACAATCTACCGGGTCGTTTTGCCCGCGGCCCTTCCCGGAATGCTTACCGGCTCGATCCTCGGGATCAGCCGGGCGGCGGGCGAAACCGCCGCGATAATGTTCACGGCCGCAGTTTTTTTCACTCGCCATCTGCCGGGTTCTCCCTTCGATCCCGTCATGGCTTTGCCCTACCACATTTACGTTCTGGCCACGGCCGGGACCAACATCGAGGCCACACGTCCCCTCCAGTACGGAAGCGCGCTGGTGCTCGTCGCGCTGGTCTTTGGAATGAACCTTATCGCCATCTACTGCCGGGCGAGGATGCAGAGAGCGCGTTAGGGCCGGTGCCGGCCGCTTGTCTGCGAGAGGGTCGTTGAGGATGTCTTTTCATGAATTAGACCGCATAATTCCTGGCGCCCAACCCGCTCAAGCAATGACCTCTCCGTGCTCTTCGTGGCAAGAAATGAAACGATCAACCACGCAGAACACGAAGAGCACGAAGGATACGAAGATGCGATTCGGGTAACAATTTGGAACCGTATTTATGTAAGTGAGCACTTACGGTTTCGCAATTATTCCCCCATCACCATGAGGGCCACGAGCGTCTCATCCTCCCCCCCCCCAAAAAAAACCAAAATCCAGGACCGCACGATAGATTTATTTTACCACGCGTCAATGCTGGAAATGTCCGGCGACCCGCGTCCGGTCAGGGCATGCCATAACTGTGGTTCGTCCCGGTAAAAGTCTTGGATGCATTGTCGCCGCGGGACTTCGCCGGTTCTTGCGGAGGGCGTTACGGCATCCCCTGTCCCGTGATTTCGAAAGCGGTTCCGTGAACCGGTGGAATAGGGCAGGGTGGGGGCTGGATTTTTGTATGTTGCGTGTGCCAAAGATTATATTTGACACCTAAGGAAGTTCGTGGTACCTAACAGCCCGTCATCCAGTTCGCCAAAGGCTCAAGAGCGAGCCAATTTTTTTCGCTGAAATATTAGGGAACGCTAATTTAATTAAGGAAGGCAAATCTATGGGCAGTTCTCTCTTGCGACACATGAAATCGGGGCAATCCGGGGTGATCTCTAAAATTACGTGCGACGGCGAACTCGGCCGCCGCATTCGTGACATTGGCCGGCTACGGTGACCCCGGTCCGCGTCGATAAGCGGGCGGTTAGTGGGAGTCCGCATCCAGGGGGCTGAGGAGCCGGCTGCTGACGCTCACAAATCTGAGTACGTACCGATCTGGAGGGAAAGCAAGATGGCTGGAAATGAAAGCTTGATTGGGAAAGCAGTCAAGAGGGCTCTGGGAGGGGTGTTTTTTGTGCTGATATTTTCCGGGGTATGCCTCGCTGCGCATCCCCTGATCACCGACGACGCCGGGACGCAGGGCAAGGGGAAGTGCGAGGTCGAGCTCAACTACGAGTTCAACCATGAAGATACGGGCGGGGTGGAAGAAAAGCTCCATCAACTTCAGGCTTCCATTTCGTATGGCATCATCGATACGGTGGACCTCGTTGTGGGCCTGCCCTATCAGTTCATCACCACGAGGGAAGGCGGGGTTAAAACGAAAGCGGACGGCATCTCCGATATATCCGTCGAAGTTAAGTGGCGCTTTTTTGAAAGAGAGGGATTGAGCCTGGCCGTGAAACCCGGCATATCCGTCCCGTCGGGAGATGACAAAGAGGGCCTGGGGGCGGGAGGGGTGGGGGGAAGTTTATTCCTCATCGCCACCCAGCAGATCGACCCCTGGGCTTTTCATTTCAATGCGGGTTTCGGCAGAAACGAAACCACGGTCGAGGAAGAAACGGATAGATGGCACTTCTCCCTCGCAACGGAGTTTGAAGCGTGCAAATGGCTCAAACTGGTTGCAAACGTGGGGGCGGAGAGAAACCCCGACACGGCGGACGATACTCTGGCGGCATTCATCCTGGGTGGGTTGATCTTTCCGGTAAGAGAGGACCTGGAGTTGAGCGTTGGCGTAAAAAGGGGGCTGACGGAACCGGAGAGCGACTATGCCGTGCTGGCCGGGGTGACATTCCGTTTTTGAAACCGTTGCGACCGATCTGGGCAAACAGGAGAAAACCTTTGAGTCAAAGCTATCCCCCCTGGAATTCCGACTGCCTCAATGTGATAGCGGTCCTTGCCATGTCTCGAGCAACCTGGCTGTCGGATACCTTGGCGAAACTGGTGGTATTTGGGTGACCAAGGGTGATCACAACCGTATTTTTTCGGACCGGCGGGGACCTGTTTCTAAATGCCGATTCCATTTTCAGTGTTTGCCCGGAGATCGATATGGGATAGATTTAGCCGAACCCGGCAAGAAGCTGGGGCGCGGGGACTAAGCCGGAAACGACGTGTCGAGAACGGGGCAGAGATGATGACTATCGAGCGGGAAGCCATACGGATACCCGTTCTTGCCTGCGGAAAGGGTTGGCTGGCGGTGGATAAACCTGCGGGCATGAGCGTCCACAACGAACACGGGAGTGATCTTTGCTCGCTTGTGTCCGATTTGATCCGGGAAGAAACGCTCATCCGGGAACGGACCGGCATGGACGCGGATGTCGGCGTCAACCCTGTTCATCGGCTCGACAAGGAAACAAGCGGCCTTATCTTACTGGCCGTCGCCCGGGAGACGTTCCGATTTTTTTCAAACCAGTTTGAATCCCGTCAGGTAAAGAAGCGGTACATCGCCATCTTGCATGGCCGCCTCGAAAACCCCGAAGGGAGCGGCGCCTGGGGAACATGGGCCTGGGCCCTTGCCGCGACCGCCGGCGGACGCCACAATCCCGAAGGCGCCGGGCGCCTGCGGGACTGCCGGACGCGATACCGGGCCCTCGACCACAGCGCCCATTACACGATGGTGGAAATCGAGCTGTTGTCGGGCCGCACGCACCAGATCCGGCGGCATGCGAAACTGTCGGGCCATCCGGTGACAGGTGACCTGCGCTACGGCTCGACACGCGCCGCAAACTACCTCAGGCTCAATCATGCGTTCGACCGCCTCGGGCTGCATGCGCACGCGCTCACAATACGGTTGCCGGGTGAAAATGAACCGACAACCATCGAAACCCCGGCGATTCCGCGCCGTATGCTGGACCTCTTCCAAAACGACACCACCGCCCCCGGACCCTGAAAGCATCCAACGGGTCGGCGCAAAGCCGCCTCGCGGCCAATCGGATGCTTCCGAATCATCCAAGAATGTCATTGCTCCCGGCACAAAAGGAAAGCTCCGGACAGCCGGCTTTGGCCGAAAGGGAGGCATTCTGGTATTTAATCGGTTCGGCCCATACCCTTTCCCGACGCGAAATGTTAATTTGCATGGTTCAGGCGCTCGTATTCGAGGAGAACGTGGAACGAACCGGGGGCCCCGCTATATTTGGGGCCGAAATGATGCGGATATCTCATCGCGGCGACAATCAACGGATCAAGCGATAAAACCGGCCGCGCACTCCATGATATGCGGGGAAAAACTCGGAAGGCTTACCGGCCGGCACCTCCGGATAAGATTTTTGACAACGGTTTGGATAGCGACCCGGAAGAGGCTCGATTCCCCTTCCGGGTTCCACTTTAACCATCCATGGTTGGGCATCGAGTGGCGCGAGGAATAGTCTCGATCTGAACTGCCCCCTCGTCTTTTGACAGGGAATTACTACACAAATTTGGAGAATAGAATGGCAAACGCAGGTGAATTCACACTTTACAGCGGAGGTCTCCGGGGTTCCGAGGCCGAATTCGGCATCCAGGCTGAAAAATGGGGTGTTGGGGAAGTAAACTTTACCTATGACGGGCATCAGCCTTCCCGGGACCGTGGGCTCGTCGTCCTGGGGCCGGAAGAGCTGAAAAGAGGCGACATAAGCATGGAGATCGTCTGCATGCGCATGAAGCGGACCTATTCCAATACCGAGACGATCCAAAAAGTCATGCAAATGATCTTCCACATGGTGAATAATGGGTTCCAGGTGTTTGCGATCGGCTGGATCGAGCCAAACGATACCGTGAAGGGGGGAACCGGGTGGACTGTCGAACTGGCGAAACTTTTCAACCGCCCCTTGAGTGTGTTCGATCAGGACCGGAACGCCTGGTTTACCTGGCGGGATAACTCCTGGGTCGAAAGCCTGCCGGTAATCGAACACAAAACATTTGTGGGCACGGGGACCCGGCGCCTCAGCGAAGAAGGCAAACGGGCAGTCCATGACCTGTTCCAACGCTCTTTTCAATCCTGAGCGAAGCTGCCAAAAAAAGCGCCCCCGGAGCATCGACTCCGATGGGGCGCTCATAGTTTAATACCGCGGTCCTTGATTTTCAGGGAGGGTGAGTGACCGGACTTGAACCGGCAGCCTCTGGGGCCACAACCCAGTGCTCTAACCAGTTGAGCTACACCCACCGTGAACTTATCTGGAATTTTTTCTTTTACCACCTGGTCGCCAGGAAATCAAGCGACAAGTCGTTCCACCCGCGTCCTTGAGGGCGCGCGTGCCCCTTGCGCCCGTCCCGCCCATGCTATAAACTCGTTCGCGATCTTCGATTGCACCTCAGCACCGGAAAGGACCCCGAATGGAAAGAAATGAAGACATATTTGCAATTGCCAGGGCCTTCATGCGGAGCCGGATCATCCTCACGGCGGCGGAATTGGACCTCTTTTCCCTGATCGAGGATGGGGATTGCACCTCGGCAAAAATCGCGCTCAGGCGGGGTCTGGACGAAAGGGCCGTTAGCCGCGTCCTTGACTGCCTGGTCACCTTCGGACTGCTGGAAAAGGCCGGGGAGAACTATTCGACAACGGAAGAGGGTTCCGCTTTTGCCTCGAAGCACCCGGACTCATCGCTTCCGATGCTCCTTCATATGGGCCGCCTCTGGGACAGTTGGAGCGGTTTGACCGAGACGGTCGAAAAAGGGCCCGCATCGAACCAGAGACTCCCCAAGCCGCTGGACCCGCGGGACCGTCAAGCTTTCATCGGCGCCATGCATGTAATCGGCCGGACCCTTTCCGAGGAGATCGCCCAGTCCCTTGACCTCGGCCGCTTCAAGAAGCTGATTGACATCGGGGGCGGTTCCGGCACCTACACGATCGCCTTCCTGAAGCGCCATCCGCACCTACGGGCGGTGCTCTTCGACCTCGAGGCCGTCGTTTCCATGGCGCGCGAAAGGATGGCATCCGAAGGCTTTCCCGACCGCACCGAGCTTGTCGCGGGTGATTTTTACCGCGACGAGCTGCCCACGGGATGCGACCTTGCGCTCCTTTCGGCCATCATTCATCAAAACGACCCCGAGCAGAACCTGGACCTCTACGGCAAGATTTTTCGAGCGCTCGATCCCGGCGGGATGCTGGTCATCCGTGACCACATAATGGACGAGACCCGCACGCGGCCGCCGGAAGGGGCCCTTTTTGCGATCAACATGCTGGTGAATACGCGGGGAGGGGACACGTATACATTCGAGGAGGTTCGGGCCGACCTTGTCAAGGTGGGCTTTATCAATGTCCGGATGCTGCGATCCGGCGAACGGATGGATTGCCTAATCGGGGCGGACAAGCCCAGGTGAGGACAAAACACTCACCGCGGAGTCGCAGAGAGCGCAGAGAAACCAGTTAGCAGTGAACGGTGAGCGGGAAAGGCGGAGGCGAACCTCACGAAAAGATACTTTTTTGTTCACTGCTCACTCTTCACTGTTCACTGTTCATTCTCCGCGTCCTCTGCGTCTCCGCGGTGGTCTCTTATTATGCCACTATCCAGAGCGCCATTTCGTTGGTGATTTGTGTGAGCTTGGCGGCGACTCGCCCCATCTGGAACTGCACGACCTCGGAAACGCCTCTTCTGCCGATAACGAGCGATCCAAACATCCCGTGGCGCGCCTCGTCGAGCAGGGCGCCCGCCCGGCTGCTCACCCCGGTTATCACTTTGGGTGTGATCTTGGAATGCTTGATGCCCGCCGCGGTAAGAGATCTGGTCACCTTGTTGAAAACCGGCAGAATGGCGCTCTGGGCCGCCTCGATGAGCCTCTGGGTGTGAGCTTCGGAGATGAGATCGGGGTGGTTCCTCTCGGGGTTTCGCACGACGTGCGCCAGGGTTATCGCCGGATCGCTGGCGCTGAGATGCTTTCCCACAAAGGCGGAGGCGCGCAGCGCCCCGGCCGAGCTGTCAAGGCCGATGAGCACCCTGCCCAGCCTGGGTTTGCCCCCCACCACACACAGGGGGACGTTGGTGAGGCTTCCCATCATCTTCCCGGCGACGTTGCCGAGGGCGGGGTCGGGAATCGCACCCAGTCCCCTGCGCCCAAGCGCAACGGCGTCGTAGCCGCTCTTCGCCTCGGTCAGGGCGTCTCGCGCAATGCCGGTCTGGCGCTTCTGGACCTTGATCTTTATTGCCGACTCGTTTGCCCCGGCCGTAATCAGGGCCTCGCGCGCCTTTTCCATGAAGGCGAGAATCTGGGTCTCCTGCCTGTTCTCCCAGTCTTTGAGGTAGGTAATGTACTGCGGGCCGAGAGGGTCCTTCTCCCAGTCCCAGAATGAATCCGGCACAGGGTCGAGGACGTTGAAGAGAACGATTTCGGTTTGCCACAGAACGTAAGCCCTGCTTATGTAATTCACCATTTCATAAGATTGGTCGGACCCGTCCACCAGGAGCAGAATGCGTCTTTTTGCCGTCGCCATGAAAAACCCGTGTCCTGAGTTCGTTTACCTTGAAGAGTTCAGATGTTGGGGATGGGGAAACCATGCGCCCGGTCTTCCGACCTCCGAGTTCCAACTTTCGATGCCCGCTTCCGCTCAGTCGCTGGCCCTTGGAAGGAAGAGCTCCTCCCTGTCCAGGACTTCGTGAATCGTATAGATCTCTTCGGGTGTGGGCGGAGGGGTTTCTCCGCCGACCCGGCTGATATCCAGATCGAAGAGGCAAAGTTTGGCAACCTCTTCAGGGGTCTGCCCCGGGTGAAATGTGTCGAGATACATCCTGCCGGTTTCTTCGGAGAAACGAAATACGCCCGCCGTGCTGATCACCGCCGAAGGCCCCCCGCGGAAGGCGCTGCCGTAGAGTTCGCGCCTGTGCACGAATTCGCCGGAGGGCCATTTTTTGACACGCCATCCCGGGATGGTGATGTAGCTTACCTCTTTTAGAAAGCGCCTCGGTTCGTGCAGCATGATGTAGACGGTGCGTTTGGCGAAGGAGTTGATGTCGGGGTTTCCGCCCCCCCCGGTGAAGCGCATTTCCGGGTCGAGGTAGTCGCCGATTACGGTCGTGTTGACGTTGCCGTACTCGTCCATCTCGGCCCCGCTCAGAAACCCGAGGTCGACATAGCCGCGCTGGGCGACGAAAAATGCCTCGCAAAGCCCCGAGGACCTCGAAGACCCCGTCTCGCACCTTGGATCGCCCACCGAGGTGGGCAGCGCGACCGGACGGCTGTCAAACGTCCCGGACTCGAATATCAGTTTGATATGAGGGGCATGGGTCCTCTGGGCGAGCATTATCGAGAGCATGGGTATGCCCGTTCCCGCAAACACGATCTCGTTATCCCGGACTTCGCGACTGGCCGCCACCGTCATGAGGTCGGCCAGGGTGTAGCCTCTGTCTTTGGCTTTCCTTTTGCGCTCCATCGATCTACCCCTTCCGACTGCTGGCGAAACCCAACGCCCGGTTAGCCTTCAAACCGATAAGGCGTCCCGCTCCGAGCTTTTCCAGGTAGCTCTTGTGATCCTTCCCGTGAATCCACTCCCGCGCGAACTCGTCGAAACCTTCCTGGGTCCTGGTCTGCATGTAAAAATTGCGGATGAAATCACCGTCGGGGTCATAATAGCCGCCCATGCCGGTGGGGTGCGCCCCGTAGGGGCATTCGACCACGTGGTCCACAATAAAGTTCGGGATCGTGTTGAGCCTGGGATCTCGACGGAGAAATTCCTCGGGAACGACCTCCTCGGCCAGGACTATCGTTACGTCGGCCGCACGCGCGACCTCGGGGTCCGTATAAAACTGCCCCTCGATCCTTACCGTGCCGTCGGCACCCGCCCTCTGGACGCACAGCACGGCAACATCCACCTTTGCCGCCGGGACAAGTACCTGCTGACCGTTGGCGAAGAAGGGATCGGAGGCCGTTTCATACTTTTTTCGCGGAATTTTCGGATTGCCGCCGTCTCGCAGGCCCGCGCGGCCGAGCATATCGTATTCGGGATTGTGTATATCGGTCCCGAGGGCGGTCTGCGCGGGTATGAAAGGCATGCCCGCCGACGCCGCAAGGAATCGGAACCCCATTTCGGCGTGGGTGTAGTCTTCGTAGATGATTTCTTTGTTCTTTATCTTGCGCGATAGGTTCGCCCCGAATCTTCCGTATATCTCATGGCCGATCCAGGACGACTCCCATATCGAAACGCACCCGGCCCCGATGAGAAACTCCGAATGGGGGCCGCTGTTAACTTCGATCAGGTGCAGGCCCCGCCTGCCCTGGCGGATCAACTCGAACACGAATGCACAGGGACGCCGCCAGATCGTAAAGCCCGAGAAGGTTATCATGGACCGGTCTTGTACGATTTCGGCAGCCTGCTGGAGGGTGATCAGCTTGGAATTGATCATTTGTTCAACCTTTTCGTCCGAAAGCGGGTTGAGTGCCGAATGCATGAACCGATTCGCGGCGCAAGCCTCAAATTATCGCTGAAGTTAGTGGAATATTACAAAAAATTCAAAAACTATTTTGTCCGCGATGGGCGATGGTAAAAGAAAACTGCCGCTATTCGCACTCCAATGGAAAGGGGGCAATAAGGAGGATTGTCCGGTTAGGTTTTTGCAAGCGACATGCTTTTGTGCCCCAACGGGGCTAAATAACTCAGCCTAGGGTCAGTCTCGCGCTTCGCGGGACGCCACCCTGGGTGATGCGCCCCCCCGGTGATGATGCCCTGAAGGGGCTATATAAAGGCGGGACAC
Organism: Syntrophobacteraceae bacterium; assembly: GCA_049300095.1. Taxonomy (GTDB): domain Bacteria; phylum Desulfobacterota; class Syntrophobacteria; order Syntrophobacterales; family Syntrophobacteraceae; genus SbD1. The sequence goes on from JBAQYM010000307.1 coordinate 13,449, forward strand.
GACGGCGATTGCTCGCGCGATTCCCGCATCTTTGCCGGTATGTAACCCCTTCAGGGTATGAATCTTGTGGCCTTCCGTTCCCAGGGTGGCGTCCCGCGAAACGCGCGACTGACCCTGGGCTGGAA
>JBAQYM010000308.1:0-4382 GCA_049300095.1 Syntrophobacteraceae bacterium
GATCAACCCCGCCCCTACGCCCAACGACGGCATCAGGCCCACCGCGCATCCGTAGGGGCGGGGTTGATCCCCGCCCGGACTGCCCGAAGTCGAGACTTTTCTTGACGGCTCCTCATTGGGACGGAGGGCCGCGGACAGCCCGCGCCGCGCCGAACACCCGCTCAGCCCGCGAGCATTCGTTTTACCCCCGCCATGTGCCCCGCGAGTTCGGCCTTGATGTCTTCCGCCATTTGGGAGGTGATCCCGAAGCTCTTGAATACCGGGTCCCTGTCCGGGTCGATTGCCGGTTGTCCCGTATTGTCCCGGGCCGCGGCCGCGGAGCTTGCCAGTTCGTTGGATATGTAGACGATGGAGGCGATTTCGCGGTACTGCCCCGCCTTTTCGGGATCGTGGTGGTGCTCGATCGCGGCAACCAGTTCGGAAGGAAACTTCCAGTTGCGGGCGATCATCCCGCCGAGTTCCTGGTGATCGATCCCCAGGGCCCTGCGTTCGGCTTTCACAAAAGGGCCTTCGGCCCTCAGACGGCGCAGGCTCGAATTCAGGTAAATCCTCGCATAGACGTTCAGGATCGTTTTCCCGATGTCGTGGAGCAGCGATGCGGTGTAGAGCGTGAGGATCTTCCCGTTGCTCAGACGGCGCGAAACGATCTCCGACATTATGGCGGAGGCCACGGAATGCTCCCACAGCTCGCGCTCGTCCTGCCTCGAACCGCCCCTTTCGAAGTAGCGAAACGCGCAGGCCGAGATTATGACCTGCAGAAGCCGCTTGTTTCCAAGAAGAAGGATGGCGTCCTTTAGCGACCGCACTTCGTAGCGGCGGCCGTAGTAGGCGGACTGGCTCAGGCGAAGGATTTTCGCCGCCAGGGCCTGGTCGAGCCCTATCACTTCTTCCATCTCTTTTAGCGGGGCCATTTTCTTGATAAGGGCCGTGAGCTTCCACGCCACGTCGGGAAAGGGAGGAAGCCGTTCGGCCGCCGTGACGATGTCCTTCATCAGCAATTCGTAATGGAGCGCGTTGACCTCGTTTTTGCTTAGTTCTCGAATCATTTTTCCCGCCTCGCCTTTGCCTGAAACAGCGAACAACACGGCATCCGGGTCCCGGCAGCAAATGGCTTTCAGGAGCGGCCGCCGCGCCGATCGTTCGAGCGCCGACGGCCGCCGGTTAATTATTGGGCCGCAAATCATCGATCAGGGGCAGGCTGGAACGGAAGTGACGGGGTATTCAGGCGGGCCGTACGTTCCCCTTTGCGGGGAGCGTACGGATGGAACCCCTTTGCCCGGCAACCCTGCCGCCATATCCTTTCGGACTTAGGCCAGCGGTTTTGCGTCCCGTCCTTTCGGCCAGTTTGCCTTTATCGAGCTTTCGGGTGCCGCAATCGATTTCAAAACCGGGGTTTCGAACGCGACAGGCACTACCCATCCATCAGCGTAGTCGGCAGATGAGACAAAAAACTTTAGGAAAAAGTTCGCAAAGAAGAATGCGGAGGCAAAAAAAGGCGTCAGTTTCCGCGCAACCGGTCAAGCGCGCGGTTGACCGCGTATTCGCAGCACATCGAAACCAGGGCGATTACGGCAATGATCGCGGTTGCGAGCAAGAAGAAAAGGCCAAGATGGTACGAGCGGAGCTTGTCGCCGGCATACATGACGAAAGGTTGATGAAAGAGGTAGATGCTGTACGAGTAGATTCCGGCCATTCCGAAGGCTTTTCCCAGACCGGGGACCTTGCCCGCCCATACCGCGAGGTGAATCATTATGATCGAAAGGCCCATCCCGGACAGGCCGTCCGTAAAGCTGTAGAGGAAGTTGGGCTGATAAGTCAGGACGCCGCCCGCGTACAGGGCCACCCCTGAGGCAATGCCCGCGGTCGAAAAAAGCCGCTCCATCGTTTCCCGCGGGGCTTCCGCCAGGAGCTTTCCGAGCACCATGCCGGCCCCGAATTCCCAGAGCCTGCACCCGAAAAACGCCCCCTGCACCCAGTTGCCGTCCGCCCCGATTACCGCGAAAAGAACGTAGCGGGACAGGGAAGCGAAAACGACGCAGAGCGCCAGGAACTTTGCCGCCCCGAGGCGCCGCATCAGCATGAAAAGGAGGGGGAATACCGCGTAGAGTTCGATCAGCAGCCCAAAGAACCACCATGCGGGGTTCAGGTAGAAAAACATCTCGCGCACGGGATAAATCCTGTCGCCCAGGAAGCTCAGCAGGAATCGGTAGTCGATCGGGTCGGGCTTGTACTGGATGGGCGAGACCAGGAAAATGAGGTGCGCGAGCCAGTAGATCGGGAAAAGCCGCGTGAGGCGCCGCCTGTACCAGGTCCCCCAGGCCGGTTCCGCGCCCTTGCGCCTGACAAGCGAGTAGGTGAGCCCGAACCCGCTGAACAGGATGAAAACGCCCACCCCCTGCGCCCCCCGCTGCATGATCGCCGCGATTGTCGCCTCGAACGGACACGATATCTTTGCCAGCATGGACGCCGGCGCGCACTGCTCGACGAAGGCCCCGTACGAGGCAAACGTGATCGGCCAGGGATAGTTGCCGCCGTAGGCAAGAAAGCAGTGGAAAAATGCGATCCACAGGATCGCCATCCCCCTCACGCCGTCCACCCACTCGAAACGGACGGCCCCCTCCGACGCCGGTAAACTCGTCTGCAAATTATGGCCCCTGATGCCTAAGGTCTTCACCGCAGAGAACGCAGAGATCGCAGAGAAAAGAATTGAGAAAAGACCTAAGGGACGTAGAAAACACTATTATGTCATTTTAGGGCAGCTTTTTATGTACCACTACCGAAGTATTCCTCGTTCCCATGCTCCCGCGTGGGAATGCATTCCGAAGAAGATGACGAACTCCCCATATGCGTTCCCACGCGGGAGCATGGGAACGAGGAAACGAAAAACAAAGAGGTACAATAGTATTTTCTACGTCCCTAAGAAGAAATAAATCGATTCCCGATCTTTCTTTCAGCTTTTCTCAATGCTTTTGCTCTGCGCCCTCCGCGATCTCCGCGGTGAATGGCTTTGCATTTATTCCAGCCCCGCCCTCGCCATGAGGCTTCCGAGCACCTTTTCGGCGGCAAAGTATTCCCGCGCCACTTCGCGCGCCGCTCGGCAGCTTCCCTCGTAATCGCTTTCTATCACGTCCACCGCGGCAAGGATGTCGTCGAGGGTGAGGAAGCCGAAAAGGCCCTTGCCGGTCGGCAAAAACTTGCTGAAACCCGTTTCCTGGGTGATTACGGGCCGCCCGGCCGCGAGGTAGCAGGCGCTGCGGTCGCTGAACCAGCCCGTGCGCGGGCGGACGACCTGTTCCTTGGTCACCGTGAACTCGCCGTGAGAGCCCTGGATGTACTCGCGGTACTTGTCGATATCGCGCGAGATCGGGAGGGACCGAACGGGCTTCCACCCGTTGTCGGTGAGGTACTTGTGCGTCTCGTCGTCCACTTCGAGCGCCAGTTCGAAGCCGACCGGCCGCAGGCGCGGAAGCGCGATAAATTTCATGAACTCCCGGTCTTTGGTCCAGTAGTAGGTCTGCCCGCGAAAAACGAGGTCTTTCCCCTTGTTGCGCCAGGTGGTGATGGTGGAAAATCTCGAATTTTTATCCGGCGGGATGGGGTTTTCCCATAGGTCCATCACGACGGGCTGGCGCGTGGGATGCCAGCAGACAAAATCCACGGGCAGGTCGCAGTCCGGCTGTCCGAGGTTTTCACCGAAGGTAAAGTGGATGTCGTGAGCGGCGAGGGCGTTGAGGGTCGGGACATCTCCTTCGAGCACCTTCATCTGGACCCGGAACGGATCGGATTCGACGTAGATGCGCCGGGGGATCGCCATGTGCTCCTCGCGCAGTTCCTGGGACGCGGTAACGTTCAAGAAGGCGTCGGCGTCCCGGTATAGCCGCAGGAGCTGCTCTTCGCTCATCCCGTAGCAGGACCCGCCGGGATAGCTTCCGCGAAAGCACCAGCGCCCCGCGAAGCCGTATTTTTCGAGCACCGGGGCGATCATCGCCACGTTGCCGGATGCGTCGGGAGACCACTCGAACTTTTCCGGATCGTATATCCAGCGGCCGGAATCCTCGACGTAGTAAACGTCCCAGCCAAGCCGCCGAAGTCCCATGAGATAGTGCAAAAACTGGTAGGTAACCCCCGCGAGCGGATACCAGAAAAGTATTCCGAAGACGATGATCTTGCCTTTTGTTTTTCCGTTTGCCATGCAAGCTTCCTTCCTGAATTGAGCGATTATTTTGCCGATTAATTCGGATCGTCATTCCGGCGGAAGAGACTGTGTCGTAACGGGCTCATAAACCACCCGCTGTTCAACCGCGGTTTTTTTTCGAACGTAGCGACGAGGGGGAGCCGCTTCCTCCCGTCTCTCCACCAGATTACTTCATCTTCTCGGGTTT
>JBAQYM010000309.1:0-7267 GCA_049300095.1 Syntrophobacteraceae bacterium
GATCAACCCCGCCCCTACGAATTTGCGGAGGGTCCGATACCGTCCCTTGAACGTAGGGGCGGGGTTGATCCCCGCCCGGACTGCCGGAAGGGGTACGATGCCACCCCTGGCGTCAACTCTCGGCAACCAGCTTCCTCAGGCCGATGAAGGCCTGCCCCAGGGCGATGCAGGCGTCGTTTGCCGGGACTTCGACGTGGGCGTAAACGTCAAGGCCGAGGCCGGAGAGTTCTTTTTCCAGCCGCTCGGACAAATAGGCGTTCTGGAAGACCCCTCCGCTGAGCGCGATCGTTTTGATGCCGGAAATTTCAGCCGCAACCCGCGCGGCCTCGGCCAGAAGGCGGACCATCCCGTTATGGAACCGGGCCGAGATTATTCCCACAGGGAGATCCCGCCTCACGTCATCCACGACCGCCTCGACCATCTCAAACGGGTCAACGATAAACGCTTCGCCATCCCGCCGCGTGATTTTTCCTTCGTAGTAGCCGGCGTCGGGCTCGATTGCCTGTTCGAGCTCGATTGCCGCCTGCCCTTCGTAGGACACCGTGTCGCGTATCCCGCAAAGGGCCGCCACGGCGTCGAAGAGCCGCCCGCACGAAGAGGTGACGGGGGAATTCAGCCCACGGGCGAGCATCTGCAAAATGATTTTCCTCTCGCCCGCGGGCCGCGTTGCGAACAGGTCGGCAAACCGTGTGTCGATATTTTCCGGGTCGATGCTCCAAAGATAGCTGAGCGCCATCCGCCACGGCTCTTTTATGGCCTTTGCGCCGCCGGGGAGGAGCACGTGCCGGAAATGCCCGAGCCGCGAAAACCCCGCGCCGTCCACTTCGAGCACTTCACCGCCCCAGATGGTGCCGTCCGTGCCGTAACCGGTGCCGTCGAGGGCGAGGCCGATAACGGGGCCGTCGAGTCCGCGCTCGGCCATGACCGCCGCGATGTGGGCGTGGTGGTGCTGCACGGCGAGCCTTGGGGGGCGCTCCCGGCCGAGCGCCCACTGGGTGCTCAGGTAGTCGGGATGGAGGTCGTGGACGATCAGTTCGGGCCGGATGTCCAGGATGCGTTCGAGATGCCGGATCGTATGTTCGAACGAGCGGAGCGTTTCGAGGTTTTCCAGGTCTCCGATGTGCTGGCTGAGAAAGGCTTCGTTTCCGCGCGTGAGGCAAACCGAGTTCTTCAGCTCGGCCCCCGTACCGAGAACGGATGGACCGGCATCCTTGAGGAAGACGGGGACGGGCACGTAGCCCCGCGCCCTGCGCATCGGGCGGGGTTTTCCGGCGAGCACCCTGGTTACCGAGTCGTCGCAGCGCATGTAGATGTCGCGGTCGTGGAGCAGGAAATAGTCGGCGATGCCCCGCAGATGGTCCCGCGCGTCCGTGTTTTCCATGACGATGGGTTCATCGCTTTGATTGCCGCTGGTCATGACGAGCGCCTTGTAGGGAGCGCCTTCGAAGAGCAAAAAATGCAGCGGCGTATAGGGAAGGAACGCGCCGAGGAAGCGGTTTTTCGGGGCGACGCCCTCCGCCATGGCGGGACCGCCGACAACGTCCGCGCGCCTGGACAGCAGCACGATGGGACGCGACGAACCGACAAGGAGCGCCTCTTCCGCTTCATCCGCCAGGCAGTGGCGCCTGATCTCGTCCATCGAGGAAAACATCACGGCGAACGGTTTTTCTTCCCGGATCTTGCGGCCCCGAAGACGGGCGACCGCCGCCTCGTCGGTTGCCTTTACCGCGAGATGGAAGCCGCCGAGGCCCTTCACCGCAAGGATCGCCCCCGAGTCCAGCAATGCGACGGCCTTTTCAACGGCGTCGTCCCGCTCGGAGATTATCTTTCCCCCGGCGTCTTCGAGCCACACGCGAGGGCCGCATACCGCGCACGCGTTCGGCTGGGCGTGGAACCTGCGGTCGAGCGGGTCTTCGTATTCGGCGGCGCATTCCGGGCACATCGGGAAGCGCGCCATGGTGGTCTTGTCGCGGTCGTAGGGGATGTCTTTTATGATCGTGTAGCGCGGGCCGCAGTTGGTGCAGTTGGTGAAAGGATATCGAAACCTTCTGTTTGCGGGGTCGAGGAGTTCGCGCAGGCAGTCGGCGCAGGTGCAGACGTCCGGGGAGATGAGCGTCGAGCGCGACCGGCGGGAGCCGCTTTTGACGATCTGAAAACCTTCCAGCGGCGCGAACGGAAGCTCGGCCACATCGACGGAAACGATCCTCGAAAGGGGCGGCGCTTTGGCCGAGATATCGCCGATAAAGGCTTCGACCGTCCCGGCGGGTCCCGAGATTTCTATTTCAACCCCGTCCTCGCGGTTTCGCACCCATCCGCCGAGGCCGTGACGCAGGGCCAGTTGATAGATAAAGGGCCGGAACCCCACGCCCTGAACTATCCCGCGCACCTTGACCAGCACGCGGCGGCCGTCTCGCGGGGCCTGATCGGCCCGGTCAGGATCGGGCCGATCCGAATCGGGCCGGGGGAATTTGTCTTCAACCACCTGGTTCACTATTTATTACTTTTTGCCCGCGTGGAGCTTTTTGTGCTCGCCCACCTTTGCCTCGATCCAGGCGAGCCAGGGAGCGAAACCTTCGCCCGTCCTGCATGAAATCTCGAAAACCTTCTGGTTGCCGTTGAGCTGCCCGGCGCGGTCCCGTATCTTTTGCATGTCGCAGTCGGTGTAGGGGAGGAGGTCGATCTTGTTTACCAGGAGCACCGAGCAAATCTGGAACATGAGCGGGTACTTGAGCGGCTTGTCGTCGCCCTCGGTAACGCTCAGGATCATGATCTTGTCATGCTCGCCCAGGTTGAATTCGGCGGGGCAGACCAGGTTTCCGACGTTTTCGATGATCAGGAGATCGACCCCGGAAAGGTCCAGGGATTCGAGCGCGATCTGGATCATATTGCCGTCGAGGTGGCAGCCGCCGTCGGTGTTTATCTGCACGGCCTGGACCCCCTTGGACTGGATGCGCTCGGCGTCGTAGGAGGACTGGAGATCGCCCTCGATGACGGCGATGCCGATGCGGCCAGACAGCCCCTCGATGGTCTTTTCCAGGAGCGAGGTCTTGCCCGCCCCCGGCGAACTCATCAAATTGAGCACGTAGATGCCCGCTTCGTCGAATTTTCTGCGGTTTTCCGCCGCAAGCCGCTCGTTGGCCTGAAGGATATTTCGAACAACAGGGACTTTAATCTGCGTCATTTTCTTCTCCCGTTTCACCTTCGATACTCGACACGGAAAGATCTCTTCCGCTCAGCAGCTCAAAAACCGGGCTGTCGCACCGGGGACATAAGAACACCTGGTTCCGCACCTCGAACGAGATGTCGCACTTGTCGCAACGGGCCGTAACGGGGACGCTCTCGATCTCGATCTCGGCCCCCTCGGCGACCGTATCGCGGCTCACCAGCTCGAAGCAGAAGGTGAGCGATTCGGGCACCACGGCCGCAAATTCGCCTATCCGGAGCTTGATTTTCTTAATTCGTACCATGTCGTGTTTTCGGGCCTCTTCGGAGAGAATCCCGATAAGGCTTTCGGCTATGGAGAGTTCGTGCACGGTTGCCTTTCGAATTTATACGATCCGGAGGATGTGATGCCGATCATGCCAAATTGCGATCAAGAAAGCCGTAACCGAAGCAGCCGTAGCAGCCGTAGGTTGGGTTAAGCGATAGCGAAACCCAACACTTCCTCGGGGCAACAACGGCACTCGTTGGGTTTCGCTATCGCTTAACCCAACCTACTGTTCCAGGACGCTCCGCGGCTCAGTGTACTTAACATCCGGAAGGGTCGGAGTCAATAAGTGTCAAAATATGCTGGGGAAAATGGATTTGGGCGGGACCGGCGCCAGTGCTCTTGCGTTAATCGAGAAACCATGCGGTGACCCGCGCACCCCTTCACCGTTCCGTCCTGGTAAAGTGGAAACTGTCCATTCCGGGCAGGGATATGTCGATTGAATCGTCTTTGCCCAGCGTGCCGATGATGACGCCGCCGGTTTTTGCGTGGAGCAGGACCTCGGAGCCCCGTTGTTCCCAGGTGAAGGAGGTTTCCTCGCGGTCGAGCTTCCACGTGCCTTTTCCGTCGCCCTTGAGGACGAGTTGCAGCCGCGCGCCCTCGCCCGAGGGGCCGACGGCGGTGTACTTTCCGGCGAGGTCCCGGCCGCGGTCGCAGGACAGGGTGCAGAGAAGGAGGCAGGCAAGCAGGGCCGGGGCAATGATTAGGGACCGCATGGCTATATCTCCGTGATGCGGATGAGAAATTTTCTCTCGAGTTGCAGGGCCGAGTCGAAATAATAAATATGGACGGCCATGGCCATCCAGGCGAGGTCGCGCGCAACCGTCGTCCAGTTCATGGGGCTTTCGGTGCTGGAAAAGCACCCGCATCCGATGGGGATGTTCCTGATCAGCGCAAGGGAGATGGCCGCGGCGAAAAGGGCCAGCAGTCCCGCGATCATGCAGGCGGCCGATTTTGAGCGGATCCCGGCGACGAGCAGGATGCCGCAGATGAGCTCGGTCCAGCCCATGAGGACGGCGAGAATGTTCACGGCCCAGTAGGGGGCGATCTGGTAGGCGGCTATCGATTCGGCGAACTCGGCGGTGTAGTTGATCTTATAGATGCTGGCGTAAATGAAGACCCCCCCGATATAAAACCGGAAAGCCAGGGCAAGGTATTTATTCGTCACCACTTTTTTTGCGAAGTTCGAAAAATCCATCATTCCACCTGATAGCCCGCGTCCTCCCAGGCCCGGATTCCGCCGAGAAGGACCTGTATGTCTTCGTGGTCGCGCTTTTTGAGACGGATTGCGGCTTCCACGTCGTAGAGCCTGCTAATGGTTCTCCCGTACACGATGATCGGTCTTTGCGGGTCCAACTGGCCCAGCTTCATCATGAAGATGATATCAAACAGGGTGAGCGGCACGCTGATCGCTCCCTTGATGTGCTTCTGGGTGTAGAACTCCTTGGGCCGGGCGTCCACCAGCACGGCCTTTTTCTCCTCGATGAGCTTTTGGGCCTCGACGGCGGTAACGGACGGAAAGTCGGACTTGATGACCGATTCGGGGAAAAGGGCGATCCCCTGCGGGCCGGCGAAATTGAACAGCAGGCCGATGGCAAGGGCGAAAAACAGGATCAGAACACAATCGAGCGCCCTCACCTTGGCGACCCGTTCGGCTTCCCTCTGGAGGACCGTCCTGACGTGGGCCCGCGCTCTTTCGAGAATGGTGATCCTGTCCCGGGCCTCGGTGAGTTCGAGTATGGTGCGCCTGAGCTGCTCGTTTCGGCGGGTCAGGTCTTCGTTCAGGGCGTTTATCTTTGCAAATGCCCTGGCGTTTTCGAGGTAAGCCATGAAGCCCGCGGTCTGGTTGGCCAGAAGGTCCAGCTCGTTCTTGGTGAAAGTCCCGCCCGAAAGGGGCGGCCCGAAAGCGATGACCCCCATGAAGTTTTGATCGATGACGAAGAAGAAACCGCAGGTCACATCGAGGTCCACCCCCGCGTCCCGGAAAAGCCCGGGGGCGCTGAAGCGGCCGAAGCTCATCGGGGCGAGGGACTTGTGCTCCATGGCGTCAAAGGCGCTGTACAGAAGCATCTCGCAGACCTCGGGGCTCAGCCATCTCTCGGCCTCGATCCCTCGGTAGACGGTCTTGCCCGATTTTGCTTCCCGGTCATAGGCGAGGACGAACCCCCGCTCGATTCCCAGAGACCCCATGGCGGTGAGCAGGAAGTGCCGAAGGAGTTTCTCGACGTCGATAATCGAGCGCAGCTCGGAGTTTAGCTCCGAGAGGGTCTGCATGTGAAAAATCCGCTTGGCGTGCTTCTCCCGCGCCTCTCGAACCTCGCCCAGCGTGGCTTCGAGTTCGGCGTTTTTTTTCAGAAGGTCCGCGTTCAACTGCTGCGTGTTCATGAAAGAAATGGCATGGGACAGGGTGCTCGTGAGGATGTTCGTGAGATTGAGCAGGATGCTCATCTCGTCCTCGCCGAACGACCCCCCGGTAATCCGTTCTCCCAGGCCGAGGAAGCCGGAAAAATCTCCGGGAAGGTCCCAGAGGATGAGGACCTGCATTTGCGCGGGGCAAAGGCTGTGGTCCGGGAGGCTCTCCCTCGGGATGACCGTGATTCTCGGCATGGAAAAAGAGAGGTTTTCTCTCTCGGTAAAGTACTTTTTGCGGATATGGGGAAGATTGCCGCTCACCTGTTCGAGTACGGATTCGGAGACCCCGCGGCCGGTCACGTGTCCCTGGCCGGTCCTGGTGTTGATGATGGCGCCCAGCCCCTGGAGAATGCCGAGCGGTCCCATGACCATCAGCAGGAAGGTGTCCAGGATCTTTTTGGGGTGCGGAAGACCGGAGAGCTCCCGCGACGTGTCGAGAAGCGTCTGGAGGTAGAAGACCTTCCTGTCCAGCTCGGCCCGGATCTCCGCGGCCTCCCCGGGTTCAGGATAAATGTGCGTAAGGTTCTCGCCCATGGGTTATTTCAAATGATCCTCGATGACCTTAAAAAACCCGTCGATATCTTCCATAATGCTCTGGTGCGTGTGGAGTATCTTGCCGTCCCTTGACATGAGGATGGTGAAGGGGGTCCGCGGCTCGCCCAGCAGCTTGTGAACGGCATACGATTCATCCTGCACCACCGGGAACGCGTAGGAGTCCTTCTTGCGAAGGTACTCGACCTCGGTGGCCGTCCCCCCCGAGGCCACGGCCAGCATCTTTACCTTGTTGCCGAGGTTTTTTTTCTCGAGCCTCGCATGGAGCTTGTTGAAAATCGGCGCCTGCTCGTAGCAGTAGGGGCAGTAGACGCCGATTATTTCCACGACGAGCAGTGGGGAATCGACCTCGCTCAGCGTGAAGGTGGCCCCTTTTACGCCCAGGTACGTCCGGTCGCCTTCGATCGCCGGGGAGGGCAGTTGGAAGGAGGGCATCATTCCCCCCTTCTGGGGAAGCCCGGCGCAGCGGGCCGGCGCAGCGAGGCCGAACATCGAAAAGGCAAGGACCAGGGTCACTACGACCGAAAGGAATAATCTCGTACGAATGCGCATTGGAGTCCCTCTGGAAATGGTTGGTCTGATTTTCACCGCGGAGATCGCGGAGAGCGCCGAGAAAAGACAGGAGAAAGATTAAATCAATTCAAGTTGGTTCTTGCAGTCCCGTAAGTCCCGTCGATCCCGTAGGTTGGGTGAAGCGGAGCGAAACCCAACAATTCACGGTTAAGGGAGCCATATTGGTTGGGTTCCGCTCCGCTCAAGCCCAATACCGTTCACTTAAGGCAGCCAGGGACGTGGGGCAGGCTGGAAGGCCTGCCC
>JBAQYM010000310.1:0-34174 GCA_049300095.1 Syntrophobacteraceae bacterium
TTCAGCATTAATGAAATGGCCTTGGGATTGGATCAGCCCTGACTCTTCCGGCAGTCCGGGCGGGGATCAACCCCGCCCCTACGACGTAACTGCCGATCCCTTATCCCGGACGACGGTAGGGGCGGGGGTGAGGGGCTGTTGCCCAAATGTAAAAGTTACGACAGGTATGGCCAAAACAGGGCGGAGGTCTCCCCTCCCTTGGCGGGAGGGGCAGGGGGAGGGGGTCGTAAGTACTTGAAAATTCAACACCCTCCCCTAACCCCTCCCATCGAAGGGAGGGGGACTCACGTCCGGCTCGATAGTCGCTCAACTTGAATATTTCTTTGGGCAACAGCCCCTTGATCCCCGCCCGGATGATCCAAATCGATGTATCCCCAACCAGTTCGGTGTATCCCCGTCCAACAAGGGGATTGACCAAATAGTCGCTAAATTTCCGTATAGTCGCTAAATTTCCGTGTAGATTTCCGAAAAACCCTTTTTCTCGACAGGCGCCGGGGTTTCATCGGGAAAGCCGAGGGTGACGAAGCACTTGATGCGCACGTTCTCTACCCCCAGGATATTCTCCACCTCGGGCAAGAAGGCGAGAGGCCCCGTGAGGATGCAGGTCCCAAGCCCCAGGGCCTCGCTTTTCAGCAGGAGCGCCTTGAGGGCCAGCCCCACCGAGATATCGAGGTCGGCTTCGCCCCGGGCGCTTTCCGCGGGCAGGATGCCGGCCTCGCGCAGCTTCCCGGAAAAGCTCTCGCCCGTGGTAATGGTCCCGGCGGCAAGGACCACCGGAGCGTCGAACATGAATTCCGAGAAGCGGAAGTAGGCGTTGATCAGGTTTTTTGTCTTCTTCGCCCCGCCCTTTGCCTCGAGGATTTGCAGGAGTTCCCCGCGCCGCTCGATCATTGCCTGGTGGAGTCTTTCGAGCATCTGCCCGGAGGAGATCCGAAAAAACCGCACCGGCTGGGTGTTCGAAGGAGACGGGGCTAGCGCGGCGCACGAGATTACCGCTTCGATCCAGCCTGACGGCGGCGCGTCGGGCTTGTATTTCCGAATGCTCCGGCGCTTGCGGATGATTTTTTCCACCGGGTCGATGAAGGCTAGCATCCGTTCTTTCCGAACCTCCACGAGACGTAGGACATCAGGTCCTTTACCTTGAGCACGGGCCCGCCGGTAAGGTCCGAGACGATCTCGCCGGCCCGTTCGCCGCTCAGAAACGGGAACTCGCGGGCGATCCGCCTCCCGGCGTCGCCGTTTGGCCCCGCCTCGTTCAGGCACACCCTCAGGGTCTTGAGGTATATCTCGTCGTCGTTTATCTCGACTTTGAACCGGGAGTTGAGGGCGACCGAGAGTTCCAAAAGATCGATCGACTCCGCGTCCAGGTCTCTGACCACGTAGGTTTCCGGCGTGATTTCATCAGCGTCGATGTCAAGAATTTCAGTAAGAGATTCGCGTATTTCGCCGAAAATGTCCATGTAACCGCCTCCACTTGACTTGAATTTCATTTGACGGCGCTAACTCCGCCGTCCATGCATATTTCCACGGCGTTAAAAGCCGCGGCCGAATCCGAGAGAAAGAAAACCACCGCTTGCGCGACTTCCTCCGGGGTGATGGCCCTTCCCAGCGGGGTCCCGGCAACCGCCTCGACGTGGGCGCTGATGTAGCGGGCGCCGCGCCCCGCGTCCACGTATCCCGGCCGCACCGTCACGGTGGTGATCCCGCGCCGCGCCAGCTCGATTCCAACGTTGCGGTACAGGGCCTCGGACGCGAGCTTTGCCGCCGCGTAGAACCCCTGCCCCGGGTTTGACCTCCCCGCCGCGGCCGAGGAAATGAAGACCATCCGCCCGTGCTTTTTGCGCAGCATGGTCCTTGCCGCCCTTCTCAGCAGTTCGGCGCGGGAGGACACGTTCTCCGAAAAATAGTGGTGAATGAAGTCGGGGTCCGCCGACCCGACGAGGCTCTCGAAATCCCCCTGCGCAAAGTCCACCAGGTAATCCAGGTCTTCCCCGATCTGGTCGAAAAGCGAACCGATGGACCCGCGGTCGGATAAATCGAGGCGCGCGGTATCGAAGAGCCCCTCGAACCGGCCCAGGCGCGCGGAAATTTTCCGCCGCCCCTCCTCGCTCCTCGATGTCGCAATCGGGTGGAGCCCCTCGCCTATGAGCAACTCGGCCAGGCACAGCGCGATCTCGCAGCTTCCGCCCGCAATCAGTACGCGGCTGCCCCTGAACCCAAGTTTCATAGGACGAGCATCCCTGTTGCGACAACGGAGTTATCGTTAAAAAGTGAGCATTTGAGCCCCTCCCCCGAGATTTCGACCCGGTAGGGGTATTCTCCAGGGGAGATGAATTTCCTGAACCTGAAATCGCGAACCGCGCGCGCGCTCCCGCCCGCCCCGAGATTTTTCGCCGCCAGCATGAAGGCCCGGATTATCACGCTTCCGGGCACGACGGGGCGCCCCGGAAAATGGTCCGCGTATATCCGGTCTTCCGGATCGAAGAAAAATGCCCCCTCGACTGCTCGCGGGGCGATGTTTTCGGGCGGCCTCGTTTCCAATTCCGTTCTACTTCTCCGTGATGGTCCGAATCGAGTCGTAGGTGATGTCGCACATCCTGTCGATCTCATCCATCGAGACGGCAAGGGGCGGCATGAAAACGATGACGCTTCCGAGCGGGCGAATGATGAGCCCGCGCTTGCGCGCTTCAAGGATCACCCGGTGGCCGACCTTGAGTTCCGGGGCGTATTCGCTCTTGGTCACCCGGTCGGATACCAGTTCGATTCCGATCATTATCCCCATCTGACGCACGTCCCCCACGTGGGGCAGGGCCTTGAAGGCTTCGAGCCGCTCCGCGAACTTGCGGATCTTCGGCTGTAACTCCTCCAGCACCTTTTCCTCCTCGAACACTTCGAGGCTGGCGATCGCCGCCGCGCAGGCCAGGGGGTTTCCCGTATAGGTGTGCCCGTGGAAAAAGGTCTTGAACTCCTCGTATCTCCCAAGAAAACCCTGGTAGACTTCTTCGGTCGAAAGCGTTGCCGCAAGCGGAAGGTACCCCCCCGAAATCCCCTTGGACACGGCCATGAGGTCCGGCGATACGCCTTCGTGCTCGCAGGCGAACATTTTGCCGGTCTTCCCGAAGCCGACCGCCACCTCGTCGGCGATCATCAGGATACCGTGCCGGGTGCAAAGCTCCCTTACCGCCTTCAAAAAGCCCGGAGGCTGGATCAGCATCCCCGCCGCCCCCTGCACGAGCGGTTCGATGACCAGGGCGCAAACCTCGCGCGCGTGCTCGTCCACCAGCGCTTCGAGCCGGGCCAGGCATTCGAGATTGCAGGACGGGTACTCATGCCCGAAGGGACACCGGTAACAGTAGGGGGATTCGGCCTTAAAGGCATCGAAGAGAAGCGGGCTGTATTTTTCGTGGAAGATGTCAATGCCGCCCACGCTCACCGACCCGATCGTGTCGCCGTGATAGGCGTTTTTGAAGGATATGAACTTCCTCCGGCCCCCGTTTTTGCCCGCGGCCTGCTGATGGTACTGGTAGGCCATCTTGAGGGCGACTTCCACCGAGGTCGAGCCGTTGTCCGAGTAGAAGACCTTATCGAGTCCCCGGGGCGTGATTTCCACCAGTCGTTTCGCGAACCGGATTGCCGGAACGCTCGACAGCCCCAGCAGGGTCGAGTGGGCCACCCGGTCCAACTGGTCCTTTACAGCGAGGTCTATCTTCCGCTTTCTGTGGCCGTGAACGTTTGTCCAGAGCGATGAAACCCCGTCGATGTAAACGTTGCCGTAAATATCGGTAAGAGTGCAGCCCTCGCCCTTTTCAATGATGAGGGGGTCTTCCAGAGTGTAGTCCTGCATCTGCGTGAACGGGTGCCAGATATAGCGCCGGTCGTCGTCTGCCAGGCCCCGGTTTCTTGCCTCGATTGATTCCATTTCAGCCCTCGCTGTCATCACCGTGTCACGAATAAACGGAGCCGATTCGGCATCGGCCCCACGCTTGACTAAAACAGGAAAGGGCGGTTTTTGTCAACCTAAAACATGTGCAATGGTTAACAATCTCGGGGCGAGGGGTGGGAGATGCGGGTTGAGGTCTTGGGCGGTTGCGGGTTGGGGGAACGAGTTGCCTCGTTGTGGCGCTGAATCGGGGGGGCCGGGTATTAACGGGGTATTAATGGAAAAACGGGGAGATCAAAGTCACGCCGCGCCAGAGGAACATGGCGGTGCCGACGCATGCGACCGCCACCAGGCTGATGAAAAAAAAGCAGAAACCAAGGAACTTGAGATAGTCAAGCGAGGGAGTGGAAAACCGCACCCCCAGGAACCTGTGCGTCTTTATCTTTCCCGTCGAAGGTCCCGGAGCGAGGGCCCTGATTCTTCCGGGCCAGTCGAGAGGGTTCCTGCAATGCCAGCACAAATACCGGCGTACGTTATAATGCTCGACCAAGCGATTGAAGCGGCCGCAAATCGAACATAAATGGACCTTGTAGGCCTGCGCACCCGGGTAAGTTTGTCCGTTGCCGTTGGCGGGTCTTGGTCCGGGGCGATGGATCTTCATGCACAGCGAGCATCTCCAGTCCGGTCCGAGGACCCCGCTGCAATTCGGGTCGGAACATTTCCTGTACTTGCTTTCAGCGCTTTCCCGCCGGTCCTGTTGTAACTCGTCGTGCAGGGGCTGGTACGAGACGACCCTGTAGGCATTGATGATCTGACGCAACTTCTCTTCGGCGATTTTTCGGAACTCGGGATCGTGATGGAAAAAATCCGGATGCCATGCCTTCGCCATTTTCCTGAAGGCCTGCTTCAACTCCTCCATCGAGGCGCTCGGTTGAACGCCGAGGATTTGATAAGACTGATCCAGATCCAGCATAGAATTCAGATTTCCACGGACGCCTTTCCGCCCCGGGTTACGCAAGATCGATATGGGAGCGCAAATCCGCTCCCAACAACCCCTGTCCGGACCGATAGCGTGGCAAGGAGCGAAGCAAACCGCCGCATTATTCAACCCTGCGGCCGGCAGACTGTTGCTCGCCCCGGCGGTTTATGTGGGAAACAACGGGATAAACGAAGAGGCGGCGCGGGTCCCAAGACCGCGCGCGGCCCCTTATGGTCTGTCGAGGATACAAGAAAAATATGCAAAAACCAAGGGCCGTATTAAGGGGGAGGAACTGGACAGATACCCTACCTAATATGAGTAAAATATCCAATGATAAAAAAGTGTTATTTATATCGAGGAATGAACGGGGCTATGCGGGGCAGGCTTTCCCCGGCTGTTTTGAGGGAATACATACGATGAAAGCGGCCCCGCGTCCCGGTGTGCCCCTGGCCTCGATACTTCCTCCATGACGCTCCACGATCTTTTTGCATATAGCCAGCCCCATACCCGTTCCCGGAAACGCCCCGTGGCCGTGCAGGCGCTCGAAGGGGACGAAAATGCGCTCGGCGTACTGTTCCTCGAACCCTATCCCATTGTCTTCGACGATAATTCGATGGGACCCGTCACCCTTTTCCTCTTCCGCATAGATCCGAATGATCGGTTTTTCCGAGCGGACAAACTTGAGAGCATTGCCGACAAGGTTTTGAAACAGTTGGTGCATCTGGTTGGGGTCCGCTTCAAGCGGCGGCAGATCACCCACCTCTATCTCGGCCCCGCTCGTCTGAATGCGGACTTCCAGGACCGACAGGACCCCCCTGACAACCTTGTTCATGTCTATTATTAAAAAAGGCTGCGCCCTGGTGGACACCCGTGAATAGTCGAGCAGGGCCCTGATAAGCGTTTTCATCCGCACGGCGGCCTTTTGCATGCGGTCCAGGTAATCCCGGCAGGACTCGTCCAGGACCTTCCCGGATTTCGATTGCAAAAGCTCGCCGAAGACCTGGATCTTCCTCAGGGGTTCCTGTAAATCGTGTGAGGCTATGAACGCGAAATCCTGAAGCGCCTCGTTGCTTCTCTTCAGTTCCGTCTCGATCCTGACTCGCTCGTTTATCTCGGATTTCAGCGCCTCGTTTAGCTCCAGCAACTCGGCGGTGCGCTCCCGGACGCGCTCCTCCAACTCGTCGTAGGCCCTGCGCAGCGCCTCCTCGGCCTCCTTCCGCTCGCTTATGTCTCGGATGAAACCCCAATAGTGATCGCGCCCCCCGATCTCCAGGACACGCGAACTAATTTCAACGGGAAAAACCCTTCCATCTTTTGTGCGGTGCAGGGTTTCGAAAACGGCCCCGCCCTGTTCTCTTATCTTCCGCCATTCCTCCTCCAGCGTGGCCAGCGCTTCGGGGGCCCGCAGCTCCCTGGCGTTCATCCGGACCAACTCGTTGTATTCATATCCGTAAGACGCCGCGGCGCGCTCGTTTGCCTCGATTATTCCGCCATTAATGTCCGCCAGTATTACCGCGTCGTTTGCATATTTCATGAGGTGTTCGTAGCGCCTGGCAAGTTCGAGGCGTTCGAGTTCCGTTTCGTATTGCGCTCGAAGAAACACGGCCTCCCGGCGCGACCAAACCAGGGCGAGAGTCACGGCGGCCACCCCGATCAACGCCCCCACAATCGCGACGATGAACCAGGCGAGGTCGCGAATGGGCTGGTAGATTTCCTCCTGATCGACCTTTGCCACCAGGAACCAGGGGGAGCCGGGAATGGGGCCGACAGCGGCGAGCACCGGCACGCCACGGTAATCGATCCCTTCGAGAATCCCCTCGTAGCCCCGCGCGGCGATCGCCGCGGGCAGCTTTTCCGAATCCAGCGGCACGCGCAGCATGAGAGCGCTGTCAGAGCGGTGTCTCAGTTCATTGAGGAAGACAACCTCATCTCCTTCGCGGCGAACCAGGAGGGTCTCGGCCGTGTTGCTCTGGTTGGGCCACACCTGGAGGAAGGGGGCAAGGAACTTGGATGGATCGATCCGCAGGGAAATGACGCCCACCAACGCACTCTCCAGTTCCATGGAGGCGAATATCGGAATAAAAAGGCAAAAATGGGGTTCTTTGGTTCTCTCGTGCATGCGGAAGGTGGAAAATACTGGTTTTCTGGCCTTAACAGCCCTTGCCAGCGACTCTTTGCACTCGACCTCCGCCTCCTCCGCCACCGCCAGTCTTACCGTCCCGTGTGCGTCGACGATCTGGGCACTCTGGTAATCGTAATGCTCGACAAGCGATTCGACCCAGGCGACGATCTGCCGGCTCAGGTCCGGGTCCTCGGGCCCTTCCAGCCATTTTTTCAATTGTGAGATCAGCATGGGATTTTCGAGAATGACCTGCCCGTCCTGGATGCGTTCCCGGAGCCACCAGGCAATTTCATTGGTCTTGAGGCGCTCGATTGCCGAGAGGTCGTCCCACTGCTGCCGCCGTATATGGTCCCTTTGTTTGAGGTAATAGTGATGCCCCACGGCCCCGATCCCGATGGTCAGGGCCACAAAAACCAAAACAAGGTAGAAGGAAGATTTTTGGGCCATGCCGGGACTTCTCGCCATATTCCGGCTCATTTCCGAATCAAGGCGGGCGAACTTTCACCCGGGGATTGAAGGTTTTGACAAGGTTTCAGCCTGTTGCGTTTCACAGCATCTGGTGGGATTCTAAGGCGGAAACCGCTCATCCGCAAGGGCTCGACGGGAATTCCGATCCAGATGCCGCCGTCACAATTAGCCCTGAGTGGTGTCCCCGGGTTCACGGCATCCACCGAAACTTGAAGTGGGGAGTCATCCGCGAGACGTTTTCCGGCACGCCGCTGTTTGAAAAACGGCGTAAAACCTGTACAATCCCCTGGAAGATCGGGGCCGTCGACGGAACGATACCGGGCGCACCGGGGGCTGGAAGCCGGGTTTGGGGGCTTGTTCAAATAGGTAAAGCAATGGAAAAGAGTGATTCACTCGCCGAGATTTCGTCTCACACCGCCTTCTCATCCCGGCATCTTGTTCTTTTCATGCTGTGCGCCGCCCTTTTCTTCTGCTCGATGTTCCACAGGTCGTCGAACGCCGTCATAGCTCTCCAACTCCAGCAAGACCTCGCGCTCACCCCCGAGACCCTGGGGATATTGAGCGCATCGTTTTTCTACGCCTTCGCCGTGACCCAGGTCCCGCTGGCCTTGCTGCTCGACCGCCTCGGGGCTAGGTTGATTATGACCGTCCTGACTTTTGCCGGCTCGGTCGGGGCGTGCCTGTTCGCCGTGGCGGACGGTTTCGGCCTGGCGCTTGCGGGCCGGACGCTCCTTGGGCTCGGGATGGCGGGCAACCTGATGGGCGGGTTGAAGCTGTTCACACGGTGGTTTTCCCCGAGGGAGTTCGCCACCCTGTCCGGTCTCCTGGTCGGCTTCGGGACGCTCGGAAACATTGCCGCGTGCACCCCTCTCGCACTGCTCGTAGACGCAATCGGATGGCGGGCCGCGCTGGGCGCGGCGGGCATTCTCACGGCCCTTCTCGCTATCTTTTTCCATATCGTGATCCAGGACTCGCCCCACCCGGAGGCGCTTTCGAGCGCGAAATGTTCCGGGCGGCCAAAAAATTGCGGGATCGGCGCGCTTTTCTCAAGCCGGGATTACTGGCTCATCTCGTGCGGCACATTTTTCAGGTACGGAACCCTTATGGCCATTCAGGGCCTGTGGGCCGGCCCCTACCTGATCGAATACCTGAAGCTCTCGCCGGTCCAGGCCGGAAACCTCATCATGCTGACCACCGTCGGCTATGTCGCCGGGTGCTCCGGGGGCGGCTGGCTCTCAGACCGGGTGCTGGCCTCGCGAAAGTACGTCGCGGTAATGGGCCTTGCCGGCATGGCCGCCGTCAACCTGTGCCTTACCATGGCGTGGGGTCAGTCGGATGTTTTCATGCGGGGCTGCACCTTCTTTTTCCTCGGCCTCTTCCCCGGGTTCGGAAACGTCATGTACGCTCACATAAAAGGGATCATGCCGGTCGAAATGGCGGGAATGGCCCTGGCGGGCATAAATTTTTTCACCATGCTGGGAGTCGGGGCATACATCCACCTGATAGGCCTGGTCCTGGAGCACCTCGGGGCCGGAGGGGCCGCAACCGGGGCGCAAGGCTACCAGGCCGCCTTCTCGTTGGCCCTGGCGGGCGTGGTGCTGGCGACGGTCCTCTATCTTTTTACGAATGAGTCGAAAGAATTCAAGTAGCGGAGGCTGCGGGGACCGGGTGCTACCGAGTGTTGCCGGGTGCTACATTTCGCATACTCCTTGACATTCGACTGCGAGCAAATTGTCACGACCGTCATTCCGGCGAAAGCCGGAATCTAGGGCGTTTCTGATATGAATTGCTAAAAAATCACTCTTATCTGACTTCAAAGTCAGAATTCTGCGTTCAAACAGGCCAAAGGCCGGCGGCCCCGCTGGATTCCGGCGTTCGCCGGAATGACGAGTCGTGGCATTTTGAATACCGAGGACTTGGGCGACGCTACACCCCGGTGGTCCTTTTCATCCGCTCTTGACCGTGATCTTCCGGGGCTCGACGACTTCCGCTTTCGGCAGTGTGAGCGTGAGGACCCCGTTTTTCATCGACGCCTCGATCTTTGACTGGTCGATGGTCCTCCCGAGCGTAAACTGCCGGTAGAAATCCCCGACGCCGTATTCCCGGACGAGCATCCGCTCGCCTTCACCCTCCAGGGTGACGTTTCCCCGCAGGGTCAAAACGTCATCCTTTATGTCTATCGACACGTCCTCGGCCCCCACTCCCGGCATATCGACCACCATGATCAACGCCTCCGCGGACTCGTATATGTCCACCGCGGGGACGTACATCGGAAGGTCGCGGGTGCTCTCGGCCGGGGCCGAATGCTCCATTTTGTCGCGTGCGCTCAGGTCTTGTTCCGCCATTTTAATGGACTCCATTCATGCACGAAAGCCGGGCGGGGCTATTCGGCCATAACCTTTACCTGCCGAGGCTCGGTCTCTTTCACCTTGGGCAGGACCACTTTAAGGATGCCGTTCTTGAACGAGGCGGCCGCCTGTTCCGGGTCTATCCGGGAGGGCAGCGTCAGGACGCGCCGAAAGCGGCCGCCTTCGCGCTCGCGGCGGTGATAATTGACATCCTCCTCCGTCCCGACCTTCCTCTCGCCACGGATGGTCACGCTTTCGTCCTCGACCGAGACTTCAATCTCCTCGTACGCAATCCCCGGCATTTCCGCGCGGATGATCAGATTTTCCCCCTCCTCGCTTATATTCGCCGGTGGAAACACGCCCCCGGACTCGGGAGATTTGCCCGGTGAAAACGTGGACATGAGCCTGTTCACCTCTCCCTGCAGCCGCTCCAAAATCCGGCCGGGTCGTTCTGATTCGGGCCGTTCGCGCCATATTATCGCCGCC
The DNA here is from genome assembly GCA_049300095.1 of Syntrophobacteraceae bacterium. GTDB lineage: Bacteria > Desulfobacterota > Syntrophobacteria > Syntrophobacterales > Syntrophobacteraceae > SbD1. The sequence continues at coordinate 10,284 of JBAQYM010000310.1, forward strand.
ATGAACCTCTCCATTTTTTCGAAAATTCAGGAGGTTCCCGCAAGGGTCCCCCAGTTGACATTTTTGGTTGAGCACTCCCCCCCATTGGGACTATGTAGCATTGTTATCTGATATGATGTCCGACACTTAATTTTGGACTACAACCCTTTTGCAGAACCGGAAGCCCGAATGACCGTCCTGGCGGATGCCGCAAAGCGAACCCGCGCCGTCGACCCGGCGGGAAGTTTTCACCTCGAGGCCCCCGCCGGCTCCGGGAAGACATACCTCCTGACCGCCCGGTTCCTGAGGCTCCTCGGCCTGGTCGAGCATCCCCAGCAGATCCTGGCCCTCACCTTCACCAACAAGGCTGCCGGGGAAATGCGCGAGCGGGTGGGCCGCTATCTCGACCGGGCGGCGAAACGGGTTGATCCCAAAGACCCCGCCGACGCGGAACTGCTCGATTTTGCCAAAAAAGCGCTGGCCGCGCACAAAAACCTCGAAGAGTTGCTCCTTTTCGGGGAAATCCTGCGCATCCAGACATTTCATTCCTTCTGCTACGCCGTGGCGTCCCAGGCCCCGCTCGAAGCGGGTCTCACCCCCGGTTCGACCCTCATGGACGATAACGAGCAGGAGTTTTTTCTTCGCGAAACCGTCGACTCCGCCCTCCGGGAAATCGCCGCCCGCGACCCCGAGGACCACGCTCGCCGCGCCCTGCAAAACCGACTGCTCTATCTCAACAATTCCTGGCGCCACCTGGCCGACGAGATGGAAGAAATGATGCGGCGGCGCGAGGGCATGTACGACCTTGTGCGGGAACTGGACCGCGACAGGGCCGCCGGACATTTGACCGCGCGGGTCCGCGAGCTGGTCGAAACCGCCCTGGGATCGCTCGGGTCCGAGTTTGCAACCTGCGCGCTGGCAAGAGGTTGGACGCAGTTTCTCGACGACATGGCCGCCGCCGGGGCCCCGGCCGCCTCCTCGCTTCCCCCCCGCATTCCGCCCCCGGCGTGGGAATCGCTCGGAGAGTGGCGCCGCATGGCCGAGACCTTCCTTACCGTTAAGGGGGAGGTGCGGAAGCAGCCCGGCCCTAACGCGGGCTTCCACGCCGGGTTTTCCAAAACACGCTGGGGGGAGGCCCTCCAGGCCATCCCGGCCGCAACCGCCCAAAAACTCGACGCCGTCCGATCCCTGCCCTCCCTCGATGCCCCGGTGAGGGACCCGGACACCCTCTGGGACCTCGTGCTGCTGTTCCATGCCGTTCTCGATCTCTACGACGCGCGGTGCCGCGGTCGGCGCGCCCTGGATTTTTCGGCCCTCGAAACGGCCGCGCTCCGCCTCTTCGACGCGGCCGAGCCCTCCGACCTCCAGCTCATTCTCGACCAGCGCATCCGGCACATCCTGGTGGACGAGTTCCAGGACACGAGCCGCGGGCAGTGGGAACTCCTGCAGAAGCTTTGCGCCGGCTGGATCGAGGGCGACGGCCGCACCCTTTTCCTGGTGGGAGACCCCAAGCAGTCGATCTACGGCTTCCGCAAGGCCGAAGTGAAACTCTTCATGGACGCCGCCCGAGGCCTGCCGCTCGAAGACGGGGGAAAAGTCTCCCTCGAAGCCCTTGTGCTCGACACCAACTTCCGCTCCCGGCCGCGCCTGATCGACTGGTGCAACGGCCTGTTCGGCCAATCCGTCATGGCCGACCACAAGCCCGAGTTCGACGAAGTCCCCTTCAGCCCGGCCGTGCCGCCGACAACACGGGAGGACGGAGGACAGAGGACAGAGGACGGAGGACAGAGGACAGAGGACGGAAGATGGAGGACGGAGGACGGAGGACGGAAGACGGAAGATGGAAGGCGGAGGGCGGGGGACGGAGGGACGAAATCGGAGGACGGGGGACGGATACCGCCGGCTCCCCTCCCCTTGCGGGAGGGGTTGGGGGAGGGGGAGCACCCGGACATCCCCGAACTCGCCCTCTTCATCGAATGGCCGGACCGCGAAAGCGCACGGCGGAGGGAGGCGCGATGGCTCGCCGGAAAAGTCGCGGCGGCAATCCGAAAAAACGGTCCCGACTCCGAAAACGGCATCCTGCTCTTCTCCCGCACCCATCTGCCGATCTACCTGGAAGCGCTCCAGGAGATGAAAATCCCGGTCCAGGTGAAGGAGGGCTTAAAGCTCCTCGATCGCCCCGAAGTCCGGCACCTCCTGCAACTGTGCCGCGCGATGGTGCTGCCGCAAGACGACCTTGCCTGGGCCGCTCAGCTTCGCAGCCCCTGGCTGTTCCTGGATTTTGACCGGGTCCTTGCCGTCTCGCGCGAGGAGCCGGGACCCTGGGTCGAAAAAATCCGCTCCTTCTCGGAAAAAGACAAGGAGGTCGGACGGTTCTGGGAGACCCTCACCACCGCCTGGCGGCATATCAGCCACGAGCCGCTCGCAAGGGTGATGGAATCGGCTTGGATCGAGCTCGGGGGCGCCCGCATTGCCGGGCGGAGGTGGGGGAGCCGGGGCCTTAACTGCTGCCTCCGCTTCCTGGATATGATCCGAAAAGCCGAAGAGGGCGAGCCGGTCGCCACCCTCACCCGCCTCGAACAACTCCTGGAATCCGCCTTCGAGCCCGTGGACCCCGACACCGCCTCGTCAAACGTCTTTCTCATGACGGTCCACGGCGCAAAGGGACTGGAATTCGACACGGTGTTCATCCCGTTTCTCGACTGGGACCCGGCCGCGGGCAAAAGGGGGCAGCCGCCCCCCTACATGCTGGAACGCTCGCCGGGATCGGGCGACTACCTGCTCGCCCCGAGACCCGACCGCCTGATGGGCGAAGAGGACCCGCTCTATAACCTGCTGCGCAAACTCCGCGCCAGGCGCAAACTCGGCGAGGCCAGGCGGCTTTTCTACGTCGCCGCCACGCGCGCCAGAAACGAGCTGGTGATGAGCGCCGTTGCGAGGAAGCGAAGCGGAGGATTTACGGCCGGGAAGGACACCCCCCTGGGATGGCTCAACACGCACTACTCCCTGGACGAGCTTGCCGGGCTCGGTGACATTACCCCTCCCGGAGAGAGCGCGGCGGGAGCGGCTTCCAGCCAATGCCCGGCGGGAGCGGCTTCCAGCCGCGAGGACTCCCCCGATGTACTTAACGTCTTGCGGAGAACGGTCCGTAGCGAAGACGGCTGTTTTTCCGTGCTGATCGAACCCCGCACCCGCGAAGCCGTCGAGTCTCGGCCCGAGGCCCGACCGGTCGCGGTCAATCCCGCCCCGTTCGAGCGCGAAACACCCTCACTCAAAGTGATTTCACCATCTTCATTGATACGGTTTGCCCGGGAAGACGCCCCCGAACCGCCGCCGCCGAAACCCCGGCCCATCGGCGCATGCACCCCCGAACTCCGGGGCACCCTCATCCACCGGCTCCTCGCCGAATTCGCCAAGACCGGGACCCTGCCCGGCTCCGACAAAATCCGCTCGTTTTTGCGCCGCGAAGGAGTCGATGAATCCGAGGCCGAAAACGTGGCGCGAGACGCCCTCGCCGAGGCGCGATCCTGCCTCGCCGATCCATGGCTCAGGCGCTTCCACAACATCCCCCCGGAAGACCTCAAGGTCGAGTGGCCGCTCGAATCCCCTCACACCCCGGACACTCTCTATGCGGGCGTGATCGACCTGGTTGCAAAAATCGACGGGACCTGGACGCTACTCGATTTCAAAACATCCCGCCCGGCCCCCGGCGAACCGGTCGAAGAATTCCGCCGCCGGGAACTGGACCTCTACCGCCCCCAGCTAACGGCCTACCGGGAAATGTGGGCAAAACTTGCGGGAGTCGATGCGGACGGCGTTGAGGTCTTCATTTATTGGACGGCATTGCGGAAAGCGGGGAAGTGCGAAGATTAGAGATGGTCTAATGAATAGTAACAAGGAAGAAGGGTAGACATATTAATATGACAATTATTAAACTGAAGATCAAGACTGATTGCCCAGAAGCGCTAAAAAAAGATGACACCTTCTTGGACGCAATTCAGCTTTCGCGAATTGTAAATGCGCTTATGTCAAATCTAAGATCATGTTATAATGTAAACAACAATGATAGATTGCTCGACGCAAAGGACAGAATTGATCTCTTGATAGCTCATGGAGCATTGATGTATGAAGGAACACGAGAGTTTTCAAAAATGTGCTGTAGATTGAAGCTTCTCCCACTTTGGTGTAATGACACAATCGATTCAAAGTGGCTAACTAAAGAAATTGGTAACGGTGACAGTTTCCGCAATACCGTTTTAAAAATAGTAAGAGATAAGCTGTTTTTTCACTTTGACCGCGATATTATCAGCAATACGTTGGCTTATTTCAACTTTGGTAAAGAAATTATTTTTGTAATGGGCAAATCACCAACGAGAGGAGATACTATTTACTCCTTTACAGATGGTCTAATTTTGACACATCTTGTCAATATATTGGGGAAGCATGGCGATCCAATGCTCGAATATGAAAAGTTTGAAAACCAGATAATAGTCTTTTCGGATAAATTATGCAGCCTTTTCGACAATATCATTCACGAGCTTATCAAAGATAAGCAAGAGTTAGAGTATGGTGAGATCCCAATCTAATTCATAATATACCGCATCAGGTCGGTCCTTCATCGTGTCTTCAGAACCGTTCTATCAGTCTCCCCGGTATGGCGGTCGTATCCTGATCTTTTGTAAATCCACAGTAACAATGGCTCCTAAACTCAATTCCTCTTCGTATTGTGCCAGGACCCGGATCGTTACATGTCCCTGCTGTCTTGCCGGAAAATGAACGAGCCTCAAAATGCCTGAGTGAGGAAGCCTCCGGACAATGGCCAGTTCGCCAAAATCCTTGTCCAAGGTTACGAGCACTCGGCCTTCATTGTGTGCTCTTGCAAGAATCTCCTCATCACCGGGATCTTCTTTCCACTCTCCAGCCCAGATTACATCGTGCCCGACAGCCCGTAGAGTATCAGCCGCACCACCCCAAACGCAGGTATCCAGGAGAACTTTCACGTTCCTGTCTCCGAAAGATACGGCTCAACCCTCTCGTGCCCGACGAGCCTGCGGGCATAAACAAGACATGCCAGGATGTCCTCGGGCTCCAGCCACGGGTATCCTTCGAGTATGGTTTCACTGCTGTCGCCCGCCGCAAGCATTCCAAGGACATGCTCGACCGCAAGCCGCCGCCCCCTTATGATGGGCTTCCCGCCGAATATTTTCTGATTTATCGTGATTCGCTCCAAGAGTTTTTCTTCATTCATCGTTTTTCCTCACAGTTGCACCAAAGTCCCGGCATCATCCTCACGCCTGCACTTTAAAACCCCAAATACATTCCCCAACCACAAAACATCCGGCAAATCGGGCAATGAGAGCGCCGCAGCTCGACTCTCCTTTTTCTATAACTATCTTATATCTCATTTTAATCTCCGATTACTCAAACTAAATGAATAATCTCCACCTTCCCCCATTTATCCGCCAGGTACTCGGCGACAAGGCGGCGGTGGCAATGGCCGGGGGTTTCTTCGCTGCACAGGAGGCAGGCGCGGTGGGCGGTCTTTGGGGTTAGCGCCTTCTCGATTTGCCGGTCCGAGATCAGTTGCAGAAAATCTTTCTCGTATGCGGGCCAGTCGTTGCCGCTTTTCCGGAACCGGTCGAGGATTTCCTTTGTCGGGGCGAGGTCGGGCATGTGCAGGTAGTCCGCGCGGCAAATCGCTTTTAGGAAAAAGCGGAGGTCGTCCCGCTTGGCAAACCCGGCAAGCTGGGAGACGTTGTTGAGGCGGATGTCCAGCACCCGCTTGACCCCGGCCCCGCTGAGGAGCGCAAAGAACTGCTCCGCGGATTTTTTCGTAAAACCGATGGTATAGAGTTCTATTCTCCCCATGATTTCTTTTCCTGTGACTCGTCTCGCCCGGAGGCGCCGTCGTCCCGGACGTAGGCGATTCGCTCGCCCTGGGTATCGTAGGCGCGCTGGATCAAATCCTCGGGACGCTCGAAGAGGCGCAACTGGGGCGCCCGGAGCTCCAGGATCAGGCGCTGCTCGGATTCTCGAAGTCCCTCGACGCGCCCGTCTTCCAGGATATGCTCGATCGCGAAAGGCTCGGAGCGCAGTTCCCTGCAGATCAGGATCATCCGGTGACAGGTGATCGGGTCTTTTTCCGAACACATCATGGCGATCCGGTATGTCTTCATGCCCGCGCGCAGCCGCGCCAGGCCCTCGCGAAAATTTTTGCCGCGGGCGAGCCTGGAATACTGCACCTTCCCGTCGACGTAGCAGGCGGGATCGTCGCTGCGCGGCCCCAGAGCGTCGCCCAGGTAAACGTATGCGATGCCGCTTTCCTTGAGCGCTTTTTGCAGCGGCTCGCGGTTATACTGCGGGTTGTACTTGCTGTAGGGGCTCGACCGGACGTCGCAAACCGCCGTGATTTCGTGCATCGCGAGCAGCTCGATGAACGGGCCGATTTCGTGGTTTGAATGTCCGATGGTGTAGAGTTTATCCATTAGCGCTCTTTTCATCGCCTTGTCCGGGGGCATCTTCCGGCATCATGACCGCCGCCGCGAGCTTGTAGCAAAAACCTTCGAAGGGTTCGCTGATACTGACGGTTATATGCGGGTCGGGACCGTCCGTGCAATAGCGTCCGAAATCCCGGGCCATGCACTCGGCTTCTATGACGGGGTCCGTAACCGGCAGGCGGTATTTTACCCCCCGGCGGGAAAATTCGGCCCATGTTTTCTTCAGTCCCCGCGCATCTTTTCCCACAATAATACACAGGCCGCTCACGCGAACGAACAGCAGGGATGAAGATACCTCCCTCAAGACCAGTTCGGCCGGCATACGGTCGTTTATCCCGTTCCTGCTGTGGTAGCCGTTTATCCACAAATGCTCGACCTCATCGAGCAGCTCGGGCAACCTCGACCGGGGCAGCGCGTCGTCAAAGGACCAGCAACCTCCGGCGGCAAAGTGGTTTTCGGGCTGGTAGGGATGCGTTCGGTCCTCTTCCCCGACTTCGAGGGCCATCACATCCAGGAGTTTCGGTTCCCGTCCCGCGAGCGGGAGGAAATCGCCCAGGGAAAGCTCCCCGGTCGCCGACTCGCCAACCGGCCTGATCCAGCCGCCGATACCTTCCGGCAGCACTTCTTTTCCGGCTATGCAGCGGCCGGAAAATTTCCGGGAATTTGCCAGACAGACGATCTTCCGGGTTTGCGGCCCCCGCGCATCCTTGCAAACCGGGGCCGCCGGCTGTTTCAAGCTGAGGAGGTACATCCCGATGCGTTTTAGCTGCGCATAGGAGACCCGCTCACCCAGCGCCTCATAGACGGGCCTGAGATACCCGGAGCCGAGACGCTCGAAGGCCGCGGCGGCTTCTTCGAACAGCGGGTCCGGGACGGTGATGAGCGGCCGCAGACCCTCGGCGCGCAGGGGCCGGCCTTCCATGAGATAGCCCCAGAGATAATAGAGCACCCTGTCTTCCTTGATGCCGAATTCCTTCGTGAGCTCTTCCATGGATTTTCCCGAGTTGAAGGCATCGCCTATCAGCCCCTGTCTGAGATTGCCGCCCTCGCCGCGCTTCCTGCGCTTCGAGGCGGCCGGACCGCGCGGCCGTTCTTCGATTCCGCGAGGCTCGCAGTACTCCTTGACAGCCGCGCAAAAGATATCGCCGTATTTTTCGAGCTTTGCCGCGCCGACCCCGCTGATGTCCCGCATACGATCTAGCGTCTGTGGATAGTATGCCGCCATTTCCGCGAGGGTCCTGTCGGAAAAGATGACATACGGCGGCACCCCCGCCGCGCTCGCCAACTCTCTTCGCTTCCCCCGAAGGAGATCGAAAAGCTCGCTGTCATACTGCAGTTCCGCGCTTTCCACCGGCCCATCCGACGTCTCATCCGGCAACTCGTCCGGCAGCCTTTCCGGCTCGGGGGAAACGTCGAGCCTGGCGAAAACGGCTTCCCTGCCGCGAAAAACCTCCCATGCTTTCGAGGTCAGGCTCAATCCGCCCGTCTCCCCGCTCGCGGCCGTCAACCCCTGGTGCAGAAACTGCCGGGCCAGTTGCCGCCACTGCCGGGCGGTGTACTCGGCGCCGATCCCGTGGGTCGAAAGCCTTTCATGCCCGAACTTGAATACCTTGGCGGATTTCGATCCCCGCAGCACGTCGATTATGTGCACCGCCCCGAAGCGCTCGCCCGTTCGCTTGACGCAGGAGAGGAATTTTTGCGCGGCTACGGTCACATCGACCATTTCCCGACCACCATCGAGGCAGTTGTCGCACATACCCCGGCACCGCTCGCCGGGAAACGTCTCGCCGAAATGGCCCAGGAGCGGAATCCTCCGGCAGGCATCCGTTTCGGCAAACTGCGCCATGGCGTTTACCTGCAACTCGGCGGCGCGTTTCTCGATCCCTTCCTTGTGGCCGATAAGATGCCTGATCCTCGCGATATCCGCCGGCGAGAAAAGCAGGAGACACTCGGCCCTCATGCCGTCGCGGCCCGCCCGGCCGATTTCCTGGTAGTAGCTCTCGATGCTCTTGGGCAGATCATGATGGAGCACAAAGCGGACGTTGGACTTATTGATCCCCATGCCGAAGGCGATGGTGGCGACGATAATCCGGACCTCGTCCCGCACGAACCGCTCCTGGTTGAGATTGCGCTCCGCCTCGCTCAACCCGGCATGATAGGGACAGGCGGAAAAATCTTGTGCCCGCAGCGCCGCGCAGAGGTCATCGACATGCTTGCGGGTGAGGCAATAGACTATCCCGGATTCGTTGGGGAACTTTTCCAGAAAGGCGACTGTCTGCCGGAAGGCGTTTTCCTTGGGAATGACCCGGATCAGGAGGTTTTCCCGGTTGAAACTGGCGACAAACTCGCCGGAGTCGCTGAAGTCGAGGCTCTTGATGATATCGGCCCGGACCCTCGGGGTCGCGGTGGCCGTAAGGGCGATGCGGACGGCCCTGGGCATGCGCTCCCGCAACTGGGCCAACTGCCGGTATTCGGGGCGAAAATCCGGCCCCCATTCGGAAATGCAGTGGGCCTCGTCGATGGCGAGCAACGGTACGGACACGGATTCGAGAAGGGCGGACACATTGGGCTTGAGCAGGGTCTCCGGCGCGATGTAGAGCAGTTTGGCCCCGCCCTCCCGGATGCTCTCGACATTCTTGCGGTATGCGTGCATGGGAAGGGAGCTGTTCAGCACCACCGCGGGAATGCCCAGCTCTGTAAGCTGCTCGACCTGGTCTTTCATGAGCGAGATAAGGGGCGAGACGACAACCGTTGTCCCCTCGAAAATGAGCGCCGGGACCTGGTAGCAAAGAGACTTGCCGCCGCCGGTCGGCATCACCGCCAGCGTGTCCCCGCCGGCGAGGACATTGTCGATCACCTCCCGCTGGAGCGAGATGAAACGGTCATATCCGAAGACTGACTTAAGGATGTGCCTGGCTTTTTCGATCATCATTCACCAAAGGACCGGTTTCCGGAAGCCGCGCTCCGATGCGTGAGTGTTTTTATAGACTTTTTGATAACATGCGTCAATCAGGGGCGGGTAAGACTCGAAATTCCATTTCCAGATTTCGTAGATGACCGGGTAAACGAGTAGCTCCAGGAAAAACGAGGTAGAAATGCCTCCGGTCATGGGAGCCGCGATCCGTTTCATGGCATCCGAACCCGTACCCATGGACCACATGACAGGAATGAGCCCGGAATCGCACAGCTTGAATCGCCCGGCAAACAGGTGGTGGTTCCATCGGGGGCCCAAGCATCGGGCACGGCAACAGTCCGCTACCCCCCCGCCTTTATGTCCCTGAGCTTTCTTACATCACCCACGCGGATCGTCAGCTTCTGGGCGTCGAAATATTCGAGAAGGGGGATGGTGTATTTGCGGCTGGCCTGGGTCATTTCCTTGAATTGCGTGGTGCTGATCTCGCCGTGTTCTCTCAGCCAGGCGACAAGCCGCCTCTGGAATTCGTTCAGGGTGGCGGCGTGAAAGTAGATGTCGTCTTTGGTCTTTATCAGGATGCCCTTTGCCAGCATCCATTCGAGCACTTCATGGTGCTGCTTTGGGCTCCCGCCTAGACCGGCGGCGATTTCGCGGAAAAAGGGCGGCTGGAGCCCCGCGTCGCGGACGATTTTCTCGATCTTTTCCCGGATCGCTTCCTCGGCTTTGCTCAGGGCGACCTTGTGGGATGAGAGGCGCACCCATTCCATTTCCTGCACGAGTTCATCCGCCTCGGCCAGTTGGCGCAAGACGAAGTTATAGAGCTTTACGTCGAGGGGCTTGGCAAGCTGAGCCGGGATCTCCTCCTTTGCCATTCCGGGCTTGAGGGGAAATTTTTGGTGATGGTCGGCCAGGATTTCTTTTATCGAGCTTTTAATCTCGTTGAGCGCTTCCGGGTGGATGAGGCGCCTGTTTTCCTTGTCGTAGATGATGGCCTTTTTTACGGTGGTAAACTGCTGGAGCGTTTTTTCGAGAAATTTTTGCGCAACGTTTGTCCGGATGCGCAGTTCCTGTTCGCCAAGGCCCGCCCAGCCCGCATCGTGGAGGTGCCACAGGATGATGTCGGAATCGCCGCTCTTGAAAAGGTTTTCGAGGGCTTTTGCGGCCTCGCGCTTGGCCGATCCCTTGTGCTTTCGGGGGAGCGGGTGCAAGATGGTCCCGCCCCCTATCGTCTGGACCGGGGAATAGGAGCGCATCACGAACCGGTCGCCCCGAAGCGCCGCCGTGGGCTGGTCGAGCCGCACCTGGGCGAAAGTGCTTTCGCCGGCCTTGAGTTCTTCGCGGTCGAGCAGGATGATGGTGGCCAGGTGTTCGGCGGTCCCCGTGTGGAAGCGGATTTTTGCCCGGTGCTTGAGCGGGCGTGGGGCGCTTTTCAGCAGATCGAGCTGGATATCTATCATGTGGGAGGCGGCAAGAGCGCCGGGCGAGGCAAGCACGTCGCCCCGCTGGATGAGCGCGCGCTCCATTCCCTGAAGATTCACCGCGGTCCGCTGGCCCGGCAGCACTTCCTGGACATCCAGGCTGTGCACCTGTATCCCGCGCACCTTGCTTTTGAGCTCGGAAGGATAGATAAAGACGGGATCGCCCACCTGGAGCCGCCCCGAGATGCTCGTACCCGTTATCACCGTACCGAACCCGCGCATGGTGAACACGCGGTCGACGGGCAGGCGGAACGGGCCGTCCGCGCTTTTCGATTCGACCTCGCCGAAGAGGCGGGCAAGGGATTTTTTGAGGTCCTCGATCCCCTCCCCCGTTACGGCGGATACTGGAACGATCTCGCAACCCTCGAGAAAAGTCCCCTTCAAAAATCCCATGATGTCGTCTCTCACCATCTCGAGCCAGTCCGGATCTTCCACCAGGTCGGTCTTGGTGAGGACCACAAGCCCTTTTTTTACCCGCAGCAGCTCACAGATTTCCATGTGCTCGCGGGTCTGCGGCATGATCCCTTCGTCGGCCGCGATCACCAGGGCCACCAGGTCGATCCCGGTCGCTCCCGCCACCATGTGTTTGACGAATTTCTCGTGCCCCGGCACGTCCACGATCCCGAGGCGCTCTCCCCCGGGAAGGTCCATGTGCGCGAAACCGAGCTCGATCGTGATGCCCCGGAGCTTTTCTTCCTTGAGGCGGTCCGTGTCGATTCCGGTAAGCGCCCGGATGAGTGAAGTCTTGCCGTGGTCGATATGTCCGGCTGTTCCCAGTATGACCTGTTTCATGGGCTTGTTTTCTCGCTTCGGCATTTATAAAATGGAGACGCCGACAAATTAGCAGAACCGGGATGTCCAGCACAAGTTTTTAGCGTCAAGTCTAATATTAGAACACCTCGGGGAGTCCAAATAAAGGTGGGAAGCAGGCAGGACTGTTGCCCAAGTCAAAGTATGACGAATTGTTATACTTCAGGCCCGGGCGGCGAACTCTAAAACCGTCATTCCCGCGGCGTTTTTGGGCGGGAATCCAGCGTCTTTGTTTTTGCAACCGCCTGGGAAACACTGGATTCCCGCCCAAAACACTGCGGGAATGACGATCCTTGGGTCCCAGGCTTAGCCATGAGTGCATTACGGTTTTACCGCAATCAACTTGGGCAACAGTCCCTATAATTAGAACACCTCAGGAAGATAGTGAACAGAAAAAACCATGTCCCGAGTGGCCGACCTTTGCTGTTCCTGCTCACTCTTCACTGCTCACCGCTCTTTGCGGGGGCGATTTTTTTGCGAAATATTTTGACATTTTAGCTGCCGAAATATTATGCTTTCTTGATTCACAGGCTTACAGGGAGAAGGAAGAAATGAAGTTTAACATTGCCGAAAAGAGCCGAATGCACCGGCTGCCGCCATACGTGTTCGCCGAGGTGAACGCGCTTAAGATGGAGAAACGGTGGGCCGGGGAGGATATCATCGACCTTGGGATGGGAAATCCGGACCTGCCCGCGCCCAAGCACATAATAGACAAGCTGGTCGAGGCGGCGAGAAAGAAGCACAACCACCGCTACTCGGCGTCCAAGGGCATCACCCGGCTGCGCGAGGCGGTTACCGAGTGGTACAAGAACCGCTATGACGTGGACCTGGACCCGGAGAGGGAAACGGTCGTCACCATCGGCGCGAAGGAAGGCCTGTCGCACCTCGTGCTCGTACTGGTGAGCCCGGGAGACGTGGTTTTCGCGCCCAACCCGACCTATCCCATTCACCCCTATTCGGCGATCATCGCGGGGGGTGACGTCCGGTCCGTTCCGATCGGCCCCGACCGCAATTTCCTCGAAGATCTCGAAACGGCGGTAAAGCAGACCTGGCCCCGGCCCAAGCTGCTCATTATCTCGTTTCCACACAATCCGACCACTACCGTCGTGGACCTGGATTTCTTCTACAGGATCGTGGATTTCGCCCGGGAAAACAGGATAATGGTGATTCACGACCTCGCCTACGCCGACCTCACCTTCGACGGCTATAAAGCTCCGAGCTTCCTCCAGGTGCCGGGGGCCAAAGAGGTCGGGGTCGAGTTTTTCTCCATGTCCAAGAGCTACAGCATGGCGGGGTGGCGGGTCGGTTTCTGCGTGGGGAACCCCGAAATGGTTGGGGCCCTCACCAGGATAAAGAGCTACCTGGACTACGGCGTCTTCCAGCCCATCCAGATTGCGGCCACGGTGGCGCTCAAGGGCGACCAGTCGTGCGTCGGCGAAATCGTTTCCATCTACCAGGCGCGGCGCGACATCCTGGTGGACGGCCTGAACCGCATCGGCTGGGCGACCGAGAAACCCAAGGGGACCATGTTCGTCTGGGCCCGCATCCCCGAGCAGTTTCGCCACATGGGGTCGGTGAGGTTTTCCAAGTATCTCATCGAGGAAGCCAAGGTGGCGGTCTCCCCCGGCCTGGGGTTCGGAGAATACGGGGACGAGTTCGTCCGGTTCGCCCTTGTCGAAAACGACATGCGGACCAAACAGGCGATCCGGGGCATGCGCCGCGCCCTGCAGAAGCCCGCGGGCACCATAAAAAAGGCAGGTTTGGGTTAGCGCGTAGCGGGCTGTGGGTTCTGAGTTGTGAGTTCTGGGCTGTGGGTTCTGAGTTGTGAGTTCTGGGTTGTGAGTTGTGGGTTGTGGGTTGTGGGTTGTGGGTTGTGGGTTGTGAGTTGTGGGTTGTGGGTTGTGGGTTGTGGGTTGTGGGTTGTGGGTTGTGGGTTCCCACGCTCCTTGGGCTGTTACGCAAATACAAGAGTAACAACAAGTGCGACAAAAACAGGGCGGGGGACTCCCCTCCCTTGGCGGGAGGGGTTGGGGGAGGGGGTCGTAAGTACTTGAAAATTCGACACCCTCCCCTAACCCCTCCCATCGCAGGGAGGGGGATTTACCTTCCGTGCAATTGCCGCGCAGCTTTGAGATTTCTTTGGGCAACAGCCCCTCCTGCGTGGGAACGAGGAATAAATTGAGCAACTCTGCGCTCGTTTCGTCCGGATCGTCATTCCGGCGGAAGCCGGAGTCCAGCGGTGCCGCCCAGTCCTCGGACGGGGTTTGAACGAGGATGAAACTTCATTGGACCCATGAAGTTTCATAAGAGGTTCTTTGGTTCACCCCCTGGATGCCGGCTTTCGCCGGCATGACGCAGTTCGGTGGGGCGAATCGCTCGATTCCAGTGCGATCAAACGACAATAACGACGCCTGCCTGCCGGGTGTTTTTCGGGTCCGTACAGGCAGGTTTGACATTTACAGAGGGTGCGATGCGGAAAATCGGGGTCGGACTGATCGGCTGGGGAACGGTGGGGTGCGGGGTCGTGCGGGTCCTGCGGGAAAATGCCGAGGCCATAGAAAGCCGGCTTGGGGTCCCTATCGAACTCAAGCGCGTTGCCGACCTGGACATCGAGCGCGAGAGGCCGGTTTCCGTGCCGCGCGAGATGCTCACCACCAGGGCCGACGACATCCTGGAAGACCCCGGGATCGACATCGTCATCGAGCTCATCGGCGGCCTCGGCGCGGCGAAGGCGGTCATCGTCAAGGCGCTCGAAAACGGAAAATACGTCGTGACGGCCAACAAGGCCCTGCTTGCGCACGCGGGAAACGAGCTGTTCGACCTAGCCCGGCGCAAAGGGAGATCTATCGGCTTCGAGGCCTCGGTTGCCGGCGGCATTCCGCTCATCAAATCGCTGCGCGAAGGTCTTGCGGCAAACCGCATCAAGACCATTTTCGGCATCCTGAACGGCACGGCCAACTACATCCTGACCCGCATGACGGATTCGGGCCTCTCGTTCGGAGATGCGCTCAAGGAAGCCCAGGAACTCGGATACGCCGAGGCCGACCCGACCCTGGACATCGAGGGGATCGACACCGCGCACAAGCTCGCAATCGCCGGCGCCATCGCGTTCGGGACACCCGTCCAGTTTGATAAGGTCCACATCGAGGGCATCTCCGGGATCGACGCCCTGGACATCCAGTTCGCCGAGGAATTCGGATACCGGCTGAAACTGCTCGCCATCGCGCGGAGCATTGACGGCCGGCTCGAAATGCGCGTGCACCCGACCCTCATTTCCCGAAACCACGTGCTCGCAAGCGTCAAGGGCGCCTACAACGCCGTGCACATCGAGGGCAACGCCGTCGGGGACATCATGCTCTACGGGATGGGGGCCGGAATGATGCCCACCGGAAGCGCCGTGGTGAGCGACCTCATCGACATCGCGCGCGACATTCTCTACGACACCCCCGGCAGGATTCCCGCGCTGGCGTTTCTGCCCGACCGGCTCCAGGAAATCGAAATCAGGCCGGTATCGGACGTGTCCACCTGCTATTACTTCCGGTTTGCGGCCCTGGACCGCCCCGGCGTGCTATCGAAGATATCCGGCATCCTCGGCAAGCACCAGATCAGCATCGCCGCCGTTATCCAGAAGGGCCGGCACGCGCAGGAATCGGTGCCGCTCGTCATGATCACGCACGAAGCCGTCGAGAGCAACGTGAGAAACGCCCTTAACGAGATCGACAACCTGGACGTTGTGCTTGCCCCGACCTCACTCATACGCATCGAGAATCACAACTGACCGGTTTTCTCCGATTTTTGAGATCGCACCGGCCGCGGGCTGATTGCAATGGATGAGAAATACATCATTCTGGTCGGCGACGGGATGGGTGACTATCCACTCGACCGACTCGGCGGGCGCACCCCCCTCGAAGCCGCCAGGACGCCCAATTTGGACGGCCTCGCCCAAATCGGGCAAATGGGCACGGTGCGCACCATCCCGGACGGCATGGAGCCGGGAAGCGATGTGGCCAACATGAGCCTTCTCGGCTACGACCCGGCGGTCTATCACACCGGGCGGGGGCCGCTGGAAGCGGCCAGCATGGGCATCCGCCTCGACCCCGACGAGATAGCGTTCAGGTGCAACCTTGTTTTTCTCGACCGCGACGCCACGGGCAGTGTCATCATGGGGGACTACTCGGCCGGGCACATCTCGACCCCCGAGGCGGAAAAGATAATCTCGACCCTCCAGGGCGCGACCTCCGGATCGCCGCTCAAGCTCTATCCGGGAGTGGGCTACCGCCACCTGCTCGTCTGGAAGGGCGGACGGGAAGGCCTCGCGACGAGCCCTCCCCACGATATCATGGGCCAGGCGATCTCGCGCCACAATGAAGCCCTGGCCGCCGAGCCGATCCTGCGCTCCTTTACCGAGCAGGCCGCCCGCATTCTCGATGCTCACCCCGTAAACCGCGAGAGGCAAAGCGCCGGGAAAAGCCCGGCGAACGCCGTATGGCTCTGGGGGCAGGGCAAGGCGCCCGACATGCCCAACCTGGGGGAAAAATTCGGCATCTCCGGCGCGATGGTCTCGGCCGTGGACCTGCTCAAGGGAATAGGGGTATATGCCGGCCTGACCCCGGCGAGGGTGGCCGGCGTAACGGGATATCTCGACACCAACTACGCGGGGAAGGTCGCCGCGGCGCTTGCGGCGCTCGATACCGGAAATTTTGTCTTCCTGCACCTCGAGGCCCCCGATGAGGCCTCCCACGAGGGCAGCCTGGAAAAGAAGATCGAAGCCATCGAAAATTTCGACCAATTGATTGTCGGGCCCGTGATCGAAGGGGCGCGCAAGTTCGCGAAGGTCCGCCTCCTGGTGGTGACGGACCACTACACGCCCATATCCCGGCGGACCCACGTATCCGATCCGGTCCCGTTTCTGCTCGTGGACGGCCTCGATTCGCGGGAAGGATCCAAGAGCGGCGGAGCGACATTTTGCGAGCGGGAAGCACAGGCCGCCGGCCGCCACGTCGATTCCGGCGTCGAGCTTTTCCGCATTTTCATGAATAGATCGTGAGGGCGTGTCAGGCCCGGAAACTTGGTTGACTTAAGACCAATACTGTTCACTTAAAGTTCCACCGGCAGCCATGGACGTGGGGCAGGCTTTCCAGCCTGCCGTTCAATGAAGGCCCGTTCTCCTTGGCCGGCTGGCTGGAAGGGGCTGTTGCCCAAATGCAAAGATTGCGGCAGGTGTGGCCAAAGCAGGGCGGAGGTCTCCCCTCCCTTGGCGGGAGGGGCTGGGGGAGGGGGTTGAAAGTACCTGAGAATTCGACACCCTCCCCTAACCCCTCCCATCGAAGGGAGGGGGACATACCTCCCGCGCGATTGTCGCGCAGCCTTAATGTTTCTTTGGACAACAGCCCCAGAAAGCCTGCCCCACATCTGCGGCTACCGGATGCGCATTAGGTGAACCGTGTTGGGACCAGGCCGAGAGAAACCCGACACCGGACCCGTACCAGACCCGCATACGAGGTGATTTTATTGGCCGCACAGGCTCAATTTAGAGTTATATACGGCGACACCGACGCGATGGGGTTCGCCTACTACGGCAACTACCTGAAGTGGTTTGAAATCGGCCGAGCGGAGTGGTTCCGGGAAACGGGCACGAGCTACCGGGAGATCGAACAGGGCGGCACCTATCTGCCCGTGGTCGAGGCGCATTGTTCCTATATTCATCCCGCGTTCTACGACGACGTGCTCACGATCAGCACCTCGTTCACATTCGCCGGCCCCGCGCGCCTGAGGTTCGACTACGAAATCATGCGCGGCGATGAAATCATCACGACAGGCTATACGCTGCACGTCTGCATGAATCGTGAGCGAAAAGTGCAAAAGCCACCCGGGTTTCTCCGAAAGCTTCTCGAATCCGGTAAAAATCTCTAACAGATCGAATTATTTATTTAAAAATCGACAGCCTTGATTCACTCGGATATTCCCGCCCGCGAGGTGAAGATGATTATATTTCCGGCAATCGACATAAAAGACGGCCTGTGCGTGCGCCTGATGCAGGGAGATCCCGACCGCGCAACGGTCTACGGCAAAGACCCCGTCGCGGTGGCAAAACACTGGGAATCGCTGGGTGCCGAGTGGCTCCACGTGGTGGACCTGGACGGGGCGTTTTCGAAGCGGCCCGTAAACCAGAAGATCATTCGCGCGATCGCCGAATCCATCTCGATTCCCGTCGAGGTCGGGGGCGGAATCCGCAACATGGAAAACATCGAAGGCTACATGTCGGCGGGGATCGCAAGGGTCATCCTCGGCACGGCGGCGCTCAGGGAGCCCGAGATTGTGGAGGAAGCCTGCGGGCGCTACCCTGGCCGCATCGCGCTGGGGCTGGACGCCCGTGACGGACTGGTCGCGGTCGAGGGCTGGAAAGAAGCGACGCGGACCGACGCGGTTTCGCTGGTTCGAAGCTTCGACGCCCTGGCGCTCGGCGCGGTTATCTACACCGACATCCACAGGGACGGAATGCAGACCGGCGTCAATATCGAGGCCACCCGCCGGCTGATCGAGGCGACGAAAATCCCGGTAATCGCATCGGGGGGCGTTTCCACCCGGCAAGATATCGAAAAGCTCCTGCCGCTCGTCCCGCTCGGGCTTCTCGGGGTGATCACGGGAAGGGCCATCTACGAGGGGACCCTGGACCTTCGGGAAGCAATCGCCCTGGGCCGGGGACTGCGGGTCGATCGGGACAAAACTCCAAAGTGAGGTCCGTCATGGAACTGCACGAGCAAATAGAACAGGCGCTCAAAGGGGCGATGCGGGAAAAAAGCGAAGTGAAGCGGGACGCCCTGCGCATGCTCATCACGGCGCTCAAGGTGAAGGAAAAAGAAATCAGGCGCCGGCCCAACGAGACCGAAACCCAGCAGACGATCACAACGCTCATCAAGCAGCGGCGAGACTCGGCGGAACAATACCGAGCGGGGGGCCGGGAAGAGCTCGCGCGCAAGGAAGAGGAGGAAATCCTCGTCCTCCAGGCCTTCCTCCCCGAACAGCTCTCGCCCGAAGAGCTGGAACGGCTCGTCGAGGCCGCGATCGCGGAGAGCGGGGCCGCTTCGCCCAAGGAAATGGGCAAGGTTATGAAAATCCTGATGCCGAAGACCTCCGGGCGCGCCGACGGAAAGCAGGTAAACGAGCTGGTGCGGCGCAAGCTCGGGGGGTGAAACGGTTCCCACGGACCCACATTTGAAAAAGTGAGTCCGTAGGTTGGGTTAAGCGATAGCGAAACCCAACATTTCTTCGGGACAAAATGAGCACTCGTTGGGTTTCGCTATCGCTTAACCCAACCTACCAACCTACCAACTTACAGTAGTGCAAGTATGCGCCGGCATCCGGCGCCTTACATCTCCCTTACAAAAGAGGACCTTCTATGAATCCGAACAGAAAACCAATGCTGGCCGCCAACTGGAAAATGCATAAGACCTCGACCGAAGCCGTTTCCTTTGTGGCGGCGATCCAGAGCGAGACCGGACCTTTGAGGGACCGCGAGGCCGTCATTGCGCCTCCTTTCACCTCGATCGAGGCGGTCGGACTGGCCCTTAGCACCGAAGGGTACAGGCTTTCCGCCCAAAATTGCCACTGGGAGGAAAAAGGGGCCTTCACCGGCGAGATATCACCGGTTATGCTAAAGGGTTTGAACTGCCGGTATGTCATCGTCGGCCACTCGGAGAGGCGCCACATTTTCGGTGAAACCGACGAGATGATCCGCTTGAAGGCGGCGTCCGTATTCGCGCACGGGATGCTGCCCATCGTTTGTGTTGGGGAAATGCTGGACGCGCGGGAGGCGGGCAAGACGTTCGAAGTGGTCGGCGGCCAGGTGGAAGAAGCACTCAAAGGGCTCGATACCGACCGGGCGGAGCAGCTTGTGCTGGCCTACGAGCCGGTCTGGGCTATCGGGACCGGCAGGACCGCCACGCCGGGGCAGGCCCAGGAGGTTCACGCCTTCATCCGGGAGCGGCTCGCATCGCTCTTTAATAAAGAGGTTGCAAACAGGGCCAGAATACTATATGGAGGATCGGTTAAACCAGATAATGTGGACGCGCTGATGGCCGAACCGGACCTCGACGGCATGCTGGTCGGCGGGGCGAGCCTCGAAGTGGGCCAGTTCAAGCGCATTATTCAGTTCCTGAGCTAGGAGAACGGCGCCAGACAATGAGCTTTTTTATCATAACCATACATGTAATCGCCTCGATTGCTCTCATCGCGATCGTCTTGCTTCAGACAGGCAAAGGCGCGGAAATGGGGGCCGCTTTCGGCGGCGCTTCCCAGACGCTTTTCGGCGGGACCGGCGGGACCACATTCATGAGCAAGCTGACCACCGCCGCAGCCGTGATCTTCATGATAACCTGCCTGCTTCTCTCCTACAAACCTTCGACCCAGGGGACCCGGTCGCTGATGGAGGACATGCCGGTCGAGCAGACTCAGACGCAGCCCTTGCCCGTTCTGCCCGAAGCGCGCCCGGTTCAGCCGCAAAGCCCCGCCCCCGCGCCTGAAGCGGCCCCACCGAAGGAACAGGCGGCGCCACAGGAGGCCCCCAAGCAGGAACCGGCCCCGGCAGCCAAACCCGAACCCCAGCAGCAAAAAAAGCAGGAGAAGGCCCCCGCTAAGAAATAGTCCGGATTGTTACAGTACGATTTTTACAGTACAATGAGACTGGTTCCTTACGGGTTCAAAGAAACTGAAAAAGCCGGGAAGGCAGCGGATAACCGCTCCTTCCCGGCTTTTTTTATACCAATTAGCTATCAGACAGTAAACTGTCCAATTACGGAACAATGACAGACCGAATAGCACCTCTTTCGGAAAGAAAAGGAAGAATATGGATCCGAATACATTAATATTCTGCCGCATGGTGCGAAGTAGATCCGAGGAAAATCGGCGTGCTATACGATGCCTCTCCAGGTCGGATGGGGCATTAGGCGCAGCGTTTTCGGTTTTACGCCAAGAGTTAGACTCCATGATCCGCACAATTTATTTGCTGGTTGTCAAAGACCTGAACGAGCGTCGACGTTTGATAGGTTCCACACTACACGGTGAGAGGTGGAAAGTTCAGACTCCCAAAGGGAAATGGCGAGACGTGACAGACCGAGAAATGGTTGATGTAGCTCAACAATTGCAGGGATGGACACGCTCCGTCTACAAATTCGGGTGTGCTTTTGTTCATCTCTCTGATTTTCATAACCATCTTGTTGAGAATCCATTTGATAAACTGCCTGAAAATGAGAAACAAGATATTTTATCGCACATGCGTTACTATCATGGTGGCCCACATCATGATAAGCCAGACATGGCAGAACTCGCATTGTATGTACCGCAGATATTCGAGAAGATTTGCAGCAATCTTGAATGTTACTTGGAGCAACTTGAACAGGGTGAGAGAATCGATGAAAATGAATAGGAGTCCCCAAAGGTTGTCTCGGGCGAGGGGCTGGACGTCAATACAGAAAATATGATTTGCCAGTTGCCGATTTCTTGCGCTAAGTTCCATGCCAACTAATTGCAAGTATAACTCATGTTATAAGCGGAGAAGAATATGCCAACAATTATACCTATCCTGATTACAGCAGCAGTGGCGGTAGTTGGATGGTTCATTGTTCACCAACTGTCGATCTCGCGAGATATAAAGAACAAAAGGTCTGAGTTGAAAATTGGATATCTCATAGAAGCTTATCGCAAACTAGAAAATGTCTCGCATAGAGATAATCCAGACATGCATGATTTTGAAACGGCAATGGCTGATATTCAATTATTTGGAACTAAACGGCAAGTTGACATATCCCAAAGTATATCAAGAGAATTTGCACAAAAAAAGACAGTACTATTGGATGAACTTCTCAATGATCTACGAGGGGATTTAAGAGGATTGCTAAGATTAGAAAAGCTACCATCACAATCATTAGTGATCATTCGCTGGAAAGAGAATCAAGAATCATAACATACGCATAAGGCAGATCTTATCAAAACCAGTGGAATTTGAAGGAGCATTCATACCTGAGGGAAATATCGGCAAAGGAGTTTTCGGCCGGATTTGCCTGGGCAGTGTGATGCCCTCCAGCCGGCGCGACCCGCTATTCCGAGTCGCCGACCTTCCAGACCGCCTTCACCATGGTCCCCCGGCCTCTTTTCGAGTCGATGAAAAAAGATCCTCCCGAGAGCTGCGTTCGCTCCTTCATGGTCGCAAGGCCCAGGCCCCTCCTGGTATACGCCGCCGACAGGATCTCGTCCAGATCGAAGCCCGCGCCGTCGTCCGTAAAGCACAGTTCGAGCGTATCCTCGTCTCTTTGCAGTGTGAGCCTGATGCGCCCGGCGCCGCTATGCGCGGCCGAATTGTTGAGGGCCTCCTGGATCACCCGGAAAATCGGAAGCTTCAGGCCCTTGGGTATCTCCGCCTCCTCGACATCGAGTTCCTTGTCCACCACAATGTGCGGATAGGCCTCCTGAAAGCGCGCGCTCAGCCAGAATATGGCGGCGATGACCCCGAAGTCGTCGAGGACCGTCGGCCTGAGGTTCATGTAGATGTCGCGCGCCTTGCCCACGGCGCCCTTGAGCATGTCGACATACGAGGCGAGCAGCGGGACCGTTTTGTCAAATCTGCCCTCTTCGGCCGACTTGAGGGCGTTTTCAGCACCGAACTTCATCGCGGCGAGCATCTGGCCGATATTTTCGTGGATCTCGTGGGCCAGCCTTGCGCGCTCCTCTTCGAGAAAATCCAGCAGTTTCGCGGCAAGAAACCGCATCCGCTCTTCCGATTCGCGCAGCTTTTCCCGGTCTTTTTCACGCTGCATCAGCTTCCACAAGCTGTCCATGAGAAGAATGAACTGGCGCTGGTCCGAGTTGTCGTAATCCTCGGCCTTATTGGCGACGGCGGCAACGGAGACGATCCTGCCGGCGTGGAAGACGGGGATGCTGAGGAGGCGCGTAATCTTGGGATGTCCCGGCGGGAGTTGCACGGCGGGCTTGTCGGATGAGACAAAACTGTTTATGCACACGGGTTTTCGCTGCCGCACCGCCTCGGCCCACACGCCGCTTTCCTCGATTAGAAAATGCGGGGGCGCACCGGCCTCACACCGCCCGGCAGCCTTTCCCGACACAACGTGGAGCGTGAAGGCGGATTCGCTCTCGTCCAGCACTCCTATGAAGCCGATCTTGCTCCGGGTGAGCCGGACCGCCTGTTCGAGGGCAAACCTGGCCGTCTCGGCGGCGGAATCTCCGGACATCCGGCTCAGTTTTACGAGAGCCTCGAAACGGACCTCGTCGAGCTTGAGCGCTTTTTCCGCCTTCCTGTGCCGGGTGATATCGTGGAGCACGGCGAGCTTGCAGACCTGGCCGTCCGCGGTTTGAATGGGCGTTTCAAAGACGTCGTAGCTCTTGTCGCTCTTCGCCTCCTTATAGACCCGGCGCCTCGAACGGCCGCCCACGATCGCTTCCTTCTCGCACCAGGGGCAGACGTCGCTCCTGTTTTGAAAATACTCGAAGCACTTCCGGCCGTTTATCGGCCCGAATTCCCTCTCCGCGATGGGATTGGCGTAATCGAAAGTATACCGGGGGCCGATGAGAAATATGGCGTCGTTCATCACGCCGAGGATGCGGATCAGCAAATCGCATTCGGTCCCGACCGGCGTGCGCGGCTCTTTCCACTCCGCGCCCGCCGGGGATGCGATGGGCAGCGCCCTCCCCTCCACGGGCCCGGGGAGGACATCGAGATCGGCCATCTTCCGCTTCAGCTCGGAGATTTCATCGAGCAGTTGCGCTTTGGTTTTGCGACCAGGTTTCATCGAACATCCTGAACGTAGGACGCACAGCGGCGAAAACGAGACTTTTCGCCTTATCTTGACAAAATTTCAAAGGTCACTCCGCAGGCATCTGAATAGCGGCGGAAACCGGGAAGCGATATCACGCGTGACGGCTCGACCCCGGAGCGCAGCCGAAATGCAACGTATGGCAAGCGATTGTGTTCATTCTAGCACAAGTCACCTGGAATCAATAAAGAGAAAAACAAACGCGCGAATTCCCACCGCGGTTTGCTGTCGCGGACCGCCTCATCCTCGGCGCTCGTTTCCACGCACCAGGGGCTGCCGCCCAAAGAAATATTCAAGCTGCGCGACTATTGATCGGGACGTGAGTCCCCCTCCCTTCGATGGGAGGGGTTAGGGGAGGGTGTTGAATTTTCAAGTACTTACGACCCCC
>JBAQYM010000311.1:0-2697 GCA_049300095.1 Syntrophobacteraceae bacterium
GGTGAATGTTAACAAAAATATGGGGGCCGGCATTCCCGATGCGGGAATGCCGGCCCGATGTTATTCCACCCGCGAAGACGTTTCCGGGATCACGCGTCCGGGAAAAGCTCGTTCGCCTGCTGGCGAAGTTTGTATTTTTGCACCTTGCCGCTGGCGGTCAGGGGATATTTGTCGATAAAAACGACGTATTTCGGGACCTTGTAGCTCGATATCTTGCCGCGGCAGTAATCGCGAATATCGTCGGGCGTATAGGAGTAGCCATCTTTCAAGACCACGAACGCGCCGACCTGCTCGCCGTACTTGCCGCTGGCGACACCCACAACCTGCACGTCCTGGATTCCCTCCATCTTGAAAATGTATTCCTCGACTTCGCGCGGGTAGATGTTTTCACCGCCCCGGATGATCATGTCCTTGTAGCGGCCCGTAATGGCAAGGTATCCGTCCTCGTCCAGCACCCCCAGGTCGCCGGAGTGGAGCCAGCCCTCGGCGTCCACCGCCTCGGCGGTCGCCTCGGGCATCTTGTAGTAGCCTTTCATGACGTTATAGCCGCGACAGCAGACCTCGCCCTGGGCGCCCGTGGGGGTCGGTTTCCGGGTTTCCGGGTCCATCAGGCACACCTCGATTTCGGGCATGGCCTTGCCGACGGTTTCCGTCTTTTGGCGTATGCTGTCGTTGACGGTCGTCTGGGTCAGAACGGGCGAGCCCTCGGTCAACCCGTAGCAGATGGTGATCTCTCGGGCGTACATCTTTTCGATCACCTCGTTCATCGTAACGACGGGGCAGGGCGAACCCGCCATGATCCCGGTCCGAAGCGAGCTGAAGTCGAACTTGTTGAAGAGCTTGTGCTGCAGCATGGCGATAAACATGGTCGGGACGCCGTAAAGGGCGGTGCAGCGCTCGGCCTCCACCGAAGCCATTGCCATCACGGGATCGAAAGATTCCAGGATCACCAGGGCGCTGCCGTGATTTATGGCGGCAAGCACGCCGAGCACGCACCCGAAGCAGTGGAATAGCGGCACGGTCAGGCAGATCCTGTCGTTTGGACCAAGCACCTGGTTTGCGCCGATCCAATAGCCGTTGTTGCCGATATTGTGGTGAGTCAGCATGACGCCCTTGGGAAAGCCGGTGGTGCCGGACGTGTACTGCATATTGACAACGTCCTGCGGATCGAGCAGCGCCTGGCGATCCTGGTATTCTTTATCCGATGTCATGGATGCAAGCGCCATGACCTCGAAGATGGAATACATGCCCCGGTGCTTCTCGTGGCCGAGAAAAAACACGCGCTTGAGGTGAGGGAACTTCTCGCTCTTGAGGTATCCCCTCTCATGTGTCTTCAGTTCAGGGACCAGGTCGTAGATCGTCTGGACATAGTCGGTGTCCCTGAACCCGTCGATTATGAACAGGTTTTCGCAGTCAGACTGTTCGAGCAGGTACGAGACTTCGGCTATTTTGTACAGGGTGTTCACGGTTACCAGGATCGACCCGATCTTGGCGGTCGCGAACTGGAGCGCAACCCAGTAGGGCACGTTGGTCGCCCAGACCGCAACTTTTTCGCCTTTTTGGATCCCGAGCGCCATGAGCCCCTTGGCGAGGCGGTCCACAAGCTCGCCGAATTCACGATAAGTCAGCCGAAAGTCCCGATCGTAATAGACGACCGCATCGTTATCCGGGTATTTCGATATTGTGTTGTCAAGGATTTGTCCCAACGTCAGGGACTGAAGAACTGGGCTTTCCATAGCTTGTCCAACCTTGCTTTCTATTCGGGAAAGTAAAGGACCGCGTAAATTTCCGCCTTGGGACCACGGCAGCTCACATAATGCGGGATGACCGAATTATAGTAGATGCTGTCACCGGCCTTGAGGACGTGAAACTCGTTTCCGTAATATACTTCGACCTCTCCCGAGAGGACCACGATGAATTCCTCTCCCTCGTGAAAGGAGAGCTTCTTGTCCTCGGCGGGCTCGGGAAGAATTTCGATATAAAAGGGTTCCATGTGCCGGTCTTTCTTGCCGCGACCGAGCGAGTGAAACTTGAGCGCGACCGGCTTATCCTTGCCCTTGAGCATGCTCAGTTCTTCTTTCCGCTCCTCGTAGCGCACGATGAGCGGGTCCTGGCTGATCTGGTCGTCAAGGAACGTTCCAAGTCTGAGCCCAAGCACGCGGGCAATCTTCACCAGGGGCCCCAGAGAAGGGTACACATTATCCTGTTCGACTTCCTGGAGGAATTCGGTCAGCAGACCGCTGCGGCTGCTGACTTCCTCGAGCGAAAGTCCTCTTTCTTCCCTGAATCGCTTTATTCGTGCTCCCACTTTTTCATCGGTAGTCAAAACGAATCCTCCCTAATGTTGGAATGTAACTGTTCTTGATCTCCACCCGGTGCTCTTCGGGTAGAAACCTGTACGAACCGCACAGAAAAAACGCTCCGATGTTGTCCGGACGGTGGGGAAAATGCATTAGCGGGAATTGGGATAATTAGAGAAGGATGGAGTGGATCAGTCCCCGGACACACTGGCTTAAGGCTCCCCTTATAGCTCGACTTTTTCCTATCTCAAAGCGGAAATTGCAGCTATCGGTAATGAATTACAACAAAAATGGGATCTCTCGAGACAGCTGAAATGCCGCAGGCGTAGGTTGGACCAAGCAGTAGATACCCTCTTGAACGTCAAGGCGGAGTTCCACATGTGTTGTGGCACGGTCT
>JBAQYM010000312.1:0-6368 GCA_049300095.1 Syntrophobacteraceae bacterium
GCTGTTGCTCAAATGCAAAAGTGACGGCAGGTGTGGCCAAAACAGGGCGGAGGTCTCCCCTCCCTTGGCGGGAGGGGCAGGGGGAGGGGGTCGTAAGTACTTGAAAATTCAACACCCTCCCCTAACCACTCCCATCGAAGGGAGGGGGACTCACGTCCCGATCAATAGTCGCGCAGCTTGAATATTTCTTTGGGCAACAGCCCCCTTGAGCCGATTTCAATTCGTCGAGTCCGGTACAGCCCGCATCTCAGGCGGTGAAACCGCGTTTTGCATTCTCAAGTTGTCTGGCGAACCCGAATGAAATGGCCATGGCCAGGAGCGGCGCCAGGTAGAGGGCCGACGCAAAATACAGCATTACGTTGTTTTCAATGGATTTTACCTTGTTCATCGGCACGGCGAGCCTGATCACCACGTTTTTTTCTTTTACCAGCAGTGCCGCGTAAAACATATCGACATCGAGGGTCTTGCTGAAGCGGACGGCCGTAGCCACGCCTTCTTCAAATGCCGTCCCCACCTCCGGCCTGTCGAGCCGTGCTTCCCCCGTCAACGATTCTCCCTCGGAATCTCCGAGCACCTTCCCGTCGGCGTCTATCAGCGTCACTCGCACACCCGCCAGCGCCCGGTACTCTTTGCACCACGGGACAAGGACCGAAGGGTCGGCACTTTCGGGAATCACTCGCCCTATTACCCTCGCCAGGGTCAGGACTTCTTCCTTGAGGTCCTCGGCGAGTCGCACCTTCAATTGGCCGTGGAGGGCAAAGCCCGCCAGCGCCATCAAGACGAGAAGGACCGTCGAATACAGGATATAGAGCTTCCAAACGTTTGTCAGTCTTCTCATAAGAACACTCTCGGGATGATTTTCAGCAACAGGATGGTCAACAACCCCGCGGAAATCGGCGCCACTACCCAGCCTGACACGATTTTTGTCAGCATCCTGACGCTTACCGTCTGAATGTCGCCGGCAAGCCCCACGCCCACCACTCCGCCGACTATTGCCTGAGACGAAGCCACGGGAACGCCCAACTGCGTAAAAATATGCAGGGCGAGTCCGCCGGCCAGCACGGAAACCAGGGCGGAAAAAGGGTCGAGAGGAACTATTCCTTTCCCGATGGTCAAGATAACCTTCCTGCTATAGGTCAGCACACCGCTCGCGATGCTGAGCCCTCCGATCAGGGAGGCCGTCTCGGAGGAAAGAACGCCCGAGCCCACATAGACCCCCGTGACATTGGCGACACTGTTGGACCCGAGGCAGTAGGCCCCGTAGCAGCCCGACACGATGATCCCGGCTGAATAAAACAAGCTGAGGTTGGTGAAGCCGGTAATGAATTTTTGGAAGAGATACCGCAGAATCCAATATAGTGAGTATCCGGCGACGATGGCCACGACGGGCGTGAACACCCAGCAGGCGATTATGCGATAGAGCTTCGTGAAATCGGCCGACCCCGAGAGAAGCCCCGCGCCGATAACGGCGCCTATGATCGCCTGGGAAGCTGAAGTGGGAATGGCGAAAAAAGTGAGCACCGCCATCAAAATGGCGACGCTCAGAGTGCAGCAGAAGGCGTCGATCGGGACGAGCCGCGAGAGGCTTCCGACGGTCTGCATGCATTTGGGTCCCTCCAGGACAGCGCCGAGCAGAACGAAAATCGCCGTCAACACAATGGCGGTCCGGTACTTGACGGTACCGGTGGCAACACCCGTTCCAAAGACATTGGCGGTATGATTGGCGCCCAGGCCCCAGCCGAGAAAGACGCCGCTCAGGACAATCCACATGATCTGTATCGTACCCGGCACGAACAATGAAAGGGGGATTTGTTACACCTGCAAAAAACGCCCGCCTACCTCATGCTCACATTGATGATCAGCAGATGATCGCTCGCATCTTCGATAATGTCGCTAACCGTTGTGAGCCCCGAGATGAAGTCCCAAAGCATCTTTCCCGACCAGAAGTCGCTTACTTTTATATTCCTCGCATCACCAATCAAACAGAATTTGATATCGTCTATTTTCTTCTCGTAAATGCGAATTGCCAGTATCTTTTCCCGCAGATCGTCTCCCTTAAACATCGCATCGAATGTGAGAAGCAGCATTTCAGCCATTCTGAAATTCAGAGTAGCCACCCGGAGGCATTCGGCCTTCAGTTCCGAAGGAATGTCTATGTGACGCAAGTACGACACGGTGTCTTTAAGCAAGTCGAAGATTTCATCGACAATTTCGACAAACCTGCAAAGGTCCGGTCGCAGATAAGGCAGAAAAGCGCCTTCATAAATATGTGATATAATGCCTCTTTTTACGGCGTCACCTTCCCGCTCGAGGTCCTCGACTTCCTTGATCAGGTTCGGATCGAGCTCACCGAGGGCGGACCGGAAAGTGTCGCAAGCCCGGCTGAGCAGTTCAATATGCAACCGCATCTCGCCCGAGACCATCCGCTCCTTCTTGCCAAGCGACAGTATCTTGTCAAGAATCATGGTTTCCTCTTGCTATCATGATCAACTCGGCGGCCATCACGTCCAGCAGCGACACGACGCCGAGGATATTATCCCCCTCGCACACGAAGAGCCTGGCAATATTGGACTTCTCCATGAGGGTTGCGGCCATGTCGAACTCCATCTCCTTTTCGACACAAACGATAGGGCGCGAGGCAATCTCGGAAACCCGGACCGTCTTGGGGTTTATCTCCCTGGCCAAGACCCTGAAAACGATGTCCCTCGCGGTTAAGACCCCGAAGATACTGTCTCGGCCATCCTTGCCGGGATTGCGCACGACCAGGGCGCGGATTCTTTTGTTCACCATGGTCTCCACCGCGTCGTAGACTGTCTTGCCGGCGTCGATGGAATCGAACTTCCTTGTCATGAATTCGTATACCTTCATTTCCCCGCACTCCTGAACCATATGGGAGGTGTATAATATGGCGCCGATTATACAAGTAAAATACCATTATGACGTTTGAATTCAAGAAATAGTTGGCCCTCAGGGCGTAAGGAGGCGAGGCAAGAACAAGGCGCACGGAAACCACAGGCGTTTCACGTCTGTCTGAGGCCCCCGTCCCCGGAAATGTTATGCCGGCCAGATATAAGGCAAATCGTCCGGAACTTCCGGGAAGAACCCGCGGTAGTGATCGGGATTCTTGCGAACGAGGTTGCTTTGGTGGGAGAGGTGGAAAGCCCTGTCGCCGAGCCAGGGTGGATTGCGGGATTCCGCAATCCGTTCGAGTCCGAGCAAAATTTCAAGGATCTTTTCGGCGGTGGCGTCCCGGTATCCCCTTCTTTTCCATTCCGCGCACATCTCGATTCCGTAGACGGCAAGAGTCCGGGCGTATCCGCGCCACATCCGCACGGCGGGGTGGTTTCGCCACCCGCGGGACTCGCCGGCCAGGCTCCGAAGTATCTGAAGGACCTCGATGCGCTGCTTGCCAAGCCGCTTGCCGTCCAGGACACGGGCGGATTCGGAAAATGAAGGGTACGGAAGAAATGTGTTGATATTTAAGCCCTCCCGCCAAAGTTTAACGGTGTGCCGGCCGGATTTCAATTTGCCGGCGAAAAAATGGCGGGATTTACAGCTCCTTCTTTTCAAACCAGAAGAAAAGGCCGCAGGCGCCGAGGGCGATGACCGCAATCACGACCCAGTGGTTTATGCCGAGCAGTTGCGGCAGGGTGATCGGGCCGAAGTTGCCCCACGTGAGGACCGTCTTTTTCAAAGCCGGGTAAGCTTCCGCAAATATCGCCGCACCCGCGAGCATCCCGGCGAAACCGGAGGCGGCGTCCCAACGGCCTTCCCCCAGCGCCCCGAGAGAAGTGCCCGGGCAATATCCGAGGAGGCCCCATCCGACGCCGAAAATTATTCCACCGAGCAGATTGGCGCCGATCATGGTCGATTTGATCGAGAGCTTGACCAGACCGAGGTCTCTCAGCAGATACACTCCGACCATGCTGACCACAATTGCGCTGAACATAAATTTAACGATTGTCATATCTACTAGCCGGAGCGCGCCGAGTTGCCTGTCGTAGCGGAGCACACGCCCTTTTTGCAATAAAAACCCAAAAAGCACTCCGGTTATCAGTCCGTACACCAGGATATCCATCAGCGATTCCCCCCGTAGAGAAGGCGCGCAACAATCATTCCCCCGGCGAAAAAGCCCAGCAGGGCGATATAGCCGCTTGCCGCAAGCTGAAGCGAACTGCTCAGCCCGTGTCCGCTGGGTCAGCCATCGGCAAGGCGCGCGCCGAACATCGCGATCACACCTCCAATAAACGCAACCGCGGCCCGCTTTGACCGGCTTGGTCCGAACCGGGCCTCCCACATATCGGGCAGGGCCTTCCACTTGAAGCTGCCGGAAGTAATGGCCGCAATCAGCGCCCCGAACGGAATGCCCAGGACAAACATCCACTGCCAGTCGATCTTGGGCGCTTCTTTTACGAAGTACTCCATCTGTTGCATGCGCTCGGGGGTGAGGACCTTTTCGACCATGCCGGTCGCACGCACAACCGTGGTGGAAACTCCGACAAATTTGCCGGACACCCAGGCGGACGCGACCAGCAGCAACCCCGTGAGCGCCCCGGCCACATAAGGATTCCAGCCCTTGTCAGGATATTGTTCCATTCAAAGCCTCCGGAAAGAAGATTGAAACTTGCCTTCGGGGATGAAATTACAGACGATCCAATCCAGCGTCAAGATCTCGCAAATCCGACTGTTTCACTAATTTTGGACAGGCATCGCCATCGCGGACACATCTTGCCGAGGCGGTCCCGGATAAAGATTGATCCCGGAAGCGGCCGCACGCATTGCCCGGGCGACGCCGCAGACCCGGAAAATTATTCACTCGCCCGGCGAATCAAACCGTGAATGCTTAATATCATACCGGACTCCGTATTGAATTCCCTGGAGGTCGGGGAGGGGCACGAAATGGATGAACATAATTCCACGTCGGAACTGCTGAACGTCACGAACATACTGGCCAAGGAGCGCAATCGCGAGGCGGCGGAAAGGACGCTCCTTGCATGGCTTCGGACCTGCCTGTCCTTCATCAGTTTTGGGTTCGGGATCTACAAGATAGTCCAAACCCTTACCGGAGAAGGATCACAACAGCATTACGCGACGTTTATCCTTGCGCTTTTCTTTATCCTGCTGGGGAGTTTTGCAATGATCGCCGCCACCGCGCAGCATATCCGGACCATCCGCATCCTCAATGAGGAACCAAACCCCTATATGCCGAAAAGCTCACTCGCGGTGGCCGTCTCCCTGGCCCTGATACTCATAGGCCTCTTCGCGTCCGTTGCCGTCACGGTCGAGTTTTTCATCCAACAGAAATAATCCCCGCGTCCCGGACCCGCAGCGCCTCTCCAAGCCCATTCTGGTGACTCTTATCACATAAAAAAACGGGAAGGCCGTTTCCCGTCGAAAACAGCCTTCCCGTTTTTTGGCAATCACCGAGCGTATTAAAACGAAGCTTCTTAAAAACCAAATTCCGCCAGCAGTGAATCCACCTCGTCCTGCGAGTGCACGGTATCTTCCCGGGCCTGGTGCGCCGGACCGTAGAGTCCGTCGCCCCCGGTTATCTTCCCGGTTTCCACTTTGACCCCGAAGGTGCGGATCATGTTCACCAACCGCAGTTCCAGGTCCTTGAGCAACGCCGTTATCTTCTGGATGATCTGGCCGCTCAGGTCCTGGTAGTCCTGGGCCGTAAGGATGGTGTCGAGGTTTACGCGATGCTGCGCGACGATACGGTCGAGCGCGTCGAGAAGGCTTTCGCCCTCGGCCAGTTTTTTCACCGCATTGTCCCCGATCGGCTTAAGACCGGCGAGGAGTTCGCGTATCCCGGCAACGCTCGCGTGCTCGTCGCCCAGGCGGTCCTGCATCGCCTCGACGTGATCGAGCGTGGTGAGAGCGGCCTTTTCCGTAAGCTGGAGCATGTGTTCGAGGCGGTTGCCGGAATCCGGGATCTTGTCCTCGACGATTTCCTTGAGCGAGGGGTCCATGGTGTTCATGAAACTTCGGATCGAATCGTGCAGCCCCCTGGCGAGCCCGCCGATCTCCTTGTAGAGGCCGGGCTGTTGCTGCTGGTCGGCAAGGGCGAGCAGTATCTCCTGCGCCCGTATCATGTCCCCGCCCGACATGGCCGCCATGAATTCCTTGCCCTTCGAGACGATTTTTTCAAATTTGTTGTCCAGCGGCGGGAGCACGCACCCGGACGAGGCGCCGCCTTCGGCAAGGAGCGCATCGAGCTTTTCAAGAGATCCCGCGGGACCCGAGAATGTGAGGCTGAATTTCCCGCCCGGTGTGCCGTTGGGCATAATGGACAGCTCGCCTCCGAGGCTCTTGACCAATGCCGCAAAGCGTCCCGATCCGCCCGCCGCTGTCTGGTGGTCCGGGAC
>JBAQYM010000313.1:0-15222 GCA_049300095.1 Syntrophobacteraceae bacterium
CCGCGCAACCCATCGCCTCAGGAGTGCGTGATGGGTTGCGCGGGGCGCTCCACCCATCCTACGCCATCCTACGCGGTACTCCGCGATACATCGAACTTTCATGAAATGGAAAAGTTATTACTCCCCGTTGCGGCACGGTCTCCCGACCGTGCCGCCGTGCCGGACCGAAGGTCTCCCACGGAGGCCAACAGGTCCCGAGCGAGCTGGAGACTTCAGGTCCGGAGCATGGCGCGGTCAGGAGACCGCGCCATAACCGGTGAGACCGCGCCATAACCGGCGCCGGCTGGTTCGTCATTCATATCAACCCGCCAACTGTCCGAGATCACCCAACGGTCATGCGATCGCCCAACGGCCCGAGATCGGCCAACGGTCATGCGATCGGCCAACTGTCCGAGATCGCCCAACGGTCATGAGATCGGCCACAGATCCCTTGATTCGCCGCGCCCTTCGATCAATCGGCTAAGGACCTCCACCTCCCGGCCCATGGTGAGTTGCTCCACCTTGGTGAAATATTCGATATTTGTGACAACTTCCGTCATTTTTTCCTACACCCCACCGTGAAAATATACACCTGTCTCCCACCCCTAAATACTGCCTGCCGCATAGTGACTTCCACCGCGGTTTTCTTTATTCTCGGGCCATCGGATCACATTATCCGCTCCCGCCCCGTCACGGGCGACAAGTCGATCATCGTATCAAGGGCGCACGAACGACAAGCCAGGCCCCGAAAGGGTAAGAGATTACTCGATTTCTTCAGAAGCCCACGGCCCTGTGTCCCATTTTGCCGAACCCGCGGTGAAATGTCGCCGTCGCAATCCCTGCGGCCGGCACATTACCGGCGCATTGAAGGATGCCATCCGGCACTGCGCGCGAAGCCGCCGGGAGTCCGTCATCCGTAAACGGCGCCGCAACTGATTCAGGGGAGGGTCCGGGCAGCCGCGGGAACCCCCGATGAAAGGGGGTGTCGACCCTGAAAGGCCGGCAGTTTCCGCTCGTGGCAGCGCTGCCTCGACTCCGCCGCTTTTGGACGTTTATTCAGACAGAGAAGGAGGAAAGCACCATGGACCGTTCATTTCCCCGTCTCGGGCCCCAGTGGGGGGGCCGGGCATCAAAGACACTCATCAAGACCATGGTCTATCTGCTATGCTTTACCCTGGTCTCCTCGGGCGCCATCCTGCCCGGTGTGAGCAGGGCGCAGGTGATCCCTTTCGATCCCCAGTCCCTGAAGGAGACGCCGGTGCCGGAACCCATGGCGGCGGTTGTCCTCAGGGTCCCCGGTCCCAATGTCAACCTGAACTTTCAGCCCCTGACCGCGCGGATCGTCAAGGACCAGGCGGCGCTGGTGCGGCTGGGCAAGGCGTTGTTCTGGGACATGCAGGTGGGCAGCGATGGGGTCCAGGCCTGCGCCACCTGTCATTTCAACGCCGGGGCGGATGTTCGCGCGAAGAACCAGATCGCGCCAAACATTTTGGACACGAACTTTAAGAACCCGGTTTTAAACCCCCTGGGTGGCGACAACAGCTTCGGCAACGCCACGGTCCTCTATACCGCCAACGACCCCAACAATCCTTTCGGCCCTGTGGAACCACCCGATCCCAACTTTAACGTGCCGGGGTTCCCGCAGTTCACGCCCAACTATGAGCTGGTGCGGGCGGACTTCCCTCTCAACGGCTGGATGAGGCCCACGCTGCTTGTTCCCCGCGGGCCGGGCGTCACGATTTTCGAGGAACTCTTTGACGTCGATGCGGATACCAACGACGTGATTTCTTCCATGGGCGTGCGCCGCACCCAGTTTGTCGGGATCACCCCCGGCAGCGATGTGGATGACGGCGCCCCTCTGCCCGATATCTGGAACGTGGTCACCCCCGGCAAACTCAATTTGCAGGGCAAGGTCCGGCGTGTGGAGCCCAGAAACGCGCCCACCATGATCAACGCGGTCTTCAACTTCGACAATTTCTGGGACGGCCGCGCCAGTTTCGTCTTCAACGGGGTGAACCCCTTCGGATTCCGGGACCGTTCCAGCAAGCTAAAAAGGACCGTCCTCGTTAACGGCGTGCCCACCCTTCAGGATGTGTTCGTCCGGGTCACCAACTCGAGCCTGGCTTCCCAGGCCGTGGGCCCGCCGATGAGCGACTTCGAGATGTCCTGGGCGGGGCGCAGCTTCCCCGAGCTTGCCAAGAAGCTGTTCAGCCTGCAACCCCTGGGCAAACAAATAGTTGACCCCCAGGACAGTGTCCTCGGTCCGCTGGCCCGGGCGGGCTTGCCGGGCTTGAAGACCAACTACCCGGCGATGATCAGGGCCGCCTTCAAGTCCCAATGGTATAGCAATACCGCCGTCATCACCGTGAACCCCGCCACCGCCGCGGTGCAGAAGGCCTCGGCCAACGACCCTCGGACCATGGTGGTGAGCCCGGGTCAGGGCGTCGTGACCAGCGCGAAGAAGACAGGCGGTCCGTTGGCCGCCAATCAGTATACCCAGATGGAGTACAACTTCTCTCTTTTCTGGGGCCTTGCCGTGCAGGCTTATGAAGCGACCCTGATCTCGGACGACACTCCCTTCGACCGATTCATGGGCGCCCCCACCAAGAATATTCCGGCGGACCACACCGCCCTGACCGATCAGGAGCGGCTTGGCTTTGACATCTTCGTGAGCTCCGGTAAGTGTAACAATTGTCATGTGGCCCCCATTACCTCCAACCACACTGTCTTGTATGTCTCCCCGGATGGCCAGGGGGTGCCCAAGGGACTCGATGGAATCATCCAATTCATGGCCATGGGTGATGGAGGGACGGCCAACTATGACAACGGCATGTACAACATCGCCGTGCGGCGCACCACGGAAGACCTGGGCCGCGCCGGCACAGCGCCCAATGCGGGGCCGTTCCTGAACCCCCTGGATAACAATAATCCTTTTCCCTTATCCTATGTGGAGCTGGCTGCTCTGAAAGGCCAGAAAAAACTGCCCCCGGACGTGTCGAGGTTTGTCCCAACCGTACCGGTCCTTGACCGCCGGGTCAGTCGCGGCGCCTTCAAGGTGCCCAATTTGCGCAACATCGAGTTCAGCGGTCCGTATTTCCACAACGGGGATTCGGCCACCCTGCGCCAGGTGGTGGAATTCTACACCCGAGGCGGCAACTTCCCGAACACCAACCTGCACGAATTGACCGAGGATATCGAGGGAATCCCCGAGCTGATGTTCCCGGATACCAGCCCGAACGCCAAGCAGAATATCGAGGCGCTGGTGGCCTTCCTGGCCAACGGACTCACCGACCAGCGGGTGGCGATGGAAAAGGCGCCCTTCGATCATCCCCAGTTGTTTATCCCCACAGGCGCGCAGGACGGGGCCCCGGAGCTGGATACGATGCTCGAGCTCCCGGCGGTGGGGGCAAACGGACGGGTTGCGCCGATTCCAACGTTTTTGAACCTGGATCCCCAGGACCCCGGTCTCTAAATCGGCTTATCAGGGACCGGCGCGGTCTTGAAGACGCCCGCGTCCCGGTTTTCCCGCCGAGGCGGGATGCGCAGCGAAGACTTCCAACGGGAAAAGCCGCAAACGGCTTTCAACGCGAATAAGGAGAACGGATAATGAAACCGCAATCCAAGCTTGCCATGTTAGTTTTCATCATAGGGCTGCTCTGGGCAAGTACCGGCGCCGCCCAAGTCGCCCCTCCCCTTCCGCCGGCCGCATTCGATGTGATCGGGTTCATCCAGGAAGCCACCCTGGACGGCACTGTAGCCAACACGGCCGTCAACCCTCTCCCGAACACCTCGCCGCTGGCTGGGGGCACGCTGACGGTCAACGGCATCAAGATGCTGGTCCCCAACAACACCATCGTACAGATGGCCGCCGCGTCCTTTACCTGGGCCCAACTGTTTGATCCCCTGGTCTCGCGTTCCATAGGCTATGCGCCCCGCAGGCCCAATCACGCCGCAACCAACACGGGACTGGCATTGGCAGACCCCGGGGTGACTCGCTTCCCCTCCTTCGAGGTGCGGGCCGTGGGCAACATTACCCCCCACCCGACCAACGGCACGCCGCAATATATCGTGGGCTTGATCGCTCCCGCCACCCAGCAGGGACTGAACGCCGGCTTCGGGATCATCAACTATATCGACTATACCGGAGCGGTCCTGGGAATGCCCGGCAGGTTCCGCGTGGGTGGGATCCTTAACGACCCGACCACCGGCGCCATCCTCGAAATCAACGACCCCGTGGGGCGCTGGGGCGCGGTGCACAGCCCCGATCCCCGCCTCACCTCCGACACCGGCAGCCCGACGGTCGCGGCCGCGAACGGCTTCCCCGTGGGCATCCCGCGCGTGGCGCCGCAGCTTCTCGCCGGTGGGGGACTGGACCCGACCTTTGTCGGCGATCCCGAGCGCCCGTACACCAACCGACCGCTCAACGGGGACCCGGTTTTCCCCATCGATCCTTTCCTGGCGCTCGGTGCGCCCCTCAAGACTTTTAACATGCCCGCCGCGGGCACCCCCGGATTTCTCACCGATCCGACCAAGCAGATCCCCCTCATGGTGGGCGACGCGATCGACTACCAGGGAACGCTGATGAAGATCGACCCCAGGGCCGCGGCCCCGAACACCCCGGCGAACATGTTCATCTCCGTCCACACGCTGGGGGCCGACCTGGGTGTTTTCACCGAGCCCGGCGTTCAACCCTGCTATCTCACGATCGAAGCATTCCTGGTGCCGACGGCTGAAGTCCGCAATCAACCCCAGAGTTTTGGCGGGAGTCCCCCCACTCCGATACCCCTCGAAAACGGCACCGCCATCCACATAGTGGGGTTCACCACCGACACGAGCCAGCTCATCGACATCTACGCAATTGACGTCGACCCCCTCAGCGGCGCCGAGACGGAGCGGCTGATTACCACCGTTCTCCCGGAAACCATAGGACCGGGTCTGGTCAGGGGCCGCTTCAGGTTCCAGGCGTCCAGATCGACGGGGACCGCGCCCGCGACACGGGAGTATATTGCCAAGAGCCGCACGGGCCAGATGGCAAACGTGGCCAACGGCCTCACCTCCGGGCAGTACCGACTGCCCTGCTTTGACTTTCTCTTCGCCGAGCATACCGTCTTCGGCGCCCCGACGGTCCCGAACGCATTCAACATGATGCCGTTCCTGGCCCTGGGCTCCGGACCGCTTGGCGGCACCGGACCGGTGGTGAGCCGGCTCGATCCCTGGCCCGGTCCCTAAGTTTCTCTGTGGCAGGCCGGCCCGGTACCTCGCCGGCCCCTAAATTTTCCTGATGACCACGCCCACCCGTTTCCGGACGGGTGGGCGTTTTCCCTTTAAAAAATAGGCAAAATCGGGCATCCGCAGAGATTCTTCCTCCCCCGATGTCCGCCAAATCAGCAAAACGCTTTGACATTGGGGCATTTTTTCGCTATTTAGCTGATGTTCCCCTCCCGTGTTTTTGCGGGATTTTCTCCCGCTTTCGGGAAACTGAGCCAAAAAGGTGGCAGTATTTTGAAAATGTTTCGGATTTGCAAATAGTGGACGCTTCCGCCCTTCCCAGCCTGATTTCCTCTGAGCAAGGCAATCTCAAAGAGAGAATATACGCCCGCGTTCGCCCCGACCTTGCGAGGATCGAAGGGGAGATTAACCGGCTCCTCGGTTGCGACATTCCGCTCATCTCGGTTGTCGGGCGCTATATCATGGACAGCGGGGGCAAGAGGCTTCGGCCGCTCCTGATGATACTGACGGCAAGGCTTTGCGGCTATCGCGGAGACAAAGACACGCCCCTCGCGGTGGTGTTCGAGTTCGTGCACGCTTCCTCGCTCCTCCACGATGACGTGGTGGACCACGCCGAAGTCCGCCGGAACCGCCCGTCCGCCAATACGATTTGGGGGAATCCCGCCGTGGTCCTGGTCGGGGATTATTTCTACTCGAAGTCCATCCTGATGGCCGTCGGATATCAAAATGTGAGGATTCTCGAAGTCCTCTCCGACGCCACCACCAAGATGGCCGAAGGCGAAGTCCTCCAACTGGTGCATTCCGACGATCTCGAGATCGGCGAGAAGGAATATCTCCAGGTCATCACCAGGAAGACGGCCGTTTTGATCAGCGCCGCATGCCGGATAGGGGCCATTTTCGGGGGAGGCGGACCCGCCGAGGAAAAAGCTCTCAGCACTTACGGCCACAACCTGGGGATCGCCTTCCAGTTGATAGACGACACCCTGGACTTCACGGGCGAGGCAAAAGAGCTTGGCAAACCGGTCGGAAACGACATCCAGGAAGGCAAGGCCACCCTGCCGCTCATCCATGCTTTCCGCAACGCCAAACCGGCCGAGAAAATGCGCCTGCGCCAGATCTTCAGCTCGGATGACATCTCGGCGAAAGACGTCCTCGAACTCAAGGACATCGTGATCCGCGCCGGCGGCATCGGATACACCCAGGAACTCGCATCCAAGCACGCGATGGAGGCGATGGAAGCGCTCCGGATATTCCCCGAGGGTCCGGTAAAAGAAACCCTTGACGACATCGCCAACTATGTAATCTTCAGGAGGGCGTGACAGGCGTCCCCCCTCGTTGTGGGGCAGGCTTTCCAGCCTGCCGGCTCAGAACTGTGGAGTCCTACCAAACGGCAGGCTGGAAAGCCTGTCCCACGTGGTTTTTCGATTAAAGCAACGTATTGGCGGCCCCTCCCCCGGTTTCAGGATTTCCCAGGCTCTCCGATCCGCTCCGAAGCGCCCGAATTTCCGGTAGTGTCCTAATTTGGATTTG
This sequence comes from Syntrophobacteraceae bacterium, assembly GCA_049300095.1. Classification (GTDB taxonomy): domain Bacteria; phylum Desulfobacterota; class Syntrophobacteria; order Syntrophobacterales; family Syntrophobacteraceae; genus SbD1. The sequence continues at coordinate 6,739 of JBAQYM010000313.1, forward strand.
GCGTGGTTTCGGTTTACTTTGTTCATCGGATGAACATGGGGAGATTTCGGTGAGCGGCAATTAATTGCCGGAAAAACCTTCATCAAAGATGACAATCCACCCGAATAGTGAGGACAGAAGACAAAGGAGCGGCGGTGTGCCGTGCCTTGCGAGTAGGCCCATGAAATGCTTGACAGAAACGAGAACCTTACTATAGTTGGTTTGGTGGCTGAAAAAGGGAGAGGTATGGGCTGTCGCGCATGTAAAAACGATCCTGGTGTCTGGGAAAAAAGGAGCAGACGCGATGCGCTTTCGATTGAAATTGCGGTTGACGTTCTGCGTTTAAGCGCTGGAATAATTGGAGTCCATTATAGGACTGCCGAAATCCTTTTTCTGACCCGGAGATACCTGAGACAGTTCATAATTGAATCTTGCGTTGCATGCTCAAGTTGGGAAAGGTGCGCTCCCTCGTTATATGAACAATTCTCCCGAATCCATGACAACATGTTGAAACTCCATGTGGCGATGTCCGGGTCTCCCAAGGTTGCCCGGCTACCCTTCGTTTTCGCCATTTTAGGGAGATCTGTCGCCAAAACTGTCGACATGCTATCCGAACGGGTTGAAGATCTCAGTTTCGTAAGGGACGAAGAGTCACGAGCCGCGCTCAGCGGCTTAGCTCAAGTGTGCAAGGAAGCCGGCCCAAAGTTGGAGGATTGGCGCAAGACGATGGATTTCCTCAATTGAAATTCGATGTAAAACCTGCCCCGTCTTTTATCAGGTCGTCCAAAGAACTCGTAAAGAAATACGCCAAAATGAAACCAATCCTCCGTGCGTATATTTAGAGCCTGGAGCATGGGATCAAAGGGAAAAATATTCCCGGGTTTAACGAACTCTGGAAGGATCGAATTGGCATGAAGCTTTATGGGAAAGGTGAAAGCGGAGGACTTCGGATAATAAGCTATCACGTTCCCTCTGAGCCACTGATTGTTCCAGCCCTTATTTATGCCAAATCAGAACTTGAAAACCCACCACACAAACTCCTGATAGAAATCACCTCGGAAATCAGGGATTGGTTAATGGCATAAGCCATCAATCACTCATTTCCTTCCTACATTCGCAGAAGGTCCACAGCGCGCATTAGTTGGTTATTTGCGGTCAGCCCCCCCTGTGCTCTTGAATTAGCGCAGCCCTTACGGCGTCCTTCGCCGAATTTCCTCCCATGCTTGTCTAAACGCCGCATCGATGTTAGATTGAACCCGCAAAAGAGGATATAATAGCCCTGTCTTGGCGGCTTATTCCGGGATAAGACATGGCCGGTCGAGCCGAGGTCGCACGATTCCGACATCCGCGCAAAGCAAAACGTAATCCATGAGCGAACCCGAAAACACACGCGCACGCTACTATCCTCTTTTCCTGGACATTGGGGGGCGGACCTGCCTCGTTGTGGGCGGGGGCGCGGTGGGCGAGCGGAAGGTGAGGACCCTCCTCGAACATGGCGCGCGCGTCAGGCTGGTGGCGCGGGAACTCACCCCGTGGCTCGAAGAAGAATGCGCGGCGGGCGGCATTATTCTGGCCGGGACCGAATACGGGAAAGCCCACCTTCAGGGGGCCGTCCTGGTTTTTGCGGCGACAAGCGACGCGGAATTAAACCGCGCCGTCTCGGAAGATGCCCGCGGGTTGGGGACCTGGTGCAACATGGCGACCGACCCCGAACTCGGGTCCTTTATCGTCCCCTCGCTCGTGCAAAGGGGGCCGCTTGCCATTGCGGTGAGCACCGCCGGACTGAGCCCCGCGATCGCACGGGTGCTCAGAATCAGGCTTGAAGGGCAGTTCGGAGCGGAATGGGAGTTCTTCATCCTGCTGCTCGGCGAACTGCGAAAATTCCTGAAATCCCGGGGTATTGAAGAGAAAGACAGCCGGCGCGTTTTCAGCGAGCTTGCCGCGCTTCCCCTGCCCGAATGGATCGCGGAAGGCGGCCGGGAGAAAGCTTTTCAGAAAGTATCCGAAATTTGCGGCCCGCTCCTCGGCGGAGATGAGCTGCAACCTATCTGGGACAAACTATGGAAGCCCTTTTCCTCGTCATCGCAACGCTTTGCTACCTGAGCGGCACGATCGGCTACCTGGTCTATCTTTTCAGGGACCGGCAAGCCATCCACATTGTTTCATGGTCGGTAATGCTGGTCGGGGCCCTCTTTCATGCCGGCGCGATTATCATCCGCTCGGTCCATATCGGCCAGCTTGCCATGACGACGGGCCAGGAGGCGCTGTCCCTGTTCGCGTGGGTTTTCGTCGTTACTTATCTTGTCGTGCAGTCCCGTTTGAAGCTGCGGATACTGGGATCGTTCGTTTCGCCGCTGGCGGTGATTTTCATGCTCTCGTCCTCGCTTCTGCCCGCGCACATCATGCCCAAGAGCGAGCTGTTCAAGAGCGGGTGGGTCATTTTGCACGTGGCGAGCCTGTTCCTGGCAAACGCCCTTTTCGCCATCGCCTTCAGCGTGGCCATCATGTACCTGCTCCAGGAAAGGCATATCAAGAAGAAGAATTTCGGGTTCCTCTACGCCCGGCTTCCGTCGCTCAAGACCCTGGACACCATCGCCCACTACTGCCTGATCGCCGGTTTTCCGCTCATGACGGGAGGGCTGGTGACCGGCTTCGCCTACGCCGCCATCGTGTGGCATTCTCCATGGAACTGGGACCCCAAGGAAATCCTTTCGCTCGTCACCTGGATCATTTACGCGGTCCTGGTGCACGAGAGGATCACGGTGGGGTGGCGCGGCCGCAGGGCGGCATGGCTCGCGATTTTCGGCTTTGCGGTGATCCTTCTGACGTTTCTCGGGGCCAATCTCCTGTTGAAGGGGCACCACTCGGTCATGGCAGGTAAGATGTAATGTGCCATATAGTCCTTTTGGGCATGAGTCATAAAACGGCGCCCGTGGAAGTGCGGGAGCAGCTCGCGGTGGCGTGCCGGGCCGAGACGAACCCGCTCCGGATGCTCCCCCGCCTCGAACATGTCGATGAACTCGTGTATCTTTCCACCTGCAACCGGGTCGAATTCCTCTTTACCTGCGCCAATCTCAACGCCGGGATAAAAGAGATCAAGGCGCTTCTTCGCACCCACGTGGGCCTTTCTTCCTCTTCGCCCCTCGATTCGTATCTCTACATCTACGAAGACCTCGCCGCCGTCGAACACCTGTTCATGGTGGCGTCGAGCCTCGATTCGATGGTGCTCGGGGAACCCCAGATCCTCGGGCAGCTAAAGACAGCCTACCGCGATTCCGTCGAATACCGAACGGTCAAGACAGTCCTGAACCGCCTCCTCCACAAGGCGTTTTCGGTGGCCAAGCGCGTGCGAACCGAGACCTGCATCGGGTCGTGCGCCGTGTCGGTGAGCTATGCGGCGGTCGAGCTCGCCCGCAAGATCTTCGGCGAGCTGAAGGACAAAAGGGTGCTCCTGATCGGCGCGGGCGAGATGGCGGAGCTTGCGGCCGAACATTTCATGGCCCAGGGCGTTCGCCACATGACGGTGGCAAACCGCACGCTCGAACGGGCGATGGAGCTGGCGCAGCGGTTCAAGGCAGAGACCGTCTCCTTCGACCGGTTTCTCGACGCCCTCAAGGGGGTGGACATCGTATTGTCCTCGACGGGCGCGCGGGAGCCGATCATCCGGTACCAGGACATCAAATCGAGGATGCGCGAGAGGCGAAACAAGCCGCTGTTTTTCATCGATATTGCCGTGCCGCGGGACATCGAGCCCAAAATCAACCAGATCGACAACGTGTTTTTATACGACATCGACGATCTTCAGGGAGTGATCGACCTCAACCGCGACGAGCGGCGAAACCAGGCGCAGTTGGCGCGGCACATCATCGACGAGGAAACCATCAAGTTCAAGACCTGGCTCAACAGCCTGAGCGCCGTGCCCACCATTGTGTCGATCCGTGAAAAAGCCGAGACCATCCGGCGAAACGAACTGCGTAAAACCTTCGGGCAGCTTTCGCGCCTGGACGAGAGGGAACGGGAGGCCATCGAGGTCCTGACCCAATCCATCATAAAAAAACTTCTCCACGACCCGATCGTCTTCCTGAAAAAAAAGGCCCAGCGGGGCACCCAGGCCGCATTCATGGACTTCGCCCAGCAACTGTTCAACCTCGCGGACGGAAACGGCCTGGACTCGACATTGACCCCCGAACCCCCAGATGTTAAAAATGGGGACGACAGCTTTCTCAAAACCGTTAAGAAATAGAGGGCGCCAATGGCGGATATACTCGAATTCGGCAAAAAAGCCGACGACGTGAAGTTGGAACGCGAAACCGTGCTTCGCCAGCGCAAGATCGAAGCCCTCAGGAAGATATTCCAGTGCACCCGGTGCATGCTCAAGTGTTCCAAGTGCGGCGCGCAGACCGAAGGACAGGAAGAATCCGCCAAGTTCGCCTCGCCGTACACCTTCTGCCCATCGTGCCGGGAGGAGTACGAAGAATACCGCCAAAGGGTCGCGGGCGGCCGCGGTTCATTGTGCTACTGGCATAATTCGGGGTGGATGAAGGTGTGGGAAAGCTGGCTGGAACACCAGAAATCACTCGACGAGTACAGACAGTCCAAGGAATTTCTACAACTTTTGGACGAAGTCGAGCATCTGCTAAGAAAATAGGCGGCCGCCTGTCACCCTTTGGCCGTTATCCTATATCCCACCTGCCGCCTCCCTTCCCGGTGCGGAATCAAACCCAATACGTTCGATGTGGTCAGCCCTTACCCATCCGGTAGTCCGGGCGGGGATCAACCCCGCCCCTACGTTTAAAGTGCGGCATCAGGTCACCTTTCACCTTGAATTCCGTTCACCTTGAAATCCGTAGGGGCGGGGTTGATCCCCGCCCGGACCGCCCGGACTTAGAACGGTATATCGTCATCCGGCGCTCCCGGATGGGGCGGCAGTTCTTCCATGGCGGGCCGGCCGGCGGGACCGGCGCTCCTCTGGCCCTGGTTCTGAGCCTGACCCTGGGTCTGGCCTTGGGCTTGGCTTTGCCCCTGGCCCTGGCCCTGGCCCTGAGCCTGCCCCTGGCTTTGCCCCTGCCCCTGGGACTGGCCCCGATCCTGCCATTGGCCCCGATCCTGTCCCTGTCCCTGAGACTGGCCTTCCGCGCTTCCGAGCATCTGGATGTCGCGGGCGATTATTTCCGTCATATACCGTTTCTGCCCCTGGTCGTCTTCCCACTGGCGGGTCCGGATGCTGCCTTCCACGAAGACCTGCCGGCCTTTGCCGAGATAGTTTCCGCAAAATTCCGCCGTCTTCCCGAATGCAACCACGCGGTGCCACTCGGTGCGATCCTCCCACTTGCCCTCGCCCACGGATACCGAATCGTTGGTCGCGACGCTGAATTTCGCGACCGCGACACCGTTCGGGCTGTAGCGGATATCCGGGTCCTGACCGAGCCTTCCTATCAAAATGACCTTATTTACGGTTCCTCTCGCCATCGATTTCCCCTTCTTCGACTAGTGAGACCCGAGGGTCTTCCAGGTGCTATGGTTTACCTACGATATAAACTTAAAAGCTATAGCAATTTCAATGGGTTTCATGCGGCCGGGCCGAAAGATTTCTTTCGGCCGAAACCACGCGGAACTGCATAATTGACTCGCATTCGGAAACAGTTTACAGTATGGGATTAAAAATTGACCAAACATTTGTTATTAATGCTTTTATTTGTTTCGAGACAATTACCGGACAGAAATTTAGCACAACCCGCGAGAGAAAAATGAAAATACTGCGCACGATTTTCTTTTACACGATCCTGGTCCTTTCGACCACAGTAATGGGAACAATCTCGATAATCGGGGCGTTCGCCAGCCGGCGGTGGCCCACTTTCATGGCGAAGATGTGGGGCAGGCTGAACCTGTGGACGGCGGGGGTGAAGGTCAGGATGAGCGGGGCTGAAAATCTCGACCCCCAAGGCGCCTACATCCTTACCAGCAACCACCAGGGATGGTTCGATATTTTCGCGGCCCTGGGCTATTTCCCCATCCCCTTTAGCTGGCTGGCAAAAGAGGAGCTGTTCAAGATCCCGATCCTCGGTCGCGCAATGCGCTGCTCGGGCTACATTCCCATCGACCGCTCGGACCACAGAAAGGCGGTCACGAGCATGAACAGGGCGGCGGAAAAAATCCGGCAGGGGACTTCCGTATTCATCTTCCCGGAAGGCACGAGAAGCCCGGACGGGGTGATGAGGGATTTCAAGAAGGGCGGGTTCGTGCTGGCCGCGAAGTCCCAGCAGCCGATCGTTCCCATCAGCATCAGCGGCTCCTACCGCATCATGCCGAAAAAGAGCTGGACGGTCCAGCCCGGAGAAATCAAGATAGCGATAGGAGAGCCCGTAGTCTGCGTGGGCACGGACGGCAAGAGCCGCGATCGGCTCATGCGGGTGGTGCGCGAGGCGATCCGCGGCAACCTGACGCCCGAAGAGGCCGGCCCGTCCGGCGGCCCTCAGCCTGAACCGGCGGCCCGGCCCGCCGGAGTAAACGGGGGTGGTTCCAGTCAAAATGGCCGATAAACAGATAGGACCCAGTCTCAAACTTATTCCCCTGGGAGGCCTCGGCGAAATCGGCCTCAACATGATGGTCCTCGAATACGGGGACACGATCGTGCTCGTCGACGCCGGCCTGATGTTTCCCGAGGACGAAATGCTGGGGATCGACCTCGTCATCCCGGATTTTTCATACCTTCGCAAGAACCGGGACCGTGTGGCCGCCCTGGTCGTCACCCACGGCCACGAAGACCATATCGGCGCGATCCCTTTTCTGCTCCGCGAGTTCCCCCTCACCATCTACGCAACCGCCCTCACCCTGGCGCTCATCCGGGAGAAGCTTCGCGAGCACAACCTGATGGACCGGGCGGAACTGATTCAGATCGCGCCCCGCGAGGTCGTCGAACTCGGCCCCTTCAAGATCGAGTTCATCCGGGTGTGCCACAGCATACCCGACGGCGTCGGGCTGGCGATACGGACCCCGGTCGGGATTGTCGTCCACTCGGGCGATTTCAAGATCGACAACACCCCCGTCGACGGCAAGAAATTCGACGTCGCGCGCCTGGGCTCTTACGGCGAGGAAGGGGTGCTCGCCCTTCTCTCGGATTCCACCAACGTCGAGCGCGCGGGATACACGATCTCCGAGAAGGAAGTCGGGGCCACGATCCGCGAGATTTTTCAGCAGACCCGGGGCCGCATCATCGTCGCGGTATTTGCCAGCAACCTGCACCGCATTCAGCAGGTGGTCCGGATTGCGCGGGAATTCGGCCGCAAAGTGCTCCTCAACGGCAAGTCGATGGTAACGAATGTCCGCATCGGGCGCGAGCTTGGCTATCTCGATTTCACGCCCGACGACGAGATCGCCATCCAGGACCTCCAGTACATGCCCGACCAGCAGGTCCTGATGCTCACCACCGGCACCCAGGGCGAGCCGATGAGCGCCCTCAGCCGGATGGCCTTCAACGACCACAAGAAACTCAAAATCAAGCAGGGCGACACGGTCATCCTCTCGTCACGGTTCATTCCGGGAAACGAGCGCACGATTCAAAACATCATCAACCACCTCTGCAGGCACGGTGCGGACGTCATCCACGAACAGGTAAGAGACATCCACGTCTCGGGGCACGCCTACCAGGAGGAGTTGAAGACCCTCATAAATATAGTCCAGCCAAGGTTCTTCGTGCCGATCCACGGCGAGTACCGCCACCTGGTGAAGCACCAGCGACTTGCAATGTCGGTCGGCATGGCGGCCGAAAACTGCCTGGTGGTCGAAAACGGCGCGGTGATTTCATTGACTTCCGATTCGGTCAGTGCAAAGGGGAGAGTGGAAACGGGCCGGGTCCTGATCGACGGCAAGGGGGTCGGCGACGTGGGAGGAATGGTTTTGCGCGACCGGCGGCACCTCTCCGAGGACGGCCTGGTAATCGCCTCGCTTGTCATAAGCAAGGAAACCCACGAACTCGTGAGCGGCCCCGATGTGTTCAGCAGGGGCTTTATCCACGAGGAGACCAAGCCGGAAATCATCTACGAGGCGAAGTGCGTGGTCCTCGAAAGCCTGGACCGGATGCTGAGCGATGATTTCGAGCTGGATTGCGCGGGCCTCCAGGAGGACATCCGCCGCGAATTGAAGCGCTACTTCAACCGGCTCCTCGACAGGAGACCGGTGATTTACGCCATCGTCGTAGAGATTTAGCGGGACTTCGAGAAGTTATCCATTCCCACGCGGGCGCGCGGGAACGAGTTGGCGTGTTGATGCTCGAGCGCGAACTTCCAAAGATCCATTCCCACGGGGGCGCGCGGGAACGAGTAGAATAAACCTCGACTCCGGGCAGTCCGGGCGGGGATCAACCCCGCCCCTACGGTTAAACATGGCGAGATGTCGCATTGGAACCCGTAGGGGCGGGGTTGATGCCCGCCCGGACTGCCCGGAGTCGAGGTTTATTCTACTCGTTCCCGCGCGCCCCCGTGGGAATGGATCTTTGGAAGTTCGCGC
>JBAQYM010000314.1:0-3982 GCA_049300095.1 Syntrophobacteraceae bacterium
AATGCTGTTGCCTTAACGAATCGCTTGAGCATATTGTCATTTCGACTGGAGGGAGAAATCTCTCGGAGGGAGAAATCTTTCCGTGGTGCGGAACAAACAAGATTTCTCCCTCCGGTCGAAATGACAACACAGGGTACGTTAACGCTTAAGGCAACAGCATTGGGGGTTGGGGGAGGGGGTCGTAAGTACTTGAAAATTCGACACCCTCCCCTATCCCCTCCCGTCGTAGGGAGGGGGACCGCCGTGCCGTTCGATTCTCGGCAGCCTGATTCCGGTTCGGACAACATTCCGATTCCCCCGCAACCCCTTAGGTTTTGCAGTGCATCATTTCATGCTCTTTTGACCGCAACCTCGTATAATATACTCCGGGCCTGGTCGTGCGCCGGCCGGCGCGCTGCCCGGCCCCTTGCATCCGGCATCCAATCGCAGGCAAGGAGGGTCAAATGGCTACGGTTACCGGCGGACAACTGGTGGCGCGGTTCCTGAAAAACGAGGGGGTCGAAGCCGTATTCACGCTTTGCGGCGGCCATGTGATGGACATCTACAACGGGTGCGTCGATGAGGGCATCCGGATAATCGACGTTCGCCACGAGCAGACGGCCGCTCATGCGGCGGACGCCTGGACCCGGCTGACGGGCGTGTGCGGGGTGGCCCTCGTGACCGCCGGACCCGGGGTGACGGATGCCGTAACGGGCGTTGCGAACGCTTTTCGCGCAAGCGTGCCGATGCTTCTTATCGGGGGGCAGGCCCCGGTGAGGAACCTCCTTAAAGGCGGGCTCCAGGAACTCAACAGCGTCGACCTCATGAAGCCGATCTCAAAATTTTCGGCAACCGTTCCGGAAACGGCGAGAATCCCGGAATTCATGGGCATGGCGCTTCGCGAGGCCCACAACGGGCGGCCGGGGCCTGCGTTTCTCGAAATCCCGAACGATGTCCTGGACGGGGCCGTGGACGGCGCAAATGTTGCCTTTCCCATCCATTTCCGCTCGAAAGGGCGCACCCGTGGCGACGATAAACTCGTCGAGGCCGCGGCGCGGCTGATCGACGGCGCGAAGCGCCCCGCCCTTCTCGCCGGCACCCAGGTCTGGCACTGCCGCGCGGCGGACCGCCTTCTCGCGTTTGTCCGGAAGACAAAAATCCCCACCTACCTCAACGGCGCGGCCCGCGGCTGCCTGCCCGAAGACTCGGCCCCGGTCCTCAGCCGGTCGAGAAAGCACGCGCTCTCGAAGGCCGACCTGGCCGTAATCGTCGGCACCCCCTTCGATTTCAGGCTGGGATACGGCAACACCATCGCGCCGGGGGCGAAAATCATCCAGGTGGACCTCGACTACGCGGAACTGTGCCACAACCGCGATGTGGACGTCCCGATCCTGGGCGACATCGGGGCCGTCCTGGAACAACTTGCCGATGCCGCAAGCCCCTCGGCCGGGCATAAGGAATGGCTCGAAGAACTCCGCGCGGTCGACTCGCGCCTTTCGCAACAGGACCTTCCGTTCATGCATTCGGACGCCGTCCCGATCCATCCCCTGAGGCTCGCCCGCGAGATAAACGATTTCCTGACCGAAGACACCATCTTTATCGCCGACGGGGGCGACGTGGTCACGATGGCGGCGGGCGTCGTCAAGACCCGCAAGCCCGGACACTGGCTCGACCCCGGCCCACTCGGGACGCTCGGCGTGGGCGCCCCCTTTGCCATCGCCGCGAAGGCCGCCCGGCCCGAAAGCCCGGTCTTTGTCCTCTTCGGCGACGGCGCGTTCGGCCTCACCGGTTTTGACTACGATACGCTCATCCGCTTCGACATGCCCGTCATCGGCGTTGTGGGCAACAACGCGGCCTGGAACCAGGTCCGCTACGCCCAGCTCCATAAGTACGGCCCCGAACGCGGAAACGTGGCAAACCGGCTCTCGCCGCTCCGGTACGACAAAATCGTCGAGGCGATGGGCGGCCACGGCGAGAACGTGACCGACCCCGCTCAAATCCGCCCCGCCCTCGAGCGCGCCCGAAACTCCGCAAAACCCGCGCTCATAAACGTCATGCTCGACCCCGAAGCCTTCAGCGCCAGCACCAAGAGCCTCGGGATCTATAAGTAAAAGGCGGCAACATTCGATGACGTATTATGCGGGCAGAATCCTATAACCCGAATGTTTTGCGGATCGTCCCAGATATTGTTTGGCGCCGCTTATGAAAACAGTTTGAGGAAGTTCTTCCGATGGAAAGAAATACCATCATGGACGCACCATCAACTGATATTGGATTACAACTCTTTTGGGCTCAGCCCTCGATATTTGAACGCCATTATGAATTATATGCAGAGGATCGTTTATTAGGGGAGCTGTGCTTTAAGGCGGATGGGACAGCTTACGGCGTGTTGACAATCGCAGGTTCGGCAACGCAACGGTGGACATTCAAGGGGACAGGGATTCTGAAACCGCGCGTGACCATCCGAGAGGCCGGGGCAAATGTCGACATGGCCGTCTACCGGCACAGATTCCGGGGAGACGGTTGGTTGGAGTTTGTCAATGGAAGCAGGTTTCTCTGGAAGTCGACAAGCTTCTGGAGAACAGGACGGGGCTTTTATAACGCGCGGAAGGAATTGTTGTTTGTGTTGAAGCCAAAGCTGTTTGATCTGTTGAAAATACAGTCTGTCGTTGAGATTGAAGCGCAATGGCATGATCTGGATGAACTTCCATTATTATTGTTATTGGCCTGTTATCTGAGAGTTCGTGACTGTTATGCCGGTTGGTGATGCGGGATTAAGTTCGAAGACCTGTGAAAATGAGCAGGCCCCATAAGAAATAGGACTATCTTCGAAACAAACGGGGGCAGGTTTTGTATTATGCATGGAAAGAATCTCTTCGCGGGTGGCCCCTGCAACCGTTTCTTGGGGCCGGAGGATAAGAGGAGGGACAGCCGCAATTGTCGTCCGTAGCCCTCTTGCGCCAAGCGCACGGGCAAAAGGTGCCCGTGTCACCCGTGGCTCCAATAATGCTTTTCGTCTCACGTCGGAGGTCACCATGAGCACAGATGCTGAAAAATTTGTTACCCCTAAATCAAGCGTGGGCGATAAGGCTCATGCTATCACCAAAGCCGGGTTGTCAACTATTCCAATTATAGGGGGTCCTGCTGCTGAGTTGTTCGCTATGGTGATCATGCCTCCACTTCAAAAGCGGCAGGTGGAATGGATGGAATCAGTTGCAGAGGGCCTCAGGAGACTGGAAACAGAAAAAGGGATAAATCTGGAAGAACTTCAGCACAACGACACTTTCATCGATATCGTTATGCAAGCTAGTTCAGCTGCTCTCAGAAGTAGTCAAAAAGAAAAGAAAGAGGCCCTGCGCAATGCTGTGCTCAATTCAGCCCTTGGAATCTCCGTTGATGAATCATTGCAGCATTTGTTTCTGAACCTCATCGATTCATTTAACCAGTTTCACCTCCTGATTCTCAAGTTTTTTCAGAGTCCGACAAAATGGGCACAGCATCACAATGTTTCATTCGGCAGTCTTTACATGGGTGCCCCCAGCCACATATTATACTAAGTTGCGTGCAAGTTCATACTAATAATCCAGGGGAATCCAGTGATGCTTTTTACCGACGCCGGATCGCCCTCAAGCGCAGCTAAAGCTTTTTCCAATTGATCTTCCACTGCTCCGATGCTGTTGAACACTTCGTTATGGAACCAGTTTTCCCGGATGGTATCCCATATGTGCTCCACCGGATTGAGTTGCGGACTGTAAGGTGGAAGGAAGACCAGCGCCATATAATGCGGCACTCTCAGCGCCTTGGCTTTATGCCACCCGGCACCGTCCATGACCATTAGGATGAACTCATCTGCATGCCGGTCGCTTACTTCCCGCAAGAAAATTGACATGGCTTGCTCGCTAACGTGAGGCAGTATCAGTGAATCCAGGGTGCCGTCATGAGGGGATAGGGCCACGTAAGCATACGTGTACTCGCGCACGATCTGGCTGGGCACTTCGGGGCG
>JBAQYM010000315.1:0-43802 GCA_049300095.1 Syntrophobacteraceae bacterium
TTCATCCAGCACCGGGGCCAATATCTGATATTTCCTTCGTACTATTTTTATTACGTCCTCATTTCGCATGAGGATATTATCGGAGATATTCACAACTTGTTCAACTTATTTTTGGACAGGTCCTTAGGGCAGAAAGCATCAATCCACATCTTATACGAAGTTGCGTTCATGATGGTACTGAACGCTTCAAAATCCCCCCCGCCCCCCTTTAGAAAAGGGGGGATTCATCCCATGCACCATCGCCTTACCCCCTTTTCTAAAGGGGGGCGGGGGGGATTTTGAACGCAACTCGGTATTACACCTGTTAAAGTCGCATTTGTAATCAAACGGAAGTTCACTCTGACATCAAAATCACCTCGCAAGTTACATGTGCTTGTATAATTGGCACCCATACTGCCACTGGCATTACCTTGTGCATCATGAGGTACAAATATGTCCAATCTTTTGTTTAATTGTTGCAAAGTAGGTCCTGTACCGTAGGTGAGCGGTGTCCACTTTGGAAGTTCTTGAAAATTGTAGCATGTGGTACAAGCTTTTACCGATGCTGAAGGATAGAAAAAGGCGAGTAGAGTTAAAAGCAGAATAGGTAAACACGCATAACTCTTTTTTGAAAAACCCATCATTTCAACCCTCCATTCTTTGAGATTGCAGGCCATAATGCCGCCTATCATAGTTCCTGTAATTTCAAGGAACAATGCTTTTTTAGCCATAATGACCAGAGTGCGCTAAGCCCTCTTGCTTTCGCTAGCTGCAGTCTACTTCGCGAGTTATCGCGGGGTTTTATGTGGATAGGCATAATAATCTTCATTCCTTATCTCAGCGTTCGTCCGGACTCAAGCGCGTCTGGGCCTGCGGCGCGGTCCGTTTCGCCATGTCGTTGTAATGAAAGATCCGGCCATCAATATAAAGAGATACACCTGTAATTATTTGCAGGATACGAAGAAGACCTCCGACAGGCTACAACCTGTGGATTTATTTGATATCTCTGCGTTGCCATTGACAGAGAAGATACTTTCCCGCCCATTGCTTTCTGCCTGGCGGCATGACACGTGGTTCAATGTCAGTTCTACACGATCCGGCTCTTACGATACCATGAAGAAAAGACTTCCAATTATGGCAGATTGTTCTACATTGCTACTGTTGGGCGTTATGGGGTATCCGCCGGAGATTGCGTTTTAAAGCATCCATTTCCTGGGATGAGGGGATTTCATGATTCATTGTTTCCTGTTGTTTTTGGCCCTTACGTTCTCCTTCTTCCAGACTAGTCCAGTGGAGGCGGTGGATCTCGATCTGTATGTCAGGGGTGTGCCCTCGGTCAAGATATATAAAGACGGGAGGTGGGGCGCTGTCTCCTTTCAACCAATCGTGGGCGAGCCGGACTTGAGGCGTGCAACGGTCCCTTCCTCCGTGATCAAGGCGAGCGGAGTCGTATCGATCAGACCCAGCCTCGGGACCACTGGGGTTTACCTGACGGGGGCTACGGATGTGGCCAGAACCCTGTCCAATGTTCGCCAGGCTTCTCTCGCCTACTGGATAAGAGACCCGGCCAAATCTCCCCTGAATGTCGCCATGTCGCTTAATTCTCACAGAGCCAAAGCAGCAGCGGCGGTACCGGGACTGAGGGATTTGTTCCTGGATGGTGAAAAGTTCGCGTCTGTGAAGGCAAAAATAGGAAATCGATCCCCTGGAGAGACAGTCAAGCTTCTGACTACTTCCAAAGGTGATTACATCGAGTGCGCCGTATCCTTCCTGAGCGTCAAAGGAGCACCGGCTGCAAAAAAGGTGGAGATCATCCTGGAATCCACTCTGCCCATCTCCACTATGGAGGTTCTAACCAATAAGACACCGCCCGAGCTTGCCGGAAAGATGCTTGTCCATCAACTGGAGGGGACCTGTGCGGCCCTGCTTTCACAAAGTCCTTTTATTGCCGTTCGCAGAACGGACGGAAGCTATCTGGGGGTGTTGGACTCCGAAGTCGATGACCTGATCGCAGAGGCTGACAGCGCATCCAATGAAATCCGGATTCAGAAATGGATCGTCCCATCAGCCGGCAAGACCTATTCGTGGAAATTCCGGATCATCCCGGGCTATGAACCCTATGCGAATGCCTTCCTCAGGGCATTTCAGCCAATGACCGCGGGCTTTGTCAACACGACACCCGGCGCCATCTCCGGTGGAAAGCTCGCGCGTAACCAGGACCTGGATTTTGCCGATCTCTACCAGGCCGGTATCCGCTCGATCTGGTGGCATGGATGGTTCTATCGAAACGGCCTCTATTTTTCGTCGCAACAACCGATGGACCAGGAATACGTGAGTATCTGGGGCAAGACCTACTCTTACAATAAATTGAAGCAAATCGTCGATTCGGCCCATGCCGCCGGACTCAAGATATTCATTTATTTCCAGTTCTCGGGGGTTTCCGAGGACATAATGGACCAGTTCACATCAAGCCTGGTTCTCGGACCTGACGGGCAGCCTATTATAGCGGGCATCGACGGTGGGATAAACAATATCTGGGCAAACCCCAATCCCGCCAGACCATATGCTGCTTCGGTCCTGCAGCAAATGGACGATCTGCTTTCCGCAATCGAGCCCGACGGCATAGCTCTCGATTGTACGGGACGCCAGGACGGCAGATATGGAATTTATTCTTATGACTGGGGCACTAAAGAAGATGTCGGAGCCCCATTCACACCCGAGACCGCCGTTCAGTTGAAAGTTGGAAAAGGAACATCGCCCGTGCGCCCGGACATTCCAATCGCCTTGATAACAGATCAGGATATGGCCCATCCCGAAGTGGGATCTATCACGCTTTCCGGTAAGAAGTTCATGCAGAGTCTCAGATCGATTCTCGACAAGCACGGAGTAAAGGTCATTTCAAACGGGATTATGAGCCCCGCAGTGACAAAGACAAGCGATGCGCATTTAATAGACAGAAGACTGAATCCCTGGGAGATGTTGTATTTGAAAGGGATCACCAACGGTAAGGCCATGTTCACCTTTGAACTCACCGGTGTTGTTGATACAACACCGAGCGCCGTCTTTTTTGCAACCCTGTTCCAGGTACAACCCTTCTCCGACGGAGCGGACCCGTTTGATGGCAACGCCGTACCGCCTCGCCTCCTCTACATTATTCCCAATCAGGATACGTACCCGAGCCAATGGCTCTTCTCCGACGGCTCAATGAGCAATATAAAGTTTGTGTATTCAAAACCCACCGTCGCCGAAAGGTATGCCGGCAGCACTCATGAATAACGGAGTTCAATTAGTCGGGCAGAATGTTCATAGTTAAAGGCAGACCGACATTAAACCGTGGAGAAGCGCTCATGCCATAGGGTATAAGTTAGTTTCAAGGCATGAAGGTAAATTGCCCTCAAGAGCCGGAACTGCGCTATTCTGGAGCCAGGTAGGGTGGGCACAGTTTTTCCGTGCCCACCATTTCATTCATGCTCCGAAAGTGTTTTGGTGGGCATGATAAAGCCATGCCCACCCTACCTGGCTCGGACTTTTTACTATCCCAGACAGTTCCTTCTTTTATACGATCAGTACTCATCACAAACCAGGCCTTAGCGTCAACATTTTGATTGCGGCGATAAACCCAATAAAACAAACTCTCTTGCTTCACTCCCAATTCCTTTAGCCTCTTGGCAAGGTCGAGGGAGCAGACCTGTTTTTCTAGTTCCATACTTTTGGAAACAAAAACTCCGAAATATGCTAACCTCATCAGAAAGCATCATTCGGAGTTATTGTTTGATGAGGTTAATTATAATTTAATAATAGCAAACTGATAGGATTTGTCAAATATGACTCGGCAGCACATCGGAATCATTCTTGCAGTACTCGGAACAGTGCTCTTAGCTTATTCTGTCAAGACAATCGTTCCTGATGGGAACTCATGGGCCAGTTCGACGAAGGATGGGAAAACAGTTATTCCTACCGAAACCTACATTGACAAAAAATTATTCTACGGTGGATTAATCTGTGTTGCCTTGGGGTCTCTTTTGCAGTGGTAACCTGGGGGTGCGTTTTGTGGGTGTGAGGTGGCGTAGAATAGCTCTCTACGCCACACATAATCCAAATAATCCAAAGAGCTAGTACTGTAAAATCAATAACTTACGTCATTCGGTTCATCCTACGAATCCGTAGGTCGTAGGTTCGAATCCTACTGGGCGCGTCAGTAAAATCAAGGGGTTACCGGGATTCGGTAGCCCCTTTTTTGGTTCCTTGCGGGTCTGGGTGCATATGGGGTGCATTTGAGCGCAAAAAAATTCCTGGCCGTTTTCCGCTGTGTCGACCGACCGGGCGCTGGTCTTCGGTGCCGCGTCGGAGTCCAGTTCATCCACTTCGGACTTCTTCCCGCCCGGCATCCAGTGGCAATAGATATCAAGGGTAATCTTGACTGAAGAATGGCCTACCTGCTTGGACACATCGAGAATGTTGTCACCCTTGGATATTCTGAGTGTGGCGTAAGTGTGCCGCAGGTCGTGAATCCTGATCCGCCGTAACTTAGCCCTTTCTAGAGCCCTGTAGAACACTCTTTTCCTGAGGTTGTTTATGTCCACCATCTTCCCGGTTTCGTTGTAGAATAGGGATTCTCGTTCCTCAATTCTTAAGGGCAAAAAGAATTGTGGAAATGAGAACTGGATACTCCCATGAACCATACTGGGTGTGAAAAAGCGGCTCCGGACGGCTGGATTGCCGGCAGGGCGCTGAAAAAGAGTTCTGTTGAAGTCCGCTTCGTTATTGCGAAAACACTCGCTCAACCCTCTGGGCTGCTTAAAAAATGCATTGAGGCGACCCCGATGGGACCCGGAGTCGTCTCAATCGTAATGGGTCGGCAGTCGATAGGACGGAATACGGCTACTGCCCTCGCAGGTGCTTCACAGCGTCGGCGGTCAGCGTTTTGCCGCCAATTCCCCAGTCGCCACTCTTGACTTCCTCAAGAATGACCAGCGTCTTTTCTCGGAGGTTTTCGCCCTCGACAGATACCATCGCTTCGGTGACCTTCTCGATCATCCGTTGCTTTTCGTCGTCGGAGAAAACGCCTTCGATCACTTTGATGATTGCAAGCGGCATCCTGAGCATCTCCTTTCACCGTGGTGGTGAATCAGTCTTTCCCACGGCAGATGATTCCGCGGTTATTTTCATGAAGTTCGGGGATGCGCGACAGGTCTTCGTGCGGCAACGAGGCAAAGGAGGTCTTGTCTGTGGGCGCACGCCGCGAACCGTCTTCCCGCATCGGCCCAAGTTAGCCATGTAAGCTAATCTTAAGGTCCTTGGGAGGATAATTCAACGCGTGCGCATCTTTCCATGAAACAGGCCGCGTGGATGGACGACACCCCGGCCGAAATCGTCAATATCCCGAGACAACCGGGCGGCAATGAGATCGAGGTGGCGGACCGTGTAAAGCGTCGAACAGGGCGACTCGCCGCTCGATGCGGCGATCGAGGGCTGCGAGCAGATCGCCTTTACGATTCTCTCGCTTACCATCTTTATTGGAATTGACGGGGCCAACACCTCCCTGAACGGCGGCCGGGTCCTCATCAATCTCAAGCCGCTCGACAAGCGAAACGCCGGCGCAACAGAAATAATCCGCCGCCGGCGCGCCGTTCCCCGCGTTATTTTTTGCCGCTCTCACCTGCCCGGCTGGATTTAAAACCATTCACATCACGGCGAAGAACCTTATATTGGGGCTGAAGTTGGTGATCCCTCCGGCAGTTTGATAATCCGGTTCATTGCCGCAATTGCGCGGACCAAGTCGAGATAAGGGGGCTGAGCATGGAAAGAAAAATGATGCCTGTAGCGCCGCTGATGATAGAGCACCGCGTCATCGAGAGGATGATTCGCGTGATGGGGCAAGAACTTGCCCGGATCGAGAAGACCGGCGAGGTCGATCCCGGGTTTGTGGACACGGCGGTCGATTTTATCCGCACCTATACCGATCATTGCCATCATGGGAAGGAAGAGGACATCCTCTTCAGGGACCTTCAAAACAAGCCGCTCTCGGACGATCTCAGGAAAATTCTGGATGAACTGATCGAGGAACATCGGCAGGGAAGGCGAATCGTCGGGGAATTAGTCGAGGCAAAGGGAGAATATATCAGGGGAAAGGTCGAAAGCATCTCCAAAATTACGGCCTGTATGCGCTACCTGGTCGATTTCTATCCCGTGCACATCGAGAAGGAGGACAGGCATTTCTTTCTGCCCTGCATGCGCTATTTCACGCAGGAAGAAAAGGACGCCATGCTGATGGAGGAATACGATTTCGACAGAAATCTGGTCCACGACAAATACAAGGCAATCGTAAAAAGCGCTGAAGAGTCCAGCGCCGCGAAGGAATAGTCATTTCATGTAACGCTGACGCGTTTCCTTATCAGGTAGATGCCGTCGCGGATGGTAAGGAAGAGCTTTTCCGCCCGGTCGTCCGCTTTCACCAATTCGTTGAAGTCCGCCATCGCCCGGCTGTCATCGTCTTTGGGATCGAAGATCCCGCCGTACCACAGGGCGTTATCGGCAAGTATCAATCCCCCGCTTTGCAGAATTCTCATCGATTCCCTGTAATATGCGCTGTAGTTTTGCTTGTCGGCGTCGATGAAGACGAGGTCCGTCTTTTCACCCGGCAGAGACTCCAGGATTTCCAGCGCCTCGCCGACGCGCAACGTGATCTTGTGGCCGCGGCGGCAAGGCCGGCGCAGGGATTCAAAAGGCGGATGACGACTGGCGGGGAGTAATGCAAACGCCCCGTTCGATGAAGACCGAAACGGGGCATCCAGGTTGAAATCAGGAGTTATGAAACCGCTTTCACTTGATCCAGGCCTTACCCACGGGGAGATTGATTCCGATCTCCAGGAAAATCACATGGGCCATCAGGTACCATGCCAGCAGAGCGCAAATTATGAGGTCCCAGGCGGCAATGGCGCCGAGTGCCGCGCTTCCGGCGAGTTCCTTGAAATCCAGACCGATGAACCCCAGAAGAAGAGTGAGGAACACCAGGGACAGAACGCCGTTGTGTTTCATCGATGCGATAAACAGGACCCCCGTGAACAGCGTCCACACCAGCAGGAAAATTCCCAGATCGTGCGTGCTCATTTTTAAAACGGGATAGAGATTGATGAGTTCTTTGTTACTGCCGAAGATAATATAGAGACATAATGATATCCAAAACGCTCCGTAGGAGGTAAAGGCGCAAAACCCGAAATTGTTGCCCGTTCTAAATTCAAGTAGACCGGCAACCAGTTGAGCGCCTCCTCCGAACAATAGCCCCAGCCAGAGAACAGGGCCAAGCCCCACCCAGCCGAGATTGTGAAACTGCAAAATCAACGTCGTCATACCAAATCCCGCAAGACCAACAACAGCCGGATTTCCGATTTTAGCGTTACTCATCTTGAGCCTCCACATGAAATAGAATCGATAAGAGTTTGGTAGGACCGCATTTAGAGATGACTATCTTGCCTCGGCAAACCTCCTTTCCTCCGTGAGATGTTTCGGGAATGCGCCCCGAATCGTGCCGAAAAAACAAGGACTTCGGCACACTGCTCTTTTGGCGTGAACCCGGTTTTGAGCGGGATACGCGAAAGCATGCGCGGCCAGGGAACGCCGCGTTCATTGCGGTTGTGCATGAACCGATGCTCGCCGTTTGGATATTCCAATTCGCTCATGATGCGGCGTTCGCGGCACTTTGGACACACCCCTTCGGCAAATTCGGGATGCCCCCGCTTCAATCGTTCTCCATCCACCACCGGCAGCCGGCGGTAAACGGCCGGCATTGGAACCGCTCCTTGCCGCTTGATGATGGACCGACATGCCGAACCTTCGATTCGAAAGCCCGAATAAACGCGGCACAGCATACATCATATTGAATTAGCGTCAATCGCGGGATGGCTGATTGTTAGATTTGATTATCCCTTCGGGCTAAAAGGTCTCGGGCCCCCTCACCAAAAAGGAAATCCGGCTTGCATTATGCACCGGTTGCCTTCAATGGTCCCTGCCGGAGCGGATAATTTCTTCATTCCGCTCGCAATTTTTCCCCCATTCAAAGGTTTATCGGGTAATAAGCTGGTCCTCGTGTTACTCCCGCCATGCGCCGGCGGGTTGCCCTGGAATGCATGGCGGGCGCCGGTCCTGGTGCGGAGCTTGATTTAAACGATTGAAAGGCTTTGGAGCGTCTGCCGGGCGTGTGTTGTGCTGATGTGAGGGAATGGCCGCAATGGATTGGATGTACGTGCATTTTCCCGTCTCGGGGGTCGAGACGTGGTTCTTCCTGCCGCCCCTGGTCGCTTTCGTTATCTCGTTTTTCACGTCGATGGGCGGCCTTTCGGGGGCCTTTCTTCTTTTGCCTTTCCAGATGAGCATGCTTGGCTACACCAGCCCGTCGGTGAGCAGCACCAATCATTTCTTCAATGTGGTCGCCATCCCGAGCGGTGTGTATCAGTTCACGCGCGAGGGCCGGATGGTCTGGCCGCTCACCTGGACGGTGATCATCGGGACTCTGCCCGGAGTGTTCATCGGCGCGTGGGCGCGCATTGCCTGGCTTCCCGACCCGAAGAACTTCAAAGCCTTTGCGGGGGCCGTCCTCCTCTACATCGGAGTGCGATTGGTCAGGGACATTTTTGCGGGCGGGGATGGTGCGGCGCTTGCGGGCAAAGGGCATGGCCGTGAAGCGCAATCGTGCGTGACAGGAGCCAAATTCTCGTTATCGTGCGTGCAATATACGTTTGCGGGTGAAACGCATGCTTTCTCTCCCTTCTGGGTCTTTCTAATGACTTTTGTCGTCGGAATCGTGGGAGGGATATACGGGGTCGGCGGGGCGGCCATCATAGCGCCGTTTTTTGTCGCCATACTGAAGATGCCGGTCTACGCGGTTGCCGGGGCTTCGCTCATGGGGGCTTTCATCACGTCGGTTGCGGGCGTTCTCTTCTACCAGTTCCTTGACATGTACTTGAAAACAAACGTGGCCGTGGCGCCGGATTGGATTTTGGGCGCTCTTTTCGGGGCGGGAGGCTTTTTCGGCGTCCATCTCGGGGCCCGCTGCCAAAAATATGTGCCGGTGCGGATAGTTAAGAGCATACTAAGCGTAAGTATGTTCTTTATTTCCATAAAATACATTTGGGATGCGTTCCGTTGAGCGCGCTTCTTTAATTCGGATAGAAGTTTTTTCCTCCGTTTGCCGGTTTACGGGTAGTTCCCCGATGATCAAATCGTGATCCTGAATTTCCGAATGAAGAGATCGACCAGAATCCCAATACCGAAAGCCCAGCCCATATTCGGCACCGCGAGGGAAATTCCGCTGATCAGCAGGGCCACGAAGAATTCTTCGTTGGTCTTGAGGCTCCTGATCAAGGGACAGAGTTCGAGGCCGGCAAAAATCAGGAGCACTCCCAGCACCGAATTCGGAATGAGCGCGAGCAAGCTGAAGCCCAGTTCCCCAAAGGCGAGCGCCATAACAACGAAAAACGCGCCGATCATTATCGGGGCGCCGCCGGTCCTGGCCCCGAACCTGTAGTGCGCCGCCAGCCCTCCGGTGCCGTGGCACATGGGAACGGCCCCGAAAAAGCCCACGGGAAAATTTGCGATCCCCATGGTGAGAGCAAATCTCCCCGCGCTGGTCTTCGACAGAAGGGGGTTATTGGGGAAAAGGCTGAGACAGGTGTCCGCGGTCCCCACGCAGGCGTTGCCAATCGTCAGTGGGATCTGCGGAAGGATGAGCATAATAAAAGCGATCCAGAAATCATGCGCGGTCGGTATCATGGAGCGGACCTCGGTAGGGCCGAAAGTTAAGCGCAACCCGTTGTGACCGCCCAGGAACAATCCGGCCCCGATTCCCACCGCCAGTGCGGCAAGGGCGGCGGGTAGTTTCCTGTTGTCGAGCAGCGCCAGCACCATGATGAAAACGGCCACCCCGAGGATGAGATTGATATGGTATTCGGTGAAACTGCCCGAGGCCCCGGAAAGGAAAAGGTTTTTGTCGACGATCAGGTCTACCCCTTTTCTCAGAAAGACCAGTCCCAGCGCAAGCTGGATGCCTCGAACAACGGGTTGCGTGAAGAGCTTGGCCAGAGTGTCCACCATGCGTGTTAGGGAAAGCACGAGCAGGATGGCGCCGAAAATGATGCCGGACGCTCCTATCACCGGTTCGGTAATTACGGCGGGATAAGCGATCGCAATGGCCCCAACCGCCTTAAGAGGTTGTACGGGGACCGGCAGACGGAAGTAGAACCCGGTTATCAGGTAAAATAGTCCGAAAGAGAGGAAAACGCTCGTGGGGCTCAATTTGTTGATGAGGATCATGCCGACCACGATAGGAAGCAGCGTGCCCAGGTCTCCGAAAGAGCCTGCCAGCTCGACCCGATCGAATCGCAGGTCGTTCGCGGTTGATTGGATTGTGGAGTCAGCGACGGATGCACCGGAAGGTTTTGTGGCAGCTTCGCTCATTTTAGCCTCTTCTCCGGCCGTTTCTTTCATGGCGGCTCCGATCATGGTTTTGGGGGGAAACATGATTAAGGAGTTGACAAAGAAGTAACACGAATACTATAACAATCGTGCTAGTTGATTACCCCAGTTTATGGTGCATGTCAAGTCACTTTTTTCAGCGGATCGGTTTCACATGAATCAGCCACCCGAAATGCTCGGCGCAAAACGCCACGCCCGTATCTTGTCCGACTCGGAACCGTCGCGGTGCCTGGATATGTTGCAGCTTCACCAGTTGGAGGAGTCTTTCCGGCTCTGGGCGGAGTCCTCGGGAAAGCCGGGCCTGCAAGCGTCCAGAAAGAGAATTCTTTTGATATTCCTGCTTATTCGGTATACGGGCGCGAGATTAAATGAAGTTTTAAGCCTGGACCCGTCTGCCGATATCGATTGCGACAAACGGATGATTCGGCTGCGCAAGACCGGCGCCGGCGACCATGCTCCCCCGCGAGAGGTCCAGGTCCCGGAGATGCTCTCGGCTGAGGTTCGCAAGTTTCTCCTGGAGCTTCAACCCGGGAGCATGCGGGGAAAGACTATCGGGGTTGACCCATCCCACGTGCGCCGCAAATTCTATGAACGGGCGGAAGCCATTGGTGTTGCACGAGAGTTGGGCACCCCGGAAATCATCCGAAGGTCCCGGGCGGTGGAGCTGATGCAAAGCAATGTTCCCCTTCCCGTGGTGCAGAAGATCCTCGGCCACTCGACGCCTAACCTGGCGGCTTCCTACGTCGAGTTTTCCGAAGAAGAGATTCGCGAAGCGGCAAGGTACTTTGCAGACAAGGAGAACCAGCGCAAGACAAGCGCGCGCAACTCCTTTTTCGGCAAAATCGACGCGGTCCGAGTCGGCGACGTGCAGACGGTCATAAGAATGGTATCGCTGGGCGGGGCCCGGATTTGCTCGATAATCACCAATTACAGTCACGACCGCCTAGGCTTGAAGCCGGGAACTCTCGCCACCGCGGAAGTCAAGGCGCCGTGGGTGGTGCTTTATAAAGGTGAGGAAGAGCCGCGTTGCTCGGCTGATAACAGGTTCCGCGGGAAGGTTTGCCGAATCACGCGCGGAAAGCTGATGACGGAAATTGTCGTACGCATCCCCGACGGCACGGAGTTGTGTTCCATCATTACCGAAAAGAGCAAACAGACGTTGGACATCAAAGAGGACGACACCGTGTGGGTGACCTTCAGCGCCTTCGCGGTGGTCCTCCATACGGACTGATTTCCGATCCACTGCCCCCCGGACTTGCCGACCCGTCAAATGCGGACAGGGCCAACCGACCCGGAGGCGAATGGATGCCGGGAACGGTTGGCGTTGCGCATCCCGCCAGATTCCGATTGACTCCTCGATTCACGGTGTTAAGCTCCGAAACGATATGTCAGAACGGGCATAAGTAGGAGAAGTGCCGTGCCCGGATGAAAGACCTCCAAGTTCCGCTGACCCCGATCAATTTCATGCTGCTCAAGTTCGAAAAGGATGAACCGAGGAAATGATTCGCGCGTACGTGGGTTTTGACGATACTGATAACCTGGATTCGGACCGTGGGACGGGAAAACTGGCGCGATGGTTCGAGCGGGAATTACCGGAAGGCTGTAAAATATGGGGCGTGGTGCGCCAGCAACTTCTGGTCCATGACGATATTCCCTACACTTCCCACAACAGCAGTGCGTGCGCGGTTGTGGACATGCCCGACAGATGCCTGCTCGACGATCTGACCGTAAAGGCCGCGGCGCACCTCGAACGCTATGCGCTGGAAGGAAGCGATCCGGGACTCTGTATAGCCTGCGAGGGCGACCCCGCGCTATCGCTTTTGATCGATTTCGGCCAGAAGTGCACAAACCGCGTCCTGACTCAAAAAGACGCCCTCGAGGCCGCCCGGGATATACACCTTTCCGGCCATGGGGGAAGCTGTGACGGGATCATCGGGGCCGCCGCCGCTGTGGGGCTCACCGCCTACGGCTGGAGCGGGCGGTTCATCGAATACGGCAAGCTGCGTCGTGTTCCGGAGTCGGTGCCCGTGACGGACCTTGAACGCCTCAATATCATGGTCGTGTCCCTGGACCGGGACGGGCAATGTCCGGCTCCCGAGGACCTCGTCAATACGAAGGGGTGGCTGCGCCCGCGGCTTTGGGGCAAAAGGCCCGTGCTGCCCGTGACTCCGGCAAGCCCCGGGGTGTGGGACGCGATGGGGGAAAAACGCAGAAAAAAAGCGGCCGCCGACCTCTCGGTCGTTGGCGCCTAGGCTTCCTCCCGGGTCTTTGCGGAACTGGCCTCCCGATACTGTTTGACGAATGCGCCGAGGGTCTCGGCCTGCTTTTCCATGTAGCCGACCCAGATGGAAAGCATCTCCCTGCCTTCCTCCGTCAGGTGGTAGATGCGTCTGGCCGGCCCCGCTTCCTCGGTCTTCCATTCGGACGAGACAAGTCCGTCTTCTTCCAACTGGCGCAGGTGCCGGTAAATCATCCCCGGCGGCGCCTGTCCTTCCACAAACCCGAAATTCTGGATGTTCTGAATCAACTGGTAGCCGTAAGCGGGATCGAGATACAGCGCCAGCAGGATGGAGGGCTGCATGTAGCGCTCTCTTTTCCCCTGGTGGGGCCGTCCTGTTTCTTTGCGTTTAGGCATATCTTTCCTTGACATATATCCTTATAGGATATATAGTCCAATCCGAAAGTAGCGGCAAGCATTGTTTTTCATTCCAATCAACACTTCCGGAGCAAAAGGAGGTCGCCATGCCTACCATCTTCGTGCGTGAGAGGCGTAAAATCGAAACGGGCGAGAAGAAACCCCGCTACCGTGTTGTCGGGGTCCATGACCTTAACCTCAAAATCTACGTGGAACACATACGCAAAAAAGAACTCGATCAACTCGCCGAAACCACCGGGGCCGCCGTGGTAATCCTCAAGGGCGGCAAAGACGGGACCGGTGGACAGAAAGGCAAAGACCAGGACGACTAGGGGTCCCGGTCTCCGCGGGCGCATGGTTCAAAAGAGCATCATTCCTCTTTATAGATGATGGTGCCGACGTGCTTGCCTTCCAGGGCGTCAAGAATGTGTTCCGGATGGCGCAGGGCATCGATTATCTGAAGCTGTTTCAAGCATTTGGCTCTTTGGAGGAGCGTGAGGATCGGGCGCTCGATAATGAGATCGTCAAGGTCGAGTTCGAGGAGCTCCCGCGCCGAAATCCGATCGTAGAACCTGAGGTCCTTGCGCTCCGCCTCGCTGAGTTTCTTGGGGTCGCTCGCGAAAAGGCCTTTCTCGTCTTTGAGATAGATGAGCGAACGGGCGCCGATATTTTCGGCAAGGAGAAAGGCCCCGCAGTCGGTCCGGTGCGGCGGGATCGACCCGAATTCGGCCGGGTGCTCGAAAAAGCCGTACGGCGGGATACCGTAAGTGATAGGCAGGTATCCAAGTTGACAGAACATGGTGAGTTGTTCGAGATTGTCTCCGTGCCCTATTTTGACCCCCCCGTGCTTGTTCAGCAGGACTGCGAGCATTTCGGCATTCTGCCAGGACACCTTATCCCCGAGTTTTGACAGCACGCCCGTCGGCATGCCCAGGTCCACCCCGATGCTGTAGACGTGCCTCGCCCGGGTCCCGCCGCCGGTCATCAGCAGCAGCTTGTATTTCTCCTTGGCCTGGATGAGGACATCGAGAATGGGCAAGACCGCCGTTCGTCCCCGGTCGATGAGGCTCTGGCCTCCGATTTTGAGGACGTTGATTTCGGGCTGCATGCGAAAGTATTCCTTAGCCTCGGTCCTTTTCAGGAACTCCTTGCTCACAAGCGATTCGCCCATAAGTGGGGATTCAATGTGCAGCCTGCCCGAATCGCTTTCTTCTTTTACGATCTTCGCCATGTAAGGTATCCTTCTGTCTTATGAGGGACCTGAATTCTCAGATGCATCAGTGCGGCCGCCGGTCCTGTCAGGAAGCCATGGACGCGTTGTGAGGCCTGATAATATGGGCAAGGTGCGGTGAAGTCAAGTTTATGCATGGAGCGCTTTCTCCGGTTTACCCTTGCGGTAATCGGAGTCCCGACCCCAATTCGGCATACAAGCGGGAGGCCGCGCGGATGAACGATCCTGTCAAAAGATGTCCGTGGGTGGATTTGAGCAAACCCGAATACATAGAGTATCATGATAAAGAGTGGGGCGTTCCCGTTCACGATGAGCGAAGCTTGTTCGAGTTCCTCGTTCTCGAGGCCTTTCAGGCGGGACTGAGCTGGTATACGATCCTGAAACGGCGCGACAGCTTCCGCCTCGCCTTCGACCGGTTCGATCCCGAGAAAGTCGCCCGGTATGACGAGAACAAGATCCGGGAACTCCTGGGAAATCCCGGGATTATCCGCAACCGCGCGAAAGTGCTTGCCGCGGTAAATAACGCAAGGCGGTTCCTCGCAGTTCAAGAAGAGTTCGGAAGCTTTGACGCCTACATCTGGGGCTTTAGCGATAACAAACCGATTGTGAATGAACTCCGGAAATTGGAGGATTACCCCTCGAAGACTCGGGAATCCGAAACGATCAGCAAGGCTTTGCAAAAAAGGGGCTTCTCTTTCGTGGGACCGACAATAGTCTATGCCCACATGCAGGCCACGGGAATGGTCAACGACCATACCCTCGACTGCTACCGGAGACGGGAGATCATAGACCTGACGACGCAATAAATCGCGGGCATGCGCAAAGGCATTGGTCCCTTAATCCATTTAACCCGACCTGCCTCACACGCCCTCGTGGGTTATGGGTTGTCCCTGAGAGAGGACTCTGTTCACTGTGACGGCCAGGTCGCGCAGGGCCACGGGCTTCATCAGGAACCCTTTGATCCCGAGGAGCCTGGTCCGATTCTCATCAACCGTCTCACTAAAGCCCGTGCAGAGGATTATGGGGGTATCGGCGCGGATCTTCAGCATTTCTTTTGCCAGGTCCGTCCCCGTCATATGAGGCATCGTGAGATCGGTGATGACCAGATCGAAGATATCGGGGCGCGCTCGGAAGGCCTGGAGGGCGTCGCCGCTGCTGTATCTTCCGGCGACATTATAGCCCAGGCTCTCGAGCATCTCCTTGAGCATATCGACAATAGCTTTTTCGTCATCGATTACGAGAACGAGACCCTTCCCGGAAGGCAGCGGCGCCGATCTATTAACCAAAGGCGTCTGGACCGTCTCGGCCCTCGGAAAATAGACATCGAAAGCGGTGCCCTCGCCCGGCTTGCTGGAAACGGCGATCCCTCCGGCCAGGCTCTTGGTGATTCCGTAGACCAGGGCCAGACCCAGACCGGTCCCCTCGGACGGTCCCTTGGTGGTGAAGTACGGATCGAATATTCGCTGTCTTACCGATTCGTCGATTCCGTGTCCCGTGTCGGCAACCGTCAGCTTCAGGTAAGACCCGGGGTCCAGGTCCGGAAGTTCTCTTCCGGCGCCCGAGCCGATATCAACATTTTTCAGCATGATGGACAGCACGCCGCCTTTCTCGCGCATGGCATGACTGGCATTCGTGCACAAATTCATCAGCACCTGGTGAATCTGACTCGGATCGGCCATAACGGCGCCATCCATTGCCTCGCTGTCCAGGTCCTGCCGGATCTCGATGGTGGAAGGCAGTGACGATCTGAGCAACTTAAGCGTCTCCTTTATAAGGAGGCTGACTTGCACCGGCCTGCGTTCCGGTTCCGCCTTGCGGCTGAAGGTAAGTATCTGCTTGACGAGGTCCCTGGCGCGGTTCCCGGAAACAAGAATCTGTTCTATGTTCTGGTGCAGCCGGGTGCCGATGGGGACCGCGTTCAGCGAGAGATCGGCGTAACCGATTATCGGCGCAAGGATGTTGTTGAAGTCATGCGCGATGCCTCCGGCCAGCGTCCCTATGGCCTCCATCTTCTGGGCTTGATTCAGTCGGGCTGCAAGGAGCTTGCTGTCGGTGATGTCCTGGGCGATGCCCTCCAGGTGGACGATCTTCCCATTCCTGTCACGAATGGCGCGTATGTTGAGAATAATCCATGCAACGCTCTTATCCCTCCTGTAAAACTGCACTTCAAAATCCTGAACCATTTCCCGCTCTTCGAGCAGGCGGAGCAGTTCGGTGCGGCGCTCGGGATTTACATAGATTTGCCGGGATATGTCGGTTACCGCATTCATTACCTCTTCCGGCGAATCATAGCCGAACATGCGGGCAAGAGCCATATTGACGCGTATGAAACGTCCTTCCGGGACCGTCTGGAATATACCCATCAAGGCATTCTCGAATATACTCCTGTATTTTGCCTCCGCCTCCACGACAGCTTTTTCCATGCGCTTACGATCGGTAATGTCGCGTATCGACTCGATCGCTCCGACCACATTTCCCTTGCAGTCGAACAGAGCGCTTGCCTTGGCGTAAAGATACAGTCCACCTCCTCTGAGCGCCGGCATATACGCTTCCCCGGAAATTGCCCCGGCGGTTCTTTCCATCGCCACATACCCTTGTTCGATTTCCGGTTGGCCCTGGAGGACAAGATCGATGAGAATGGGTCTTCGTTCTCCGTAAAAGGGCAGCGCGTATTCGTAATTGCCCTTCCCCAACATATCTTCCGCCCGAATCCCCGTCATTTCCTCCATGGCGCGGCTCCACGCAATCACTTTGCCATTTCCGTCGATAACGAAAGTTGCATCGGGCAGAAAGTTGATGATGTCCGAGAGCTGCTGACGGGATTCCCTGAGCGCCTCTTCCGCCTGCTTTTGCTCGGTGATGTCGCGTATGGATTCGATACCTCCCACGCGGTTTCCATGGGCGTCCAGCAGCGGCGCCGCGGTCGCAAACACGTAAGCCCCTTCGCCCCCATGGAGACGGGGAGCAAACGTTTCCGCATAGAGAATGTCGCCCTTTCGCGCAACGTGTGGATAGCGTGATGCGATTTCCTCGTCATGGGCATCGATGAGATCGAGCAGGTGCGGCCGCCTGTCGCCGTAAAAGGGGACGGTACAGGTATAGTTCCCCTTCCCTATCATCTCATTCTTGCTTACCCCGGTCATTTCTTCCATGGCGCGGTTCCAGGCAATGACCTTCTTATCACCGTCAAAGACGGCCGTCGCATCCGGCAGGAACTCGATGATGTCGTTCAATTGCCGGTTCGCGGAAATCAGCGCATCCTCGGCCATCTTATGCTCAGTGACATCCTCGACGGTCTCGATGGCGCCAACGAGGGCGCCCTGCGAGTCTCTGATTGCCGCCGCCGTAAAGTGAAGCCATCTCCCTTCTCCGCCGACTTCCCGGAAGAAGTCGGTGGCTTCGTACGCCTCTTCAAGGAGACTGGACTTGTTGGATATTCCATCATACCACAGTGAAATTGCCTCCGGGGTCGTCTCATCCACCAGCAGATCGGCCATACAGGGCCTCTGCGTATTGTAGAAAGCCCTCCAGTGATCTTTCGTTCCGACCACCTCATCCGCCCGGATGTGGCTCACCTCCTCCAGTGCCTTGTTCCAGCAGACCACCCGGTGGTCCGTGCCTATCACAAACGCGGGAATGGGGTAGCCCTGGATGACGCTTTGCAGTCGCTGCTCGCTGTCTTGAAGTCTTATTTCCGATCGCTTGCGCTCGGTTATATCAAGGATAGCCCCGATCAGTCCGCCAACAGGGCCATCGGCCCTTGAAAAAGTCGCCTTGTGGAAGACCACGTTATGAACGGAGCCATCGGCGTCCCGGACCATTGATTCGTAGATCTGGACGCCGGGATTGTCTAACAGGGCCTGATCCTGTTCCTGGTAGGAACCCGTCAGTTCCCCGGATGCAATTTCAAAGGCCGATTTGCCGATGATCTCGTCTCTACCCATGTTTAGGAAGGATTCGTACGCTTTGTTGCACCCGAGATAGCGGCCCAGTGTATCCTTGTAGAAAACAGGCGCCGGCAAGGCGTCGATCAACTGCTGCTGGAAACATGCGGACTCCCGCAACGCACTCTCCGCCCGCTTTCGATCTGTGATGTCCCGGACGATCCCCAGTACGAGTATCTCATCACCCAATCCGATGCGGCTCAGGTTTACATCGACATCAAACGGCGTCCCGTCGCGCCGGCGGTGCCGCCACTCGAAAAACTGCGGCGCGCCGGAAAGGGCGTCGGCCAACCTTCTCGTAGCCTCTTCTTTCGAGTTGCTTCCATCCGGCTGGACGAGTGGCGAAAATTCGTTGGGATAACACCCGATAATTTCTTCACGCGCGCATCCATACATTCTCAGCGCGGCGGCATTACAGTCGAGAAATTTGTTGTCCCGGATCAAAAATATGGCGTCGGCGGCACTTTCAAAGAGCGTTCTGTATTTGACCTCGCTCTCTCTCACCGCCTGCTCGGCCTGCCTGCGTTCGGTGATGTCCCTTATAAGTTCGACCGCCCCTATCACTTCCCCCGAAGCTTTTCTCAGGGGTGATGTCACAACCTCGGCGTAAATGGTTTTCCCGTCTTTTACAACGATCACCTCCCTCTTGTGCGCCTTCCCATCGCCGAAGCACATTTCAACACGGCATGCCTCACAGATATGGTCCCTGTTACGGAAGGCCCGGTAGCAGTTTTCACCCACGTGACTTCCAAAATTTAGTTTGGCGATATCATTTTGATAAACGACCTTGAAATCCCTATCTATAATAATCAGTCCGTCGCTCAGACCGGCGATGATGGATTCCGATCTGGATTTTTCATCCATGGCCTGTACCAGCGCCGCTTGAAGCGCCTCCTCGACCCTTTTGCGCTCGGTGATGTCGGTGTGGGTGCCGATGACCCGCAACGGCTCGCCTTCATCCGTGCGGCTGATGACCCTGCCCCGAGCCAGAACCCACTTGTAGGCGCCGTCTTTGCACAGTAAACGGTGTTCATTGACATACACCGGCGTGTGTCCACCGAAATGATTTTTTATATCAATGTATGCCCGCTCTTTGTCCTCCGGGTGAACGCGCTTGTCCCATTCATCGAACGCGTGGTCGATCTCATGGTCCTCGTACCCGAGCATCTCCTTCCATTGCCGCGAGTAAAAGACCCTGTTCGTTTGCGCGTTCCAGTCCCACACGCCGTCGCCCGCCCCTTCCAGGGCGAAGTGCCAGCGCTCTTCGCTTTCGCGCAGTTGCTCCTCGACCCGCTTTTGCGTTGTCAGGTCCGTAACCACGGCCAATGCGCCGATGCAATTCCCGCCGGCCATAATGGGACATGCCGCCACACGGGCATGGATCCGCAGTCCGTCTTTGCGAAGAAACTCGAAGTCATCGTCTTCTTTGGCGACATGGTCCCCGCACCCCATGCACCCCTTGAACACATCGACACCGTGCTCACCCATGAAAGAATCGGACCGGCGTCCGATCATTTCCTCGGCGGTGTATCCCAGCAACTCGGCCATTCTCGGATTGACAAAGGTCGTATTGCCCTCGGCATCGATTGCCCAGATGCCTTCCCTCGCCAGCTCGACCAACCGCCGGTATTTTGTCTCACTTTTCTGGAGGGCCGCCTCCATTTGTTTGCGTTCCGTCTCTTCCTTCACGATCATGAAGGCGCGGCCCAGGTAGTAGGAACAAAGAAAACTGGTAAAGAGCATGATCCCCACAATGAGAAACCACCGGTCTCGAAATCCGTGTATGATTCCCAGGACCTCGCTTTCAGGTGTGGCAACGACAATGGACCAAAAGTTATTGGGGAGGTGAACGGGGAGATACACGGCATGCTTTTTCACCGACTCGACGGTTTCGTCCCGAACCCTGTCGAAAAAGTACGTCGTTATTCCCTCCTTGCCTTGAACCATTTCGTCGGCCATTGCGAGGATTGTGGGAAAGTCCTTGCAGGTCTCATAGACACTCTTCCCCACATGCCCCGGGACCGGACAGTAGAGTTCCACGCCCTTGCGGCTGATCATCCAGGCATATCCATCCTGGGCGAGTTTGATTCTCTCCAGATACCTCTTTGCGAGGTGATCAAACGGAATCAAAATCGCCACGGAACCATGGAAACCCTGGTTGTTAAATACAGGCACGTGGAGCGCGACGCTCTCGAAGCCATGCGCGGCCATGATGACATCACTGACGACCGGCTTGTGAGTCTTCATCATCTCCTGGACGAACTCCCGCGTGGAGAGGTCGGCCCCAATTACGTCCGGACTCGATGGGAGGGCATGGATGATCCGGCCGGCAGCATCCATCCGGGCGATCGCCACGATCTCCCCGGCATGAGACTGATGGAAAATCTCCATCAATTTCTTCCCATGCTCGTCCAGGGTGACAATGGAATCCACATGCGAGAGAGCATTCAGCAATTGTTCATAGTGATTAAAGAAGCCTTCAATGCCCTTGGCGGCTTCCCCTGCAAGTATGGTTTGCTGATTATTCAGTTGATCGACGGTCTTGAGCCTCACCTCGGTGTAGGCCGAATAAAGCAGAAGCGCGCTCAAGAGTGTCAGAAGGAGCAGGACGCAGAAAAGTCTGGCGTATTTCATGATTTTTCCCCCGACTTTGGTGCTTCAAGACTGCCGGACGGATCGAAGAGACTGCACCGAATTAAATTAGTTATAC
This sequence comes from Syntrophobacteraceae bacterium, assembly GCA_049300095.1. GTDB lineage: Bacteria > Desulfobacterota > Syntrophobacteria > Syntrophobacterales > Syntrophobacteraceae > SbD1. The sequence continues at coordinate 20,970 of JBAQYM010000315.1, forward strand.
TGACAATGCAACGTGATACGCACCGACAGTTATGCCGACAAAGAACGTCAAACGCCGGTGAAATGGTTTCCGGGCGCAAGTCTCGAAAAGCCGCCGGATGCTTTGAAGGGGGCCCGTCCTCCAACTGAAAACGCCTGGCCGGGCCAGTACCACGTAACTCTTATTTGGTGCCGCATAATGTGTAGGGTGGGGGAGCGCGGCGGGGCAGGCTTCATCGTGCCCGCCGATTTTGGCGCCGGCTTCGGTGGGCACGATGCAGCCTACCCCGCTGCGCTCCCCCACCCTACAGCGATACGAAATAATACGTGTTACATGGTGCTAGTCAGGACGGAGATTCAAAGGGATGTCAGCTTGGCGTGCAACGGATCGTATGTGGAGTTTCGCTGCTGACAATCGAAACCTTACCACTGAAATCGGGGATCAAGAAGCGAATTCCGTCGAGATCAAGTTTATGCAGATTTCATACCACTTATACCGGGTAGCACTCACAGGAGTAATATCTTCCGGCCGTTAAAAAAGCGGCATGATACTTCCGGTTGGAGCGGTTGGGGACTCCTCCCCCTTCGATGGGAGAGGCCGGGTGGGGGTATCGAGCAACGTTGAAGCCGGCGGTCGAACGCCACGCGCAACTTCCTTCCGTTCGTCCGTAAGACACCCTCCCCCCAACACCCCATAAGCGCTAACCTAAAGCCGGTTTTGGTTTTTTGCCCCAACGGGGCTGCATATCTCAGCCCAGGGTCAGTCCCGCGCTTCGTGGGACGCCACCCTGGGAAGAATGTCCCAATGTTTTTTACCCTAAAGGGGTTACATAGAAGACGATACAGAAAATCGGTCCATTGCTCTTCTTTCTATGTAACCCCTTCAGGGTAAGAATCTTTTTTGTCCCCCATTCCCAGGGTGGCGTCCCGCGAAGCGCGGGACTGACCCTGGGCTGAGCTGTGGAGCCCTTTCAGGGCATGGGCGCCTGGATTTACGCTGCTCCTCACGAGTCCATAAGTTAGCGCTTATGCCCCAACCCCCTCTAGTCGCAGGGAGGGGAGTTTGTGCGCACGCTGTGACCGGATACCCTTTAAGGCATGGGCTCTTACTCCTTTGTGCGCCGCTGGTATTGGCTGCCGGACATTAAACAATGCTATTGCAAGTGAAGCGGGACGTCTTGCATGGCCATGGGCCGGAATTCCTCGCCGGCGCTCCGAATGCCGCCATATGACGGGGAAACGGCATCAGATAGCCCCCCCGGGGCTTTTGGGGCCCCGGGGGATGGACGGCCGGGATCAGAAATCTTTCACTTCGGCATCATCAAAGGGGATCACCTGCTCCGGCCTGCCGTCAAAACTCGAAGCGGTTTTCGGCTTGCCGTTTCCTTGATTCGCCCTGGATGGAATCCGTGCGGGCATGTCGCCCGTTGGCGCCGTAACGGCTTGAAGCCTGTTTTGCGCCATTTTAAGCATATGGCTCCCCAGATTGGTTTGCCTCCTTCCGGCGGCCCCCCCTTGCGTTCCACCCACGATGGTCACGAGGTCCGCGACGAACCCCTTCATCTGTTCGGCCTGGGCGTTCATCTCCTCCGAGGCGGAGGCGGACTCTTCGGCATTGGCGGCGTTTAACTGGACGACTTTGTCCATCTCGCCCACGGCCTTGTTGATCTGCTCGATCCCCTGGGCCTGCTCGTTGGAGGCGGCCGCGATCTCGCCGACCAGTTCGCTCATTTTTTCCGCGCTCGCCGCCACCTGAACAAATTCCGTGCTGGTCCTTCCAACGATTTCGGACCCTTCATGGATCTTCTTGACCGTTCCTTCGATGAGGCTTGCCGTATTCTTTGCCGCATCGGCGGCCCGCATCGCAAGATTTCTCACCTCGTCAGCGACAACGGCGAATCCAGCTCCGACTTCGCCCGCCCTTGCGGCTTCCACGGCGGCGTTGAGGGCCAGCAGGTTTGTCTGGAATGCAATTTCGTCAATGGTTTTGATGATCTTGGACGTCTCCTCGCTCGCCTTGGAAATCTCCGCCATCGAGGCGGTAAGCTCGCCCATGGAATTGTTCGCCCTCGAGACCACCGAGCTGGTTTCGGCCATCAGCCGGTTGGCCTCATTGGCGTTCCCCGCATTTTGCTTGGTCATCGAAGACATTTCTTCAAGCGATGAAGATGTCTCCTCGATCGAGGCCGCCTGCTCGGATGCTCCCTCGGCAAGGTGCTGGCTGGCCCCGGATACCTGGCTTGACGCGGCCGAGACCTGGTCGGAAGCGTCGGACAAACCCGCGACGACGCGATTGATGGGCCGGGTTATCGACATCGCTAGATAGAGACCGAGCAGGAGCGCCAACGCGGTGCCGCAACCGGCGGATATCCAGGTAAAAAGCACGGCCCCGCGGGCCGTCGCCATGTTGTTGTCGGAACTCTCCTTTGCCTGGGCAATCTTGAGTTCGAAGAGCCTCTTGATGGCCTCATCGGCCTGTTTGGCCACACCGGCGCCGTCCCCGAGAAGCGTGGCCATGGCCTCGTCCTTTTTCCCTTCGAGAGCGAGGCTGACGACTTTGTCCCGAACCGGATAGTACTTGGCGAATGCGGACACCAGGGAGTCGTATTCTTTTCGAACTTCTCCGGATTTTACAGAGCTTTCGAATCTACCAAGGGCTTCCTGTATATCTCTATCCGCTGCTTTCATCTTGTCCACAGCCTCGGTCACATCTTGGCCGAGCACGAATTTCCCGATGAAAACATCCTTGATGTACCCGCGCATTTTTTGAAATTGCGTCCCCACGTCGCCCATATGTCCCAGGGGCTTGGTGTTGAGGTCGTACATGATAAAATCGGCCTCGCTGATCGTGTTTATCTTGCTTGTGCCGATAAAGCCGACAAGCAGCGCCACCAGCGACACCGCAAGGAACCCCCCAATTATTTTCACACTCAGCTTCATGCTTTTCATCGCCTGGCCCTTTCGTCAATCAGAGTGAATACGTGTGGTTTTCAACCGAGAATTTGCGCCACGATTTGTCAGGCCACTCTGTCCAGCATGACCAGTTCATCCGCTTTGAGCACACGGCCGATGTCGAGCAGGATTTTGACGCTCCCGGCTATCTTGGCCATTCCCAGGATGTATTCGGTGCTTAGCGCCGTTCCAAAACAGGGGGTATCCTCGATATCGCCGCTCTTGATATTGACCACTTCCGATACCGAATCGACAACAATCCCGATGTGGAGCCTTCCCGAATCCGAGTCGATTTCGACAACCACGATGCAGGTGCGCTCCGTGAATTCGACGGCGCTCATCCCGAACCGCGATCGCAGGTCGATTACGGGGATCACCTTCCCTCTCAGGTTAATGACCCCCCTTACGTATTCCGGCGTCTGGGGAACGGAGGTGATCCGCATCATGCCGATGATCTCCCGCACCCGCAGTATGCCTATCCCGTACTCCTCATCCCCCAGAGAGAAGGTGAGGTATTTGCCTTCCCGGTTAACACCCCGGCAGTCTGTTTCACCAGTCAATGCCCTCTTGTCCTCCATTGCGTTGATGCCTCCTGTGGTTAAAATAGCTCCCGTTCTACATTCCTTGACATCTTTTCTCATTCCGCAGCATCTTGTGTAAGACGGCGATCACTTCATTGGAATTCCAGGCGGGCCACGTGAGAAACCGCGGCTTCAGATCGTGCCCTTTCAGAATTGTCTCCCGCTCCCAGTCCGGAAGGACAAGGATGACGCGCATCGAGCGCAGCAGCTCCCCGATCGAGATGAGATCGAGCAGGTCATTGCGACTCGAAACGACCAGGATTGCAGCAAAAAGGTCGTATTCGGGTCTGAGCAGAGAAGCTTGAAGCTCTCCGAAATTCCGGCACGCCACAAGCCTTTCCGCAGTGACCAGAGCGCCGACCCGATCGAGCAGCCCCAAGCTGAAATCGTTTGGATCGGAACAATAAAAGATCAGTTCCATATGCCCGCTCCTTTAGTAGGAAAGGAATGGCAACAAACATGCCACGGACGCGCTGCGCAACAGTTTACAGTTAATTCGGAAACTTACGGTAACCGCGGATGGGCTTGGCGCGGCGCGGAGGCGTCCGATTATCAGGACTTTGTCCTGATAATCGGACGCAGTCCTGAAAACAGGACTGCGGGCGCGAAAAAAACGCCGCGAGGTGTCAGGAATTTGTCGGGGTGGCGTTCATCACGTGATGATTTTTCAGAAGATCGTAGAGACGCGAGCGGGAAAGGCCGGATACCCCGCAGGCTTCCTTGATATTGCCGCCGGTAAGGGAGATGAGTGCCATGAGATACATCCTGTCCATTTTTTCGCGATGGTCCCTGAGAGAAGGCAAATCTCCCCGGGAGATCGAGTCGCCCTCGGCCGTGCCGTTAGGTGGAGTCGCTTTTTTGAACGAATGCCTGGCAAGTTCGATGCGGATATGTTCGGGCAGGTGCTGAGGGAACAGGGTCGGCTCATGAAAAGCCGCCGCCAGGGCCCTTTCAAGAGCGTGCAACAGCTCGCGCGCATTGCCGGGCCACTTGTAGGTGCGCAGGGCCTCCATGAGATCGGAGGAAGAACCTTTCAATCCTATGCCGTGGCGCTCGCAGAGCTTTGCGACATGGTGCTTTGCGATGGCGGCGATGTCCTCCGCCCGGTCTCGCAAGGGCGGCAATTCGATGATAAAGGACCTCAACCGGAACAGGAAGTCATTCCGGAATGCGCCCTCATGCACCATCTTCTGGAGGTCCCGGTTGGTCGCGGCAATCAGCCGGAAATCGCTCGCAATCTCCGCGCTGCCTCCCACCGGGCGGAAACGACGCTCCTGGAGGACCCGCAGGAACGCCTTCTGAACCGGGAAAGGCAACTCTCCCACTTCGTCCAGGAAAAGAGTGCCGCCGTCGGCCTGCTTTATCAACCCTTCCCGGGCCCTTTCAGCCCCCGTGAACGCCCCCTTGTCGTGGCCGAAAAGGATGCTTTCGACCAGCGTTTCGGGCAAAGCGGAGCAATCGACGACAACGAAGGGCCTTTTTGCGCGCAAACTGTTGTTGTGGATGGCGGAGGCGAAAAGCTCCTTACCCGTGCCGGTCTCCCCTGTGATGAGAACATTTATCTCGCTGTTGGCAGCCTGGGCGACAAGCTCGAAACAATCCTTCATCTTGGGGCAATTTCCCACGATCCCGTCAAGCTCGAGAAGTCTTGGCGCCATTCCGCCCCGGCCCTTGAAGGTTTGCTCCTCGCGATACTGGAGGGCGCGCAGGATGGGCAACGCCATATCGTGAACCGACGCGGGTTTTTCAATGTAGTCCCACGCGCCGTTTCGAATTGCCAGCTCGGCTCCGTTCTGGTCGCCGGAGGCGGTGATGATGATAACTTGCGGCGCGGGTTCGGCCTTCTGGATCCTCGTGATCGCGTCCAGGCCGTTTCCATCCGGCAGTCCGACATCGAGCAGGACAAGATCGTATCCTCCCGTCACAGCCTCGCGCACTCCGTTGGCCAGCGTATGGGAACACGTTACCGAGTGCCCTATGTCCTCGACGATCCTGGAGAGCAGCTCGCATATCATTCGGTCGTCGTCGATAATCAGAACGGTTGCCATAAAACACTAAACCTCCTGAGGGGCGGACCGGGGAGTAATCCCTCGATGCGGGGATTTGCGCACGATCTTCGGTTGAGAAAACCTTCGGGGACTAAGAACCAATACAAAATCGGTATCGGGTCCCTGGGACCCTCGGAATTTCGACAAATATTCCTTCCACATATCGTTCCACGGCGAGAAGGGCCTCGGCAGGATTATCGAGCAAAAGGCATGCCACAAACGTAGTCGCTAAAGTACGGCGGGAACTGAGCGAATCCGGGATCGGAACGGGGAAGGCGCCGGGTTTGCTGGAAACAGGCTTTGGATTTGAGCGAAATCGCCGTCAGCCCCCCTGAATTACCTCGGTACAGCGGGGCTGTCAACGAGGGCATCCTGGTTTTACCCGCCTATGTCTTTCCGCGCCTGCAAGAAATGTCAAAATCCCGACCCATAAAATCTCGAACTTCCAATCCCCGCGGACGGGCCTGAAGAGAGAACAACCGCCGCAACCGCCCGAGCCTGTGAGCGTTGCCCGGATAATTTGATAGTGGCGGCTCTTATCCTTCGGGCCAAGCCACCCTGGGTACGCTTCGCACACGGGTAGTGGGTCGTTTTGAAATCGCTTCCCTCTTGCCTGCTCGACCCGCACGCGGGTAGTGGGTCGTTTTTAACCCCCTTGCCTCTTGACCGCTTGACCCGCACGCGCGCTTCTCTTGACAGCGACGGCCCCGGCGTGCTACAAAGCCCTGTTCTTCGGGATTGCCTTGAACGCCGAGGGGTGGCCCCCGGCATTCGAGACACGGAGCTGCCGGTCCGAATCCTGCGCGTTCCGCCACAATCCTGTTGACATCCGGGGGAGCATCCTATAGATAACCCCGGTCGCACCATATTTGTCCCCATCGTCTAGTCCGGTCCAGGACACCGGCCTTTCACGCCGGCGACGCCGGTTCAAATCCGGCTGGGGACGCTAGTAATACCAAGGGTTTACAAACATCCCTTTTACCGTCGTGAACGCTGGGGGCCTTTTTGGGGGCCTCTTAGCCTGATCTCACGATTCTCAGAGTAGGCCGACCAGAACTCTTCGCAGGGGGAACTGGTCGGCTTTTTCTGTTAAACGCCTCATCCAGAGCTTCACGCATGCCCCGGAGCTTATGCAGATACCGGGCTGTCGTATTGGCGCTCTTGTGACGAAGCAATGTCTGAATGACCGTTATGGGATACCCGGCATCATCCAGGATACTGGCGGATAGATGCCGAATCGCGTGGAAACCGAAGGGTTCGACCTTAGCTTGTTCGCAGAGTTTCGGGAGCCAGTGACGGCGCAATTGGAAGGAATGCCCATATAGTGCAAGAGCGGGATTTCGCCCGAGATGGCCATTCGGCTCTCAAAGGCTTTCGGCGCCAGTCCTGAAACGTGGCTGGGGATGCAGCTTGATTACGATCTCGCACAGGCACGGTTGCGTGAGGACAGAATTCAGGTTAAGCGTGTGAGACGGCCGCCCGTGGATGAGCTGCCTTCGTCGTGACGTTCCCCCCATGTCCTGGATCCGGACACCCCCGCAAAAGATTTATCAGTTGACTGTTGACTCCCCCTACGAGGGGGAGTAGTCAACATCATGCTGGTTGACTACGCGGTAAACCTCTAACATTTCGCAATACTTCTTTGTCCGTATTCTATGCTGTCCCGTCGTTGTGGGCGGACCGATGCCCAGAAAAGATGCCCAAACCTCAATCGTTCCTGGCAGAGTATTGAGTTTCCTCATGCACTCGGTGATAGTTTACGCAGTTTTTCCTGCGACGATATTTCCATGCGACCGACTTTTCCACCCACTACCTCCCGGAGCATTAAACAGATGCTGCAGTTACAGCTTCTGTGCAATTCTTTCGCCTCCACCCAATGTCGCATAAGGCCTTTAGGAAGCTTCATTGCAGTATTATAACCTCTTGTATAAGCAAGTATTTCCCCTTCAGTCATCATTTTCCTCCTATATAGGTGATTGCATGTGCGGAATGTCTTGGATGTGCATCAAATTAAAGTAATGTTGTTAGCGAACATATTCTAAAAGCTATAATGAGTAATGGCTCTGCCAATTGTACCTTATAACATACTCTCATAGCAGTTATGAAACATGGCAAAATACGCCTGGCGGCAAAGACTGTCTTACTGGAAATGATGACTTTCCACGACTGTTGTATAGGTCGCTATATTCTTTGACCCACTTATGAGATTCACTTTCCGACATTTCATTGCCATTCAGCAACAACGTCCTATACTTACACCGATGATCGCGCGGTTCCACCCGCGAGGCGCACCATGGATCGCCGGATGCAATTCTCAGGAGCAGGTACGCTGCTCGCCATTCCTGTATTAGCCAATGAACCTGATCTTCACCGGCCTCCAATTCATAATCTGGGCACTCGGAACAGGCGAATCCTTTCCAATCCATCGCAACTGCCATATCAAGGCACTTATTATAGTGCTGGCACATTACATTTCGCTGCATTTGGTTCGTTTGCGGTGTCTGCCTCGTTTGGATCGGGTTCATCCGTGCACCTCGCTTAATCGGTTTAGGGCCATAACCTACCTTTCCCGTGTTATTTAATGATCCGACCGCCTGGAACGTAATGGAGATCTGCCCGCCGAAGACGACAAGCCCGCAGGGTCTTGCCCGCGGACTGCTGAGCTTTGTGCTGGCTCAACTAATAATATTTCGTCTCGGTCGTTGTCTTGATGTTGCTCCGCTTGTCTTCGGTCGCGGGCCGTTGGATCGTCGCCTTGGTTTCCTTAGCCACATCATTGTCAGCGATCATAATATCGCCTTGGTTGACAGTAGCGGTCCGTGTGGTAGCCACATTTTCCTGATCAGCAAATAAACACAATAAAGCGCATGGATAAATCAGAGCGGCCAGTACCAGTACGTACAACATCGCTCTTTTCATGGCTCGCTCCTTGCTTAAGTTATAAAAGTGAGACGCATTGAATGTAAATGCGCGATTCCCACGACCACAATCTACTCACAGCGTTGGAACCAAAACAGGACAAGACACCTCACAAGATAGTTTGTCATGGCCTTCACAAAATCATCCATCGCCTCGTGCACTCCGGCGGTGTAAGAAAATCCAAATGAACCATGCTGCGTTATTTTTGAGCAAGTTTTATGCCCGCCGGATCGAGAGGCGTCGCGTTTATACTTTAGCTTAAAGATTAAGACACTTACGATATGGCAAAAGACATTAAAGGGAATGAACTTGAATCGAGAGAGTGTTGCATGCAACATAAAAGTTGTATAATTGCTGTGTCATGTGCAACACTTCAATATCAGGGGACATCTTTGGTGGAGTGAATCGGGATGCTGCTCAAGCCGCAGAGGAAAGGGAATTCGAGGTTCTGGTAAGTTGGGTTGAGATCCGAACAGTGATTTTGGAGGCCCCATCCGTAACAGACTATACATACATAGACTCAGCCATCAGGTGGCTCGTAAAGGTGGGACCAGAGTCGTCTACCATGCAAGAAGATGGTATGTCCATGCTGTATCAGCTTTTCCTCTGCCCCGTCACCATCGCATAATCTTCGTCTGATCACCCTCCAACGCAGAGTGGTGGGCATTGAGGCTATCAACAGCGAAGCCAGTGGTGTGTTCTGAAATTGCTGGATCCGGTCCCGTTGAGCTTTCGCTTGCGTTTTTCATTAGGATACCGGATGATTCGATGTGCCTTCGGGGTAATCCCAAAGGTCCTTTCGGGTGGAATCCGACCCCGAAATCGGCTGCGGCATCGTTTGGGGGTCAAGTTGACGCATTATTCATGAAGGTAAGTTATGGCTGGAGTAAAGGCGGCCCCTTCGGCATGACCTGGATCAGGACCTTCCCGGTGGTATTCCCTTGAAAGCCTGACCTGTTGAGCCCTCCTCAACCCCTTTCAATTCTATTGGCGAGGCAGGGTGAGGGTATCATCATGTCCTCTTCTCAGCCCTTCCCGCAATCAGCGAGGGGTATTGCGCCACGGATTCTGATCCTTCATGTGTTTCGTGTGGTTGGGTATTACGCACGTGTATGTGCGACGGAAAGGGATTTCCCCTTTTCGACATCGTTTTCGTAAGGTGAGCAATGAAAATCGCCGCGATTGCCAATCCCACATCCGGAAGTGGAAAGGCCGGAAGCCGGTGGCCGGCTCTTCTCGAAGCACTCGGTCCCCGGAAAAGAGAAATCGAAACGTGGTGGACCCAATACCCGGGGCATGCGGAGATTCTGGCTGCGTCGGTCCGCCGCAATGGATACGAGCGGGTTATTGCGGTAGGCGGTGACGGGACTCTTTTCGAAGTGGTAAATGGACTCTGGGGGGAAAGGCAGGGGGAGATGCCCTCTGTCGGAATGGTGCCGTTCGGCACGGGATGTGATTACATCCGCAACTTTGAAGCGGGGTCCGGTTTGACCGAACGGCTGCATACCGCGATGGGGGAATCCGTCGTACCCGTCAGCCTCGGTCTATGCCGGTTTTGCGGCATACGCGGCGAGGCCCAGCGGAAAGCATTCATGATGGTCCTTGGTGTGGGTTTTGATGCGGAAGTGATCCGTCATTTCCGGTCCCGCCGCCTCGTCCGTTCGGGTTGGATCGCCTATGTGCTGAGCGTTTTCCAGCAACTCAGGCGGGTAAAGCCGTTGCGGCTGAACGGTGCAATAGACGGCGTCCCATTCAATGCGTGCGCCCCTTTCTTTGCGGCGGGGCTTGGCCGTTATTTCGGCAGGAGAATGGCAATTGCCCCCGGAAGTTCGCCATCCTCCGGCACATGCCAGTTGGTATGGGCCGAATCGATGAGCAACCTGGACCTGCTGAGCATGATCCCGCTCACCTACTTCGGGGCGCATGTCAAGGATTCCCGAATCAGGACGGCGCATGCGAGGAGAATCACCCTGGATTCCGATCCCCCCGCGTGGATCGAGGCGGATGGGGAGTTGCTCGGTAAGACGCCGCTCGAACTCGAAATCCTTCCGGGCGCACTCCGTTTTGCCGCTAAGAGGACCAAATGAAGCTCTGCACATGTCGAGCTGAGTCCCCTCTTTCTTCCGAGTCTGATTTTTCAAGATCATCAAAACAACAGGCCTGATCCTCGGGATCGGGCGCATCCCTCTACCGAAAAATAAAAAAGATACAAACTCTCTGAGGACGTTTCCTGATGCTAAGATGTTGCGTGTGACACAAAAATTATGCAACGCTTATGTTGCATGCAACATGCCTTTTCTTGCCGGCAATAGCCCAGCATACCGCTAATTCACCGTTAACTACTTATTATACCTTCACAATACGGAATAATCGAGATCGCTCGTCTCTCGGCACAGATCTTGATATTTACAAACCGTAGCGGATTATCGTCCTGCACACGTCTTAGTAAAAACTTTTTCTTGCGGGATAATTGCCCTCGGCCGAACCTACTTGACAAAAAGGAACCTATTGTGCGCATTGCAGCCTTTGGTGATCTCCATCTGGCGCCGACTCTACTTTCCGATCGTTTCAGAAACGTTGAGGATCACCTGCTGCGGTTCGATGACCATTTGACGCGATCCCATGATAAGATTGTATTAATGGGCGATATCTATCAGACCGACTATGGCCGTCGCCCTGGTTCGAAAACGGAAATGCTTGAAAAAGCAATCGAACGCTATCCTCGTATCACCCGCAGATGGAATTCCCCCTCTTGCGCGATGATCTTCGGAAACCACGATCTGGTGACAGAACGTCACATGAACGCGGTCAAGCAGGTATGCCTGACAGATAAAGGTTTTAGAATCTGGCTGATCCATGGTCATCAGTTCGACCCTCTTATTCGCGAAGGACCTGTTCCGTTCTTTTTTACCTGGATGATGGGGAAGGTGCGTCTATTGAATTTCAGGCGAGTTGCCGATTTTCTTGAAGGCCATTTTTACATGACATGTCAACGGTTGGCTCGTTCCCTTGGATCACCGAGATTTGCCGCTCGCAACGCTTTGATGATGGGCAAATACGACACTGTGGTCATGGGCCATACCCATCAGCCCGCATGCGCCAGCTTTGGAAAAGGTATTTATGCGAACTCGGGAGCCTGTTCGCCTGACCATTTGGAGTATGTATCGATTGATACTATCACCAGGGCAGTGGAACTACGAGTGTTCCAACGCTCCAATGAGTCACGGGCCCTTCTTTCGCTGTCAGCACGGTAATCGATCAGCCGCACCTGGATTATCTATAGTCAGAATGTCATTCGGCAGACAATTTGCGGGTAGAATGCCTGCCGCGGGTACTGGAGCGAACTAGAATCTATGCCGAAAAACAAGCAGTCTTCATTACTTACCGGGATTGGGATCGTACTGGCCTCGTTGGTTTTCGCAATGCTTGTGGGGGCCGGAATTGATCTTAAGGCCGATCCTCTTACCAATACAATGCCCATATCATGGGATCAGGCATACTCCAGGATAATCATTGTCCCTGATCACGCAGAGCTCGAGAAGGGGGGAATCCTCTTCGACGTGAAGAAGATTGACGGCAATACGGTCATGGCCCAGAGTATCGGGCTTATCGAGGCAGGACCCGAAGAATGCTTTCGGCACATAAGCAATTACAACCATTATACCAGCACAATGCCTTATACTGTTGAAAGCAAAATTGTCCGTAACTTCAGACTGGAAGGGGACAACCCCGGGGCCGAGACCGTTGACTTCTGGACCAAGGTCCGGGTATTGGGATCCCAAACCCGTTATCTCATCCGCGTGGTGCATTTGGCCGATTCTGAAAGCCGTCTATACCGGTCCTTCTGGACATTGGTGCATAATCCGGCCGCAGTCTCAGGCTGTAAAGACTCCAATGCGCTGCCTTGTGAAAATGATCTTGACATGAACATCGGCTCACATCAATTCGAACCTTACAAAGGAGACCCCGGCCGCACCATGCACACATACACCCTGAAGGTCAAAGGCAAGAGCTGGGCACAGCGCGTCGGTCTGCGAGTGGGATGCGGGAGTTCGATGCGGGACGTCACCAGATCTATTAGAGAGGCCGTCGTAAGAAAGCAGTAGTTCGTTTGCTGATAATTGCCACCCAGATCGATTAAAACAAGATGGAACCAGCCAGAGGTGTAAGCGGTTGCGTGAAATTGTAGCAAAATTGGCGGAACAAAAATGCACGTTCGCCTATCCAAACGCATCCGCACGCACGGCAGGCCTCAGACAGCTAACCCTGATAGAGTTATTCCCTAATTAATCCGCAGTTCCTGACAGTTTCATGGCAGAACCGGTAAGGGCTCTGCCTCTCGATCTTTTATCATATGCACGATATGTGCGCCCGGCAGGGTTCATTCACTTGAAGGTGCAAGTCCTCTACAGACCCGACAGGGGGAACTGTTAGCCGGACGGCAAGGGTGGCTCCCGCAAGGTGGAATTTGAAGGAAGCCGCAGGCAAAATGCCGGTTCGATGAAGAATGCCAGCGGGGGACCGTGCGAAGCGAGGAGATTTTGCTTATGAAGCAGAAAAAACCCACCGGAGACGATCTTCGAAGCAGGGCGGAAAAAGCATTGGAGTCGGGTGAAAATCCCTTCATCGAAAGCTCCCGTGAGGATATGCGTCAGTTGATCCATGAGCTTCAAATCCATCAGGTTGAACTCGAAATCCAAAACGAGGAGCTTCGTAGCACGCATGCACGGCTCGAAGAATCCCGCATGCGCTATGCGGACCTCTACGACTTTGCTCCCCTCAGCTATTTTACTTTCGATGTGCAGGGACGGATCATCGAGATCAATCTTACAGGTGCAAATCAATTGGGCATCGCGAGGGGCAACCTCGTCAACATCCCCATTGTGACTATGGTGGTAGAAAGCGACCGGAGGGCGTTTCTCTCCCACTTAAAGAAGGTTTTCGACACCCGTGAAGACCACACCTGCGAAGTTAGATTTAACGTAAGAGATGGCGGTGGTTTCCATGCCCGTCTCGACAGCATATTCATGGAAAGCGCAAACGGCGCCGGATTTTGCAGAACCTCCATAACGGATATCACCGAGCGTAAGCGGGCGGAAGCCGCACTCCTTGAATCCGAACAACGCGTTCGGCATTTGAACGAACAGATTCTGAATATGGTGATGGCCCTGTCTCATGACATCAGGGGACCGCTTGTCGCCATTGCCTCCATCTTGAAGCTCATGCTTCGAGGCGTGTACGGGAAGCTGGAACAAAGCCCGGCCAACACCGTACATGACCTCTTGGCCCGTTGCGCCCGCCTGCTGGGAACCGCGGAGGATTACCTCGGCAAAGCCTCCATCGTAGGGGGCTCGATGGAAATGGAGCGTAAAGCGCTGGACCTGAGGCAGGATATCATCGATGCCGTGTTGGAAGAACTCGCGGACGATATCACCAGGCGTGAGATTATCATCGACAATCGTCTGGGGGCCATTCCCTCCGGTTCCATTGCCATCCGCGCCAATAAGACCTGGCTGAAGGCCGTCTATAGGAACCTCTTCATCAATGCCATCAAGTATGGGAGCAAGGGATGCACCATCTCCTTTGGTTTTGAACAACACGAATCGCATTATCGGCTGAACGTCTACAACAGCGGAAGACCGATTGCTGAAGAAGATCGCGAGAAGATATTCAACAGGTTTGAGCGAATCGCGCCATCGGGAGGACCCACTCCGGACGGAGTCGGCCTTGGGTTGTGCCTTTGCAGGGAAATAATCATCGAGCACGGCGGCGAGATATGGTACGAGGCCCGTCCGGACGGGTCTAATTTCGTGTTCACCATATCCAGGGAAGATGAATGTGAGACCCAGGCTTCCAGGGATTGTGGAAGGCGTGGTTGTGTATAGGTCCCTGATCAGCACGCAGCATTAAAATTCGTGCCACCGAGTGGCCCCTACAAGTGACATACCGACCAACATGGTCGGTATCAGTCATTGTACAGCGCGTAACCGTCGGACTGGGCTACCCCGCAGAATTACCCTCAGGATCTCCCGCCGGGAGCGCCGACTATTTTCCGGCTGCTGGAACCATGAACCAAAAGCGGACAACTAAAGTTTTCTAGTGGACGTAAAGAGGTTTGCTAGAGCTTTGGCTGTCTCGCCGATAACCATGGCGTACGTTGCAATCTGGTCGGCGGTTTCAACGGCTTTGCTCGTTTCACCAAGACCTGTCTGTAAGTCGTTGGTGATAGCAACCACATTTTCCGATGCCGTGGCGATGTTGGGAATAACCTGGTTAAATGCTTCCTGATTGTCTTTCAGGATTGCCCCAATATCCTTAACCGCGGCGTTCACGTTTCTGAGTGTCGTAATAGCATAGCCGCCGGCCACCACTACCACCAGAAAAATAATAAGCTTTCCCAGTTGACTGAAGGTGATATATCCTTCCACAAGCGATTCCTTTCCTAGGAGGCGGTTCTTAATTTTTATTATCCGTTCCTTCGTCCTCCTTGGGTGGTTCTTTTAAAGCTCCTTTGGCAACGTCGACGTACTGCTCGGCCACCTTGCGCACACGAGAGCTTTTTTCCTCTACCGCGCTTGCTAACCGGTGTCCGGTGTGGGAAGCATTTTCTTGTATTTTTCCCCATGCGTTGCAACCCCGCCGGATTAAATCCTCACGCGTTTCTTCTCCGGCCCTGGGAGCAAAAAGCACGCCCGCCAGCGCACCGACGGTGCTACCAATGGTAAGGCCGAGCGCCAGGATCCCAGCCTTTTTAAGGCGCAGCGTTTTCTCGCGATCGATCCTTGCCTGCCGTACTCGGTCAGCTATTTCTTTCATAATCATGGCCGTCCCTCCCGCTATAACAAGATTTTTCAACATGGTCACACCACCTCAATTAAAAGAGAATGAACGCTTTAAAAGGGTTCATGAATTAGGCTCACTATTTTCGTCTCATGCCGCACCGAGGACAGCAAAGCGGCTCCACTTCCCAAGTCTTCTTGATGGGCTGTCTCCAAGTTTTGAGGGCGCGCACGGTGGCTCAGTCATAGTCGAATATAACCCAGCCACCGTCACATCGGGACTGCTCTCAAAGGCTGCGATGAGCCTGAAGTCTTCCCTTCCTCAGTCCGCCAAATCCTTCTCATAGGCGCTGACGGCAGACGGATTGGGGCTGTTAAACACCTCGGCGACCCCCTACCAGCCATACTACGACGGCAATGATGAGCACTAGACCAAGAACGCCCCCAAGTCCGGCCCCGCCATAAAGGCCATGGGCATAATAGCCACCCCCGCCGCCGAACAATAGAACCAGTAAAACGATAAGTAAAATTGTACCCATTTTCCATCTCCTTTTCGTTTGCCCCACGCGACTCACGCGCAGCCTCTTGCGCTGCAGGAACGCCGGCGGCTCTGCCTCAGGCAGCCCTGGGGGCGATGTTATAAGAAGTCGCTACCATCTTCCGGGCATAACCTTCATTTGCTTGAGTCCACACAGCATCATCTACGAAATCCTTTTCTGAATCTTTACAGTTGACACCTTTTTTCACTACGTAGGGATGCCGTAGCCCGCGGGGCCATCCCCGCGGGCTGTTGAACCGGCTCGACTAATATCTGGTCTCGGTCGTCGTCTTGGTGCTGGTCCGCTTCTCTTCGATCCCGGAGTTTCCAGTCGTCGTGGTTCTCCGAACGACCACTTTGTCAGCGATCATGCGATCTCCGTCGCGGGTGTAGTAAACCGTCACCGGCAGACCGGACTTAACAGTCTCGCGGGAGACAGCCGCACCCGTGTCGTCAACGTAGGTTGTCTTCTCCGTGTAGCTGTAGCGATTCGGAGATGTGCTGGTTTCCGACCGGATCACGATGGTGTCGGGGCTAAACTCGCTGATTGTCCCCACGCTTTCCGTTCTTGTTACCGTGCTGGTCACGTTTGTCTGCTGAGCAAATAAACCGCATGGCATGATCAGAACGGCCGATACGAATACGAACAACATCAATCTTTTCATACTGTCTCCTTACTTTGTTGTGGAATTCAGAAGCATTGGATATAGATCTGCGATTTCCTCGACCGCAATGACCCTCTACCCAGGTTATTTCCGATAGCATGTTTCGAGGCATTCCTTTTCACGTTCCCGAGCCCATTTTTCGCATTTCTTGTGGTGCGGGTGGTCCGGTAGATTGCACTCGGTCATACTTCGATCATACTGGTCACGACACTGATTCGCGCAATGAGGCTTTTCCGGCGCCGCCGCTTCTGCCGTGGATCTCGTGGAACTCGTCGATGTCGTGACGGAGCGACGCTCTTCCGTTGGCGGCGGCGCTTCTGTCGTGGAACTGGTGACTGAACGACGAGTTTCAGTTGCCTGCGCCATTAGACGAGGGGCTTCTGATTGATTTAAGCCTTTGATATCAGCCTGGTTAACATCAATGGGTTCCGCGTTGAGATGAGCAACTGGCAACGTGAGCATTAATGCTACGAAAGCGATAGTGAGTAGAATTCTCGAAGAAGTCTGTTTGATCATTTTATTCCTCCTTTTTGGATTATTATAAGTTTAGCGGCCAATGGAATACTCCAACGATAGTTTTTGGTAACACCCCATGCATTCGTGATGATCTCTCGTTGTTGATGAACCATGGGAATAAAAAGAACCATGAGCAAGCCTCGACTACTTCAAGGAATGTTCGCCAATTTTGAAGTCTGTTTCTTCCTCATAATCTGCGACACTGCGTGTCCCTTGTATCTCGCAGAAGAGTATGTCGCCTTTTCCTGCAACGACGTTCATTTCGTCGTCGGTGAGTATGCGCCACCTCTCTGTGCCAACTCCTATGACTTGATGACAGCTCAATAACTTTCTCCTTTTCTCCCAAAGAAGTTCGGTGTTTTATAGTTGCCGGACCATGCCGCATCGCAAAGGAGTGTCGTACTCTGCTTTGCGATGCCTTCACTCCTGTCAAATACCGCCCACTAACAGGAGCACGACCACGATCAGAAGGACCATTCCCAAGCCACCGCTTGGATAGTATCCCCAAGCTCTGCTGTGTGGCCAGGCAGGGAGGGCGCCAACGAGCAGGAGTACTAGCAGGATAAGGAGAATTGTTCCCAACATTTCCGTCTCTCCGTTCTACCGAACAATCTCGGCGTCTAGAACTGCCACATCACGATGTGTTGTAGATTCATGATCTTACTTGTGGCCACCGCCACCGCCATGACCACCGCCACCGCCAACGGACTTTCCACTACGGCTGGCGCCACGGGATTTCCCGGAGGACATGGCGCTTCCCCTCTGACCACGGTCTGAACGCATCTTCGCCTGGCTACTATGTCCCGCACTTTTGCGCTGACTCGCCTGAGCCTTGCTCGTGCGCTGCTGAAGCCCATTCTGGACTGAGTACGCCGTCGGTCTGGCCCCGGTTTTCAGCGCGGCCCTTCCGGAAGTGCGCCTGTCCCCGGACTGTCCAACAGTCCCCTGGCCGGAACGCTGTGATCCCCTGTGGCGGTTCACATCATGCCAGTTGGAGGTCCTGAAATCCCCGCTTCTAATGTCGCTGCGATTGATATTGATGTTCCGGTTGATATTGACATTGACATTATGTCCGCCCCAGTCCCAGCGTCCCCATCCCGAGTGCCAAAATGATCCAACCGCTATGCCCGCGCCAAACCCGAACAGCCCGGCTGTAACAAAGCCCGCTCCTGTGTAATAGGGGTCATAAAGGTAGCCGGGGTAGTAGGGGTTATAGGCGTAGGGAGCGTAGCCATGGCGCCACCAGGGTCCGTAGATCACCGTTGGGTTGTATGTGGGAACATAGACAACCTGAGGATTGGCCGGCTCGATTTCGATATTCTCCCCCCGGACAACTACATTGAGCTGATCGGTGCTATTGAGATTACCTTGAGCATGGGCCTTGCCCCTCAGTCTCTGGATGCTATCCATGACATCGGCCTGCTGGGCCATGAAGGCGTCACCCATTTTTTGGGTCCAATCCTTTTTGTCGCTCATCATGGAAAGGACCTGTGGAAAGGGGACCAGCGCCTTCACGCTGAGGTCCCAGGCCATGCCGTCCAGGGCGGCATTCAGTTCATCGCCTCGGAGGTTGTTATTTTCCCTTAACCATCTGTCCGCTTCCATCACCTGGTCGGGGTAGGTCGCCGCCACCAGGATCTGTCCGAGCAGGGAATCGGGATAGAGCGCGATCGGAGCAAGCATCTGGTCCAGTTCTTCCTGCCTGAATGCACCCGTTCCGGCACTCTGTGCGAGGACCCAAGGCGGGGCCGCCAACAACAAAACGAGGACCCCAACCAGAACTCGCAGATAAGTTACCTTTTTATTCATTACTTCTCCTTCTCATAAGTGCTTGACTTCAATACGCTGAGTATCAGTTCAAATTCTGCCTCATCCATTCTTGCCAGAGCTTCCCGATAACCTTCGGCCGTGGTCACGTTAGGCCCTTCGGCTGCGAGGAATCTGCTAAAGCTGAACCTGATGCTCTCTTCATCATCGATTACGAGAATATTCACCCCCATTCATTCTCCATATGAGAGGTTTCTCTCTTTCAGAGGTGACCCGACATTCCCCGGTTCTTCTTCAGCATCGCCAACCACCGCTCACCTGTCAGGACCGTTGATGGGTGGGCAATGCGTGGGATGACGATCAGATATGCTTTGGTATAGTCAAGACCTGTGCCGGAAAGGCGGAGAGTATTACTTATTCCATATTATGAGGCAATAACGGTAACTTACGTATTGGTGGGCGGCGTGCTGGCCGATAGTCGGCAAGGAAATGCGTGTTGCATGCAACAGAAGCGTTGCATGATTTCGGTGTTGCATGCAACACGCCGGCGCGAAGGCGACAGCGGTCGATTCATCGTGCCGCCAAGTGCTGCAAGCTATGTACTTTGAAGTCCAGAATGATTATTATGAGGTGTTCAGAGAAGTGCAATAATATAGAGCATTCAAGTGTAGCCTCCGCGGCGATGAAAGGTCATAGTTCTCCCGATGAAGACTCCGAAGATAATTTTTTGCTCGCTGGGTATTCTGTTGTTCTCGTGTTTTGCCGCCCACGGAGGGGAACCGGGCAATCAACGGGAAAACTCCGAGACGGTCTTCGCATATTTGATAGATCAAGTAGCGAAATCACATTTGACATTCACCAGGAATGGAATCGAATATTCGAGCCAGGAGGCCGCCGACCACATCAGGAATAAGTATGAGTACTTCAAATCCCAGATAAAATCCCCCGAGGATTTCATCCATGTTTGCGCGTCAAAGAGTCTTCAGTCCGGCAAACCTTATCTGGTATCGACGGAACAAGGGAAGATTCCCGTGGAAAAATGGCTCGGGGATATACTCATAGAGCATGGGAAAAAGCAGAAACCTTTTTAGCGCTCCACCAACGGTTTGCTATAGCAAGTGTTTGAGCAGACGGGCAGACCATTCCTTTAGATGATTGCCTGCTGACCGTTTTTCCCACGTCTCCGGATTTATCCGATCAGAATCTTCCAAATCTCTTTCAAACATTGCTTGCATACTATCGGCGAAGTCCCGGCCGAGGATCACGGCGTTGGCCTCGTCATTGGTAAGGAGGCTTTGTGTGTCCAGGTTGCTCGATCCGACAGTGGACCAGACATCATCGATAACCGCCGTCTTTGCATGCAGCATCCCTCCGCGCCTCTCAAACAATTGCACGCCCGCTTTTAACAACCTGGCATAGTAATGCCGGCTCGCATAGAACACCAACGCGGAATCACTGAAGCCGGGCAGCAAAATCTTCACATCAACACCGCGCGCCGCGGCATCGGTGAGCGCTTTTAACAGTTGGGCGTCAGGCACAAAATAAGGAGTCGTTAAGTAAATGGAGTTTTTCGCATGAGTGATGGCTGATATGTACATCATGAATATGCGCCGCTTCTCTTCACCCGGTAAACTGCCTACCGCCCTGACCAGCGTGTTTCCAGCTTCTTTCACATAGGGGAAATAGTCCCTGCCGGGAAGTGCCGGTCCTTTTTGCCTCGCCCAGGTCTTCGTGAAAAGCCATTGGAACCGTAAAGCTGCCGGACCTTCGATCCGAACGTGTGTATCTCGCCAGGGTTGTTCCTTTTTCCCACCACTATGAGACCCAATGGCTGAGCTTCCGGAATAAACGCCACTGATGTTGACCCCGCCGGCAAAAGCGATGGCGCCGTCAACGACCAGAATTTTACGGTGATCTCGATGGCTTAATGACCATCCCCGTCCCGCGCGCACCTTCCCGGGATTAACGGGATTGAATTCAAGCACCAGGACCCCGGCATCGCGCAAGCGTTGAAAAAAGCTCTCCGGAGTATTCTTGGACCCCAAACTGTCGTAAATCAGGTTAACTTGCACGCCTTCGGCGCTTTTCCGGATGAGTAGATCGGAAAATCGTTTGCCGATTGCGTCATCTTCAAAGATGAAGGTTTCAAAATTGATGTGATCTCGAGCGTTTTCGATGGCCTCGAACATCGCCGCGTAGGTAACCGGCCCGTCAATGAGCAGGGTGACCTTGTTGCCGGCCACCAAAGGAATCACACTGACGGACTGCATCAACTGGATCTGCCGCCGCAGAAGTTCGGTTTCATCGACCTGCCCCTCAAGCCGTTTGATCATGGCCTTGCTTGTCTTTGAAGAGAGTTCTCCTTTAGCCCCCATGATCTTTGTCGGTTGATCGGAGCTTGAGAGTTCGTGGGCCATCATTGGCTGTACATTGGGCAGGGATGCGCAGCCGGAGACAGTGAGCAGACAGAGAAACGTGAGTAATAGCAAAAGACGTCCCGGTAGCGGGCCTCCGCTCAAATTTTTCATTCGACGAATCCTCGAATAGCCTCTTCTCCGACCATTATCGCATAGAGCCAAAGGGGTCCACCTCCCAGCGCGACGATTCTAAGATAACGCTACAACGCCGTAATTTCGAGCGAAGCGAGAAATTTATGTGGGATCTGATGGTACAAGGCGCCCTCCCTTCGGTCGAGTTGCCGTGGCATCCGGGAGACGTTCTGCAAGGAGTCAGGCGGGAAGGTACGTCGAACAGGATATGAGAAGCGACTCGCTCCCCACCTGTGACATACAAAAAATATGGCCGCAACAAGGTGCTGTCATTGAACGCTGTTTATTCTGGATATCCCCCTTGCCACTTTTGAAAACGGGGCAAGGGGGGATTTCGATCGTCGGGGTGGGCCACATTCATCGCTGGTGAAAGCCTATCCGCAGGCTTATTGTTCCGGGACAACCGATGGCATGTGGTGCACTTTTGCAACGCCATCCACCTTATCGGCCACAAATTCCGCATGCCGCTTTTCCTGCCATGAACACTCGGGTATTAGTACCTCGCCAGTGCCTTTTGAAGCTTCTTGGCTCCCGCCGGCACTTTGACCTTACCGGAGAGGATCTGCGCCGGTGTGACCGGACGGCCGTAATATTCCGCGTTTGTATCGTCTCTTGCCACAATGACGGTGCCCTCAAGAGAGACGCCGGCGAAGAGTCCCTGGCTGCGGCTATAGGCATAGATTGCGGCAACGGGTGTTATATCCGCCTCGGCGGTGCGACCCACGGGACCGGCAGCCACGCTTATATTGCCCCCGAATTGCACGTTTCCTCCATGAGAGAATGCCTTCACGGCCTCATGAGTATTGAGAACGAAAATGAACTCGGTTGCCTCTGCGCCGATCTGAAAGCCGAACCCCACTCCACCGGTCCCGATTGAAGATGGCCCGCTCCAGCCTTTGCCGGTTCGCGCCACCACCACACCGGAGCCGCCGCGCCCGCTGACCATGAAGCCCGCTTTGTAGATCGTCATGATAGCCATTCCCTGGGCGCGCCTTAGCACCTCCGGGGGGATGGATTTCTCGGGCATGTCCCGGAAGGCCTGGATTGTCGCCACGGCCCGATCTACCTCATCTTGCTCGTTTGCGTATGTCACGGGCGCATTGAACGTTGCAACCAGGGCCAAAAATATGAAAAATAACAGAGCACGCTTCATCGTTTCATCTCCTTTGCATTTTTATCTCCTGAAAATCCCAATTGCCATTAATGCGGGGCCTAAGATCAGAACCATTTGATGCCAACGTCCCTCCCGTATCCTGCCGGATAAATACTCCGGCACTCCGATAGATCCCGCCTGTTGTTAAGGCAAGTTCCATGCCCGGGAGATCGAGGACCGTAGCCCACCCATTTTATATAATCTATATGGATACTTATGGAAGGAGCGAGTACCGCCCACAGAGGTGAGTCCGGGTGGGAAAGTGTTGCATGCAACAGAAGCGTTGCATGATTTCGGTGTTGCATGCAACATTTCAGCATCGGGGGGCGTCTTCAGTGAGGCTGTATCTTTTCATTTTCCGGTAGAGGGTCACGCGGTCTATTCCCAG
>JBAQYM010000316.1:0-10228 GCA_049300095.1 Syntrophobacteraceae bacterium
GCAGAGAAACATGTCCCGGATGCCTGGAAAACAGGGCGGAGGTCTCCCCTCCCTTGGCGGGAGGGGCTGGGGGAGGGGGTCGTAAGTACTTGAAAATTCAACACCCTCCCCTAACCCCTCCCATCGCAGGGAGGGGGACTCACGTCCAGCTCAATAGTCGCGCAGATCGAATATTTCTTTGGGCAACAGCCGGGGAAAGCCTGCCCCACGACGATCGCCGCCAGGTGCGGCTTAAGTGAACGGTATTGGCCTTAACACTGCCGCGTTGGATAAATGTTGGGTTTCGCTCCGCTTCACCCAACCTACAAGACCTCACCTCACCGCACCTCACCTCACAGCACCCAAATCCGGCCTCTTCATGAGGTCCCTTTTCTTTCTTGCCAGCGTTTTTTCGTAAATTTTTATGTACTCGCGCGCCGAGCGGTCCCATGAAAAATCCTGCGACATCGCCCGCTTCTGGATGTCCATCCACACGGGTCCCTGCCCGAACATATCGAGGGCGGATTTTACCGCCTCGAAAAAGGCTTCCGGCTCATAGTCGTAGAACTTGAAGCCGGTCCCCGAAGCCGGTTCCTTCATTACGTCCGAGACGGAATCGTCCAGGCCCCCCGTCGCGTGCACGACCGGGATGGTCCCGTAGCGCAGGCTGTACATCTGGTTGAGGCCGCACGGTTCATAGCGGGAAGGCATGAGGAAGATGTCCGCGCCCGCTTCGATGAGGTGCGCGAGAGATTCGTCGAATTCGAGAAATAGCTTCATGCGCCCCGGAAAGGCGTGCTCCATCTCCTTGAGAGTTGCTTCGATGGCGGCGTCCCCCGTGCCAAGGATCACCAGGTTTACCGGCAGTTCCATGAGGTCCGGAAGGACCTGTTCGACCAAGTCGTAGCCCTTTTGGGTAGCGAGCCTGCCGATCATGGCGAGCAGGGGGTGGTCCCGGTTTTCTCGCGGGAAGCCAAGCCTGTCGCAGAGAACCTCCTTGCACTTTTTCTTTCCCGAGAGGTCATCCGCGCTGAAGTTTGCCGGAAGGAGCCGGTCGGTTTGCGGGTCCCACTCGCGGGTGTCTATGCCGTTCAGAATTCCGGCCAGGCTTTCCTTTCGCTCGCCCAGGAGCCCTTCGAGGCCGAAGCTGAACTCGGGCGTCTGGATCTCGCGGCTGTACCGGGGGCTCACCGTGGTTAAGAAATCGCTGTAGACGAGCCCCGCCTTGAGAAAGCCGCACTGGCCCCAGAACTCCATTCCCTCCAGGGAAAAAACCGATGCCGGAAGCTGGGTGAGGCTGAAAACGCCGGCGGGGAAAAGTCCCTGGTAGGCGATGTTGTGGATGGTCAAAACGGTCCCGGAGCGCGCCAATTTCGGGTTATAGCGCCAGTTCAACTGAAAATAGGGGGCGATCAGCCCGGTTTGCCAGTCGTGGAGGTGGAAGATCGAGGGATACCAGCCCAGGGCGCTGCAAAGCTGCCGAGTCGCCCGGCTGAATGCGATGAACCTTTCCGCGTTGTCCTCGTAGTCTCCCCGGACCGGGCTTCCGTACAGGTAGGAGCGGTCGTAGAACTCGTCTTTTTCAAGAAAATAGATCGGGATGTCCGTTTCCGTGCGGCTCTCCCAGATGTGAACGTGGTAGTCGTGGAGGCCGACCGGCACGACGAGGTCCTGGACGAGCGGCTCCAGAACGGGCCCGGCGCCGTTGCGCACGGACCGGTAGAGGGGCATGAAGATTCTTACATCGCAGCCAAGTTTCTGCAAAGAGGCGGGCAGGGAGCCGGTCACGTCGGCAAGGCCGCCCGTTTTAGCAAAAGGGGATACCTCGGATGCGCAAAAGAGAATTTGCATGTTCATGGGGTCTGCTTTCCCTGTCGATATCGGGCGCCTGCCGCCGGAGATCGGCCGTTCGCCGCCGACTTTCCAGGTGCTCGTTTTCATAATTACGGTTACGAATTCTTACCCGAATTTCATCTTCGTGTTCTTCGTCGCTTCGTGCCCTTCGTGGTTGAATTACGGCCCTTTTTACCACGAAGGGCACGAAGCGACGAAGAGGACGAAGAGAGCTTCGGTCCCTTCATTTACACCAAATCGGGCACAGATAAAACCTTCAAGTGCCGCAACACGACCGATAACGCGGCGGATCGCCCGGACAAATCCGGCAGGTCCTCCCACCTTCCACCCATCGCGCCCGGCTTTTCCGATAGGTCCCACCGGCATAATAGGTATTAGCAATTTGACCTATAGGGACATTCAATTTACATACTGGCTCAAAAACCTACAGATGCCGGAGGATTCAATCATGTCGACACCCTATGATGCCATGTGGGAAAAACTCAACCTCGACGTGGACGCCCACGCCGGTCTGCTCGAAGTGCTCGGAAAGTTCTACGGAGATATCTACATGAGCCAGCAGGGACGGCTGAGGGGGATGGAATACCTCGACTTCGTCCTCTCCGAGGTCCACGGCCTCCGCATTAAGGAGCTTCAGGACGCAAAAGCCCGGGGGAAGAAGGTGATCGGCACGTTCTGCGTCTTCGTTCCCGAAGAAATCGTCCTGGCCGCAAACGCCATCCAGGTGGGTCTGTGCGCCGGGGCGGAGGCCGGGAAAAGCGAGGCCGAAAAGGTGCTGCCGCGAAACACCTGCGCGCTGATCAAGTCCTTTGTCGGGTTCAAGCTCGCGAGGCTCTGCCCCTATATCGAATCGTGCGACCTGGTGGTCGGCGAAACGACCTGCGACGGGAAGAAAAAGGCTTACGAAATCTTCTCCGAATACGCCCCGGTCTACGTGATGGAAATCCCGCAGATGAAGAATGCCTGCGACCGCGATCTGTGGAAGGCGGAAGTCGTGCGCTTCAAGGAGCAAATCGAAGAAGTGACCGGAAACACGATCACGGCATCGGACCTCAAGGATGCGATCCGGCTGGTGAACGCCCGCAGGCGGGTGCTTCAGCGCTTAAACGAGTTGAGGGCGGTGGTCCCGGTCCCCATCTCGGGCCGGGACGCCCTGCTAATCAACCAGATCGCTTTCTACGACGATCCCGTGCGCTTTACGGCAAAAATCGGCGAACTGTGCTACGAGCTGGAACAGAGGGTGAAGGCCGGCGAGGGGGTCGTTCCCAAGGACACCGTCCGCCTGATGCTCTCCGGCTGCCCGATGGCCGTCCCCAACTGGAAGCTCCCTTACATCGTGGAATCGTCCGGGGCGGTGACCGTCGGGGAAGAATCGTGCATCGGCACGCGGAACACGCGCGACCTGGTCGAGGAAACGGGCGAGACGGTGGATGAGATGATCGACGCCATAGTCGACCGGTACATGCGGATCGACTGCGCCTGTTTCACGCCCAACACCGAGCGGCTGACAAACATCCTGGAAATGGCCCGCAAACTCAAGGTGGACGGCGTCATTCACTACGCCCTTTCGTTTTGCCAGCCTTACGCCATGGAGGCCTTCAAGGTGGAAAAGGCCCTCAAGGCGGCCGGCATCCCCATGCTTGCCATCGAAACCGATTACGGCATGGAAGACGTCGAGCAGCTAAAGACCCGCATCGAGGCATTCGTTGAAATGACGCGCTGATAGTCGCCCGTTTTAAGGAAATCGGTGGGCTGGAATAGCTGGAGCCTATACCCATGAATGAAATGACAGCCGGAATCGATATCGGTTCCC
Organism: Syntrophobacteraceae bacterium; assembly: GCA_049300095.1. Classification (GTDB taxonomy): domain Bacteria; phylum Desulfobacterota; class Syntrophobacteria; order Syntrophobacterales; family Syntrophobacteraceae; genus SbD1. The sequence goes on from JBAQYM010000316.1 coordinate 3,647, forward strand.
GGTCCATCGAGCTTGTCGTGCTGAACGGCGGCGGCTTGGTCCACAAGATGAAAACGGCCACCGCCTTCGACCCGCTCGGACAGTGCGAAAAGCTTATGCGGGGGGTAAGCGCCGGTCGCATCGTCGCCACCGGCTACGGCAGAAAGCTTTTCGCGGAAGCTTTTGGGGGAGGGGGCCGGGGAGGGGGCCGGGGAGAGGGCCGGGGAGAGGGCCGGGGAGGGAGCGGCGGGGGCGGCCGCGTCTCCACGATCACCGAAATCCAGGCATACGCACTTGGGGCGAAATTTCTCTTTCCCGAAGCGAGGACGGTGCTCGACATCGGTGGGCAGGACACGAAAGTGATCTCGCTATCCGAGGCGGGCAAGGTGGTAAAATTCGAGATGAACGACCGGTGCGCCGCGGGGACGGGAAAATTTCTCGAATTCATGGCGAACGCGCTCCAGGTCCCCCTTGAAGACTTCGGCGAATTTGCGCTTCGTTCGGACCGTCGCATTCAGATCAGCAGCATGTGCACGGTCTTTGCGGAAAGCGAGGCGACATCTCTTATGGCAAGGGGGGAGCGGCCGGAAAATATTGCGATGGGGCTCCATCTTGCCATCGTGGGGCGCACGGCCGCCATGCTGCGGCGCGTCGGGACCAGCGCCCCGCTTATTTTCGCCGGTGGCGTGGCCCATAATCCGTGCGCGGTGAAGCTGTTGGAGGAGGAATTGGGGCAGGGCGTCGTCGTGCCGGAAAATCCGGACATGGTGGGCGCTCTCGGCGCGGCCCTGTACGGACAAGGCGCGATCCAGGGGTAGGGGAGATATGTGGTCCCTATATACGGGCTGTTGTCCAAATCCACGAAAGCGAAGAAACCGCGATAAAGGCCGATAGAGGTCTCCCCTCCCCGGGTGGGAGGGGCAGGGGGAGGGGGTCGTGAGGGCGTGAAATCACCGACACCCTCCCCTTTCCCCTCCCGTCGAAGGGAGGGGGACATCGTCCCGCTTAGTCGTTGGGTCGTTTAAATCCTTCTTTGGGCAAAACAGCCCGCATATAACTGCTCCTCATATTGCCGGAAATGTCTAAAAAATCATAAACCGCTAATCGCTGAAAGCAGCCCGGTATCCCGCCCGCCTCTCACGACGGTTCCGGCTCCTTCTTGCGCCGGTCGGCCATCGAAATCACTTTTTGCCCCTTTTTAGGCTCAACGAGCGCCGGTTTGGGCGGTTCCTTCCTTTCGAGCTTTTTGCGCTCCGTTTGTTCGGATTCCTCGGCCATCTGTTCCTCGGTGGGGGCGACTACTGTTTCGATCCGCATGGGATGGCCCCCCATCGTGAATTCCTCGCCGTTACAGTAGGCCGCCCGCAAGATCCAGGTCACCACCAGCAGCGGCATCTGGAGCACCAGGAGCTTTATGTGGAACCATTCGGGCTTGATGTCCGGGGTTATTTGCTCGACCCTGGCAAAAAACGCCGGGGAGTTGTCCATGTAAACGAGAACCACGTCGCCTGGATTTGTCATATTCTTCCCCGGGAATACCTTTACGGATAAATCAATGAGACGGCGCGGCGGTTTCCGGACGGCCGCGCCCATGGTTGCCGTTGTGCCTGCCGTTTACGTAATCCTCGTCGAGGCTTGCCGGGACGAGCGGCAGTGTTGCGGGATCGGGAAGCGCAAAGCCGAACGCCATTTCCAGGAACAGGGTGACGATCCTGAAGGTTACCCCCCACAGCAGTTCGGCGCGTCCGTCATGGCAGTAGACGAAGCAGGGAAAGTCAACCGTCTTGCCCCGGAACCTCCACTCCATGTGCGGGGGGACGAAGAGCCGGTATGTGGCGTAATTGTACGGGTTGAGGAGGGCCCGCACCGGAATGCGGACGATTCTTTCCACTTCCCAGCTCAGGCGGTATTTTTTCTGCCGCGACACCCATACCACCATCGGATGTATGACCCGGCGAAAGAGTATAAGACATTGCGAGGGCATCGGCCCGAGAAACTTGAGCCTGAAAGGGTTGAGGCGCATTTCCTCCCAGCTCTCGCGAACACCGGCGGCAAGCAGGAGCGAGAGAAAGTCGGCGCGCTCGGGCTCGTCGCGCCTGAGACCGCTCCAGCAGGGCCATCTCGATAGCGGCGTTCCGGGCAGGGCCAGGAGCCTGGCATACCAGGAATCGAACCGCGATTCGACCGCGCCCCCGGGGCAGCACAGGTCGCCGGGCTGCTTGACCTCTTTGGAGCGCTTGTTCAAAATGACGCAGATTTCGGGCGGCCCGCCGTTGCGGGGGGCCTGTTCGCCCAGCAGCAACAGCACGCTCGATGTGCGCACGCCGAGCGTGCAGTCGTCGTTTTGGAAAAGGGTCTCGAGGCCGCAACGCGAGGACAGCACATCGACCACATGCTCTCGCAGTGCGCGGGTGTCTCCAAGCATTCTCAGCTTTGCGGCCGGGTCGGTATCCACGTCGTCCATTCCTGAAGTTTCTTTTCTATACGTTTTGCCGAAATAGGGAAAAGGGTTTTTATCTCCGGGGCAAAAAGGCTGATCTTGAATTCCTCGATCATGCGGCCGAATTCTTCGAGGAAATCGAGTCCCTGTCCGGCTTGCCGGGAAAGGGCCGACGCTTCGATTTCCCGGTATTTCGCCTCGTAGGGCGCGAGTTGCTGCGCCTTTGCCTTGTCCTTTTCCGGCGCGACATAAGCCCTCTCGGCCCTGACCCTGAGGGCTTTGAGATACCGAGGCAAAAGCCCCATCCGCCGGCTGTGGCGACGGGACAGAAAATCCGGGGGAACGAGCGATTGCAGTTCGCTCGAAATCTTTGCGAGACGCTCGACCACGGCCCCGTTCGCGCCCGCCATGCGGCGATAGCGGTCCAGGACGGAGCGCGCTTCGTGCCTTTCGGATACCACCTCGATGACTTCCGCGAGAATTTTGTGCCCGAGTTCTCCGAGGCGGCCCTTCAAGTTTTCGATGTTTCCCAGAAAGCGGTCCCTGTCGGGGGGCTGCGGCGACCGGAGATCGAAAATCTCGCGAACAATATAATCATATAGTGCGGCGGAAGCTTCACCGGCGCCGCCCATGAAATGAATTTTCGGGGCAAATTGTTCCGGGAAGATCCAGTCCTTTCTGAACTGTTTCAGCTCCGGCCCGAATACTTGCGAGTAGAGGCGCAGGAGGCCGCAACGGGTGGATTCCCACGCCTTGCGCGGATCGGCAAAGAGGCGCACCGCGACGGTCCCGCCCTCGTCGGCAAGCCCCGGCCAGGCCATGCGGGAGAGGCCGAGGGCGTCCGTGCCGATTGCCACGCTCTCGGGCAGGTCGCCGAAATCACGGTCATCGAGGCTGTTTCGCTCCCACCGACCGCGCGCCTCGCGCCAGAGCCGGTCGTCGTGGCGCTCGATCGAGCGCGGCTTGAGGGCGTCGAGGTCCCGCCCGGCCACGAGCACGTTTCCCTCCGGTCCGACCACCTCGAAGCGCATCCTGAGATGTTGGGGCAGCTCGCCTTTGTCCCACTGCCCGGGCGGCACCCGCACACCCGTAAGGTCGAGGACGGTCCGGCTCAGCTCGGCGTAAAAATCGCCACGTCCGAAAGGCAGGTTTTCCCAGACCCCGCGGGCGGTCTCGTTTACTGGGACAAAATTTTTGCGCACGCCCTTGGGAAGGCCCTTCATGAGGATGAGCACCTTTTCCGGGAGCAAGCCCGGCACCAGCCACTCGAAGGGTCCCGGAGCAAGGGCCGGGAGGGCGTGGACGGGGACGGTAACGCTCACGCCGTCTTCTTCCTCGCCGGGTCGAAAGCAATAGCGAAGCGGCAGTTGGGTCCCGCCAATATCGAATGTATCCGGAAACTGTTCGAGCGCGTCGAAGTCGGGCTCGGCACGCAGAAGGTCCTTTTCCGACATTTTGAGGAAACCGTCTCCGCCCTGGTCTTTGATGAGCCTGTCGAAGGTCCTCTGGTCGCAAATCTGGGGCAGGCGCGAGTCGTAGAACCCGAAAAGGACCTCGTCGTCCACCAGGAGGTCCCGCCGCCGGGTCCTGCTCTCGAGTTCCTCGATCCTCGCAACCAGTTCCCGGTTATGTTCGAGAAATTCGTATTTTCCGGAAATCTCGCCCTCGACCAGCGCCGAGCGGATGAAGATATCGTGCGCCTCGACCGGGTTGATGCGTCCGTAGTCCACCTTGCGCTGCTCGACAACCGTCAGGCCGTAGAGCGTGGCCTTCTCGAAGGCTACGACCTGGCCCCGTTTCTTCTCCCAGTGCGGCTCCGACCAGCTATACCGGCACAGGTGTTTGCCGGTCTCCTCGATCCACTCGGGTTCGATGTTGGCCGCCGTGCGCGCGAACAGGCGCGAGGTCTGCACCAGCTCGGATGCGACAAGCCACTGGCCGCCCCGGTTGAAGAGCCCCGAGCCGGGGAACACCATCGCCTGCCTGTTCCGGGCGGCGGTGTAGATGTTCTTTTCCTTTCGCACGGCGACCTGGCTGAGGTACCCGCTAAGGATCGAGCGGTGGACGGCATCGTATGACGCCGGGGCGGGGTTTTCCGCAAAGTCTCCCAGGTCGTCGAGGATCGAGCGTATTTCCTCGAAAATGTCTCGCCACTCGCGCATGCGCCGAAAAGAGAGGAAGTGTTCGCGGCAGAATTTGCGGACCCGGCCCGCGCTTCTCGGGGAGGGGCCGGAAGCGCCGTCGGCGGCCCCTGCCGTGGGGCAGGCTTTCCAGCCTGCCGTGAATTCAGGGTCCTGTCCCCATGCCTGCCAGATCTTGAGAAGCGAAACGAAATCGGAGCGCGCATCGCGGAATTTGGCGTGGGCCTGGTCGGCTTGGGCTTCCTGCTCGAGTGGCCGTTCCCTGGGGTCCTGGATGCTCAGGACGGCGGCAAGAACGGTCAACTCCCGGAGCGCGTTTTCCCGCCTCGCTTCGAGAAGCATCCGGGAAATCCTCGGGTCGAGCGGCAGCCGGGCCATCGTCTTGCCGGTGGGGGTGAGCCGGTGGTGCTCGTCCACCGCGCCGAGTTCGCGAAGAACCCCGAACCCGTCCTTTATCGCGGCGGGCGAGGGCGGGTCGATGAACGGGAAGTCCTGGATTTTTCCCAGCCGCAGAAAGAGCATCCGGAGGATCACCTCGGCGAGGTTCGACCTCAGGATCTCGGGAGGCGTATAGAGCGGGCGGGCCAGGTAGTCTTCTTCCGAATAGAGCCTGATGCAGATGCCGGCTTCGACGCGCCCGCACCTTCCTTTTCTCTGGTCGGCCGATGCCTGCGAGACGGGGGCCACCGGAAGGCTCCGGGTCTTGGACCGCGCGTTGTAGCGGGCTATCCTGGCAAGGCCCGTATCGATCACATACCTTATTCGCGGAATGGTGATCGAGGTTTCTGCGACGTTGGTGGCGACGATGATCTTGTCTTCGGAGGTCGGGGCGAAAATCCGTTGCTGGTCGCCCGGGGCCATTCTGCCGAAAAGCGGGAGCACCAGGGTGTTGAAAGGTCGTCTCTCTTCGAGCCGCTGGACCGTTTCCCGGATGTCCAACTCGGTGGGCATGAAGATGAGGATGTCACCCCTTTTGCCTCGGCCGGATTTGAGCAGGTCGACCGCCCGGATCGTCTGGTCCACGTGCGTGACGTCTTCGGCCTCATCGTCTTCGGCCGGTTCGGCGGGCCGGTACAGCAGCTCGACCGGGTAGGTCCTGCCCGAGACCTCGATAATGGGAGCGCCGCCGAACGCCTCCGAGAATTTTTCCGGGTCGATGGTCGCCGATGTGATAATGACCTTGAGGTCCGGCCTTCCGGGGAGCGTGCGGTGAAGGATTCCGAGCAGAAAGTCGATATTGAGGGTGCGCTCGTGCGCCTCGTCGACGATAATCGTGTCGTATGCCCGAAATTGCCTGTCTTTCTGCGCTTCGGCAAGCAGGATGCCGTCGGTCATGAACTTTATGCGGGTGGTGCGCGCGGTGCGGTCCTGGAACCGGATTTTATGGCCCACCAGCCGGGGGCCGTCCCGACCCAGCTCATCGGAGACGCGCGCGGCCAGGGTGATGGCGGCGATCCTGCGGGGCTGGGTGATGCCGATCGTCTTTTCCCGGCCTCTTCCCGCTTCCAGGCAGAACTTGGGGATCTGGGTGCTCTTTCCCGACCCGGTTTCTCCGGTTATCACGATGACCTGGTGTTCACGGATCGCCGATACAATGCGGTCCCGCCACTCGGTTATCGGCAGTTCGGGCGGATAGGAGGGGACCAGTACCGGCTCGGTGTCCGAAGTCGCGGGAGCTTTTTTGTGGGCGTGCGTGGTTGTCATATATAAATTGCAAATCGTTTCGATAGCATGTCAAGATTGTCCGCTGTGGTCAAAAGCCATTCACCGCGGAGAACGCAGAGATCGCGGAGAACGGAAGACAGAGGACGGATAACAGAGGATCGGGGATTTTGCCGTCCTCCGTCCTCCGCGGTGAATGCTTAAGAAGTTGTTCGTAAACAACCTGTGAAGCGATTTTAGGAGCTATGCCCGGCGGCATAGCTTAGAATTCCAAGCCGTCCGCGTATATCTCCGGATCTACGGATCGTCATTCCCGCAGTGTTTTTGGGCGGGAATCCAGTGTCTTGCTTTGCGCAAAAG
>JBAQYM010000317.1:0-21503 GCA_049300095.1 Syntrophobacteraceae bacterium
AACCCCTTCAGGGTATGAATCTTGTGGCCTTCCGTTCCCAGGGTGGCGTCCCGCGAAACTGACCCTGGGCTGGAATATGAAGCCCTTTCAGGGCGGGGCCACCGGCGCACGCAAGTTCCTAACCGGACACTGCTGGATAGCCGCTATTTTTATATCAAAATTTCCGGTGCGGCGCAGAAAAATCGAAATGCAGTTTTATGATTTCTATTTATCGTCCATTGTTCTATATTCTAAAATTGCGGTTAGGGGCACAAATGAGGGGGCGCAGTATCGAGGCGCAGTATCTGGGGCGCAGTATCTGGTGCGCAGTATCGGGGCGTAGTATCTGGGGCGTAGTATCTGGGGCTGAATTCAAACGGGGATACCAGGAAAGAGTGACGATGATAAAATCGCAAGTAAACTGTCCCGGTCCGGGGCATGTCGTGCTGGAGTTCGACGGCCGATTCGACAGAAACACGGCCCACAAGGTTCGGAAAGACTCATTGAAACTGGCCCGCAAGCAGGGCCCCCGGCAACTCGAAATCAACCTCGCCAACGCGCGGTGCGTCGACACTTCGTGCATCGCGGTGATGGTCGAGATCCTCAACGCGGTGCGCAACCAGGGCGGGCGGCTCAAACTCACCGGAATCGACCAATACACCACCAGGATGATATCCCTTTCGCATCTGGATGCAATCTTCGCGGATGTGATCGTTTTGGAGAACAAGTAACTTCCCATGGCTTCCACCGACTTGATAGAGATCCGCGGCCTGAACAGTTTCTACAACGGCCGGCAGGTGCTTTTCGACGTAAAATTCGGGATCCCGAAACACCAGGTCACGGTCATAATGGGGGTGAGCGGTTGCGGGAAGACCACCCTTTTGCGCCACCTGATCGGCCTGAAGCCCACCGGTCCGGGCCAGATCATGGTGGACGGCGAAGATATGGGGGAATTCACCGAGGGCCGGCTCAAGACTTACAGGCGCCGGATCGGTGTCCTTTTCCAGGGCGGAGCGCTGTTCAATTCACTGACGATGCGGGAAAATATCGCCGTCCCGCTCAAGGTGCACACGAAACTCGCCCCCGAAACCATCCGGATCATGGCCCTGATGAAACTCAACATGGTCGGGCTCTCCGAATTCTGCGATTTCATGCCCTCGCAGTTGAGCGGCGGGATGAGAAAGAGGGCGGGCCTGGCGCGCGCCCTGGCCATGGACCCCGAGATTCTCTTCATTGACGAACCCTCTTCGGGTCTCGATCCCATCACGGCGGCCGGACTCGACCGGTTGCTCCTGGACTTGCGCGAGACCCTCGGCATGACCGTCGTTGTGGTCACGCACGAGCTGGAAAGCGCTTTCCAGATAGCCGACCGCATCATCATGATCGACAATGGCAGGGTGATGGCCGCGGGTGTTCCCGAGGAGATTCGAAACAGCGCCGACGCGCGCGTGCACCAGTTCCTGAACCGAGTGGCCGACCCGCACCAGGTCAACATCGAATCCTACCACACGTGCATCCTGGACACGGGGAAGTGAGCAGTGAACAGTGAGCTGTGAACAGAAAAAAGATGTTTCCGGGTGGTCCGCCCCTTCCATTCCCGCTCACGGTTCCCTCTGCGTCTCTTCGGTAAGTCTTTTTTCTGTTCACTGCTCACTGTTCACTGCTCACCGCTGTTAAGGGGAGGACCGGATGGTGGTGCGATTGATCCAGTCGCTTGGCGCTTTCGGTATAAGGCAGATACTCAGCGTCGGTCGGATTGGGGTATTCTTCCTCTATATGCTGCGCGGGCTGTTCCTTCCGCCGGGGAAGTTCCGGCCGATCGTCAAGCAGATCGAATTTATTGGCTCGAAGTCATTTTTCGTCATCGGCTTTACGGCCGCCTTTACGGGGATGGTGCTCGGGCTTCAGGGGTATTACACCCTTTCGAAGTTCGGGGCCGAAGGCTGGCTCGGGTCCGGAGTGGCCCTGAGCCTCATCCGCGAACTGGGGCCGGTGCTCACGGCCCTCATGGTGACCGGCCGCGCCGGGTCGGCCATGACCGCCGAACTCGGCATCATGAGAATCGAAGAGCAGATTGACGCGCTCGAATGCATGGCCATTGACCCACACTCCTACCTGATCAGCCCCCGTTTCGTCGCGTGCATTATCTCGGTCCCCCTCCTCACGGCTTTCTGCGATGTGGTGGGAATCGTCGGGGGCTACGCCGTCGGGGTCGAGCTTCTGGGCGTCAGCGCCGCCGCCTTCTGGCAGGGCATCAGCGAGAGCGTCATCTGGAGCGACGTCTACATGGGGATTATCAAATCCTTCTTTTTTTCTGTTCTTATCGTCTGGATTTGCACCTATAAGGGCTTTTACGCGGGTGTGGACGAAGGAAGCTTCGGGCCCGAGCAGGTGGGCCACGCCACGACCAACGCCGTTGTGATCTCGTCCATATCCGTTCTGGTGAGCGATTACGTCATCACGTCGATCCTGCTTTAATAAAGGAAAGAGTAATGGAGCGAAAGGGGCTCGAATTCAGTGTTGGGATCTTTATCATAGTCGGGCTGCTGTGCCTGGCCTACCTGTCCATCAGCCTGGGACACCTTCAATTCGGCGGCTCCCATTATAAGGTCACGGCCCTTTTTTCAACCGTTTCCGGTCTCAAGGCCAAGGCGCCGGTAACCATGGCCGGGGTGAACATCGGCACCGTTGAAACGGTTCGGCTCAAAGATGGGCAGGCCCTGGTCATTTGCAATATCAACAACGATGTCCAGCTCGAAGATGACTCGGTTGCCAGCATCAAGACCTCGGGGATCATCGGCGACAAGTACATTCAGATTGCGCCGGGCGCCTCGGAGGGCTACATTAAAGCGGGGGGAGTGATTCGCGAAACACGGCCCCCGCTGGACATCGAGGGACTCATCTCGAAGTTCGTTTTCGGTAGCATTGAAGGCAAGGAAAACAAGGACGGCAAGGATAATAAATCCAAGCCGGCCGAATAACGGCGGGGCTGGGTCGCGCGGGAATTATCTTTTGCCGAGGTGGCCGACAATGAAGATCTTCGTTACGGGCGGAACGGGTTTTGTCGGAAAATACGTGACCAGGAGGCTCTCCGAGTCGGGACATGAGGTCCTCGTGCTGAGCCGGTCTTCCAACCGCGCCGCGGGCGACCTCCCCTGGGCGGCCATGGTCGAGGGCGATCCCAAAACGCCCGGACCCTGGCAGGAACAAGTCGCGCAAAGCGACGCCGTGATCAACCTCGCGGGAAGCTCCATTTTCACCCTCTGGACGGATGCGGCCCGAAAACGCATCCTGGACAGCCGCATCCTCACCACGCGAAACATCGTCGAAGCATTATCCCCTTCCAGCACCGGCAAGGTCCTCATAAACGCGTCGGCCGTCGGCTACTACGGGAGCCGCCTCGACGACGAGGTGCTCGACGAGAGCAGCCCGCCGGGAAACGAGTTCATGTCGGAAATTTGCGTGAAATGGGAAGCAGAGGCGCAAAAGGCGGCCCAGGGCGGCGTCAGGGTCGTGCTGTGCCGCTTCGGGGTTGTTCTTGGCAGGGGCGGAGGCGCCCTATCCAAGATGCTGCCGGTTTTCCGCCGTTTTCTCGGGAGCGCCATCGGAAGCGGCAGGCAGTGGTTTCCATGGATCCACGAGGAAGACCTTTTCGGGATCTTCGCGCTGGCGCTTGAAAATCCTCCGATCTCCGGTCCCTATAACTGCGTTTCTCCAAACCCGGTAAGAAACGCCGAGTTTGCCAAGGTCCTGGCGGCAACGCTGGGCAGGCCCGCATTTCTTCCCGCCGTGCCCGCGTTCGTCCTGCGCACGCTCCTCGGCGAGTTCGCCGATGTGGTCGTAAAGGGCCAGAGGGTGGTCCCGAAAAGACTGCTCGACGCCGGCTTCTCCTTCCGTTTCCCCTCGCTTCGCCAGGCCCTCGAAGATCTGCTCGAAGGCGGGTCCGCCGCCGCCGGATAGCGCCCGGACTCCCCGCCGGCCAGGGGGCACGGCGCCTTCCCCGGATGGCCCGTTGGCACAGGCTGTTGCCCGGATCAATTTCGGTAAAACCGCAATGCACTCATGGTTAAGCCCAGGACCCAAGGATCGTCATCCTCGCGGCGTTTTTGGGCGGGGATCCAGTGTCTGTGCAGACTGTTGCAAGAACGAAGACGCTGGATTCCCGCCCAAAGACGCCGCGGGAATGACGGTTGTAGAGTTCGCCGCCCGGACCCAAGGCATAACAATTCATCGAACTTTGACTTGGGCTACAGCCCCGGAAAGCCCGCCCCACGGCTTTGGCTGCCGGATGCGCTTTAAGTGAACGGTATTGGCGTTCCGCATCCGGGCAACGTCCCGTTTGGGAACACCCAAAGAGGGGATCATATGAGGTAGGGTTCGCCAGGGGAGCGGATCGCGGTTTTTGCGGGAAAGCGGCGGCGTGGAGGGCAAGGGGCTTTGTGCAAAATTTAATAAGCGATAATCAGTTTCGGGTGAAAATTATTGTAAGCCTATTCATGGTCCAAAGCTCGGATATAGAGCTATCCTTCCTGTAGCGTCTCAAACCTATTTTTATGCATTATAGTGCAAGAGTAAGCAAATGCTTGACACAGATTAGATATTGATGTAGGAGTTTGCTTTAATGGTAACTGTCTGGTCCGATCTCTAGGGGTGGGAGATGCTGATCGGCCGGCAAGCGGCGGGGTTTTGCAAGATTGCTCAGAGTAGCGAAACTGCAAGCAATGGAAAACGGTACCAGAGAGAGAAAGGATTTTTAGAAATGTCGGAAGGCCGCGTGAAATGGTTCAACGACAAAAAGGGCTATGGTTTCATCGAGACCAAGGACCAGGGAGACGTTTTCGTCCACTACAGCGCCATTGCGTCCGAAGGGTTTCGCTCTTTGAGCGAGGGCGACAAGGTATCCTTTGACGTGGAACGTGGACCCAAAGGACCTCAAGCAGTCAACGTAAAAAAACTTCAGTAACCAATCCTTCTTCCTCGATCCGGAGACAAGGGCCAGGAAAACGCTTCCTGGCTTTTTTTCGACCGCCCTACCCCTTGATACGCAAAGCCTTTAAGGCATTGCCGCTCACCTGATGAATCCCGGCCGAACCGCGGGTGCTTTGTCAACCAAATTTATGGTGGAAGTGTCGGATCGCCATTCCGGCGAAAGCCGGAATCCAGCCGCCCTTAAGGGGCCGACATCACTATTGTCCCAAGTATGCTCCTATGAAATTTCATGGGGTCAATGAAGTTTCATCCTCGTTCAAACCCTGTCCGAAGACTGGGCGCCGCCGCTGAATTCCGGCTTTCGCCGGAATGACGATCTCCCAACCTGTAATAATAAAGTTGACAATGCGCTGGTCAGCCGCCCGGACAGGGGGCCTTTTCCCTGATTCCAATTGACAGGAAAGGACTCCCGTGATTTGATCCTTTCCCGCAAGCATATATCCTTCCATGTTTCACATCTACTCATCGTCTCTAACAAATCAAGGGCACAGGGTTTTGGTGTATGGGCCGGAAAGGGTGTGAGAGCTTTCTCTTCCCGCTTCTCGCCCTCGCCTTTTCACCTCTTGTCCGAACCACGTCTTCTGTTAACGGAGAAAAAGGAGCAAATCCCATGAGAAGGTCAACGGTCCTTTTCGCTCTCACTTTTGCGGCGATTGTTTTCTTCCTTGCATCGAGCGCCTATGCCGTATCGGGCAAGCTCTTCGTCGAGGGAAGACTCACCACGGCCGCGGGGGCTTATCTTGCCTCCGGCGCCTACTCGGTAACATTCAGGATCTATAGTTCGGAGACCGCGGCGACCCCCCTCTGGGTTGACACCTTCCCCAAAGTGACCGTGGGCGCATCCGGGATGTTTCATGTCGCTTTAGGCTCGCATAAGGCCCTGCCGGTATCGTTACTCTATCCCGAAAAACCCGCCCCACCGTACCGGGTGACTGTCGTTGGCTCCAACACGAAGTGGCTTGAAGTGGAGGTGGCGGGAGAGGTCTTCGGGCCAAGGATAAAGATAAACCCCTCCTCATACGCCGGAAACGCGGACACCCTGGATGGCAACGACTGGAAGTTTTTCTCCCCCGCAACCCACACCCACGATACCCGATACTACACCGAAGCCCAGGCGGACAGCCTCCTTGGCGGCAAGGCCCCCGTCTCCCACTCCCACGATGATCTCTACTATAGCAAGAGTGCGGTCGATGCCAAAGTAGCCGCCCTTAAGAGCACAAACGACTCCCAGCAGACCCAGATCAATGCGCTTAAGAGCAAAAACGACTCCCATCAGACCCAGATCGATGCGCTTAAGAGCACGAACAACTCTCAGCAGAACCAGATCAATTCCCTCCAGAGCAAAAACGACTCTCAACAGAGCCAGATCAATGCGCTGCAGGCCCAGGTCTCTCAGCTCGTCAGCCTCCTTGAGGGGGTGAGCCGGGCCGATGACGCATCGGGGAACCCGACCGTCACTTTCTCCGGGGTAAACGTCCGGATCGTGAACGGCTCGGGATCTACCGGCGGGACGGTGAACGGGAGAGGAAACCTCATCATCGGCTACAATGAATCGAGGACCTCGGGCGGGGCGGTAAATGACAGGAGCGGTTCCCACAACCTGAGCATCGGGACTGAGAACAACTTCTCAAGTTATGGGGGAATGGTGGCCGGACGCACCAATTCGATCTCCGGCGCCTATTCTTCCGTGAGCGGGGGGCACGGCAACACGGCGGGCGGCGACGGCTCTTCGGTGAGCGGCGGGTGGCAAAACACTGCCGGCGGCATGTATTCCTCGGTGAGCGGGGGGGCGTTCAGCACGGCCGGCGGCAACGAGTCCTCCGTGAGCGGGGGGCGCAACAACTCGGCCGGCGGCGCCTATTCCTCGGTGAGCGGGGGGGAATTTAACAAGGCCGGCTACCTCTCATCTTCGGTGAGCGGCGGCAGTGATCGCTCTGCCGGGGGAGATCGGGACTGGGTGGCGGGCAGTTATTGGTCGGATCTTTGATGCGCACTGAAAGGGAACGGTAGTTTGGGCAACGGCCCGTTTATATCCGCCCGTTGCAGCTCAGTTCTAGGGGCGGGGTCATTTCTTTTTGTTTGGCGACTTCGAAGCGCACGCAATCCCATTTTCCGGATTTTCGCAGCTCGTTGCAGCTTTCCAGGACGAGGTCGGGGTGGTTGTTGGTTTCGCTGAGGTGGGCGAAGACGACGAAGCGCATGTCCTCATGGTGAAGCTCTTCGAGAAGCCGGCGGGAGTCTTCGTTCGAGAGATGGCCGTGGGTCGATTGAATGCGCTGCTTGAGGTGCCAGGGGTAGGGGCCTTCGATGAGCATGCCGACGTCGTGGTTGGATTCGAGGACCAGCCCGTGGCAGCCCTGGAGGCGCACCTGGACGAGGTTTGTCGCAATCCCTAGGTCCGTGCAGATGCCGAGCCGGGTCCCTTCGTGCTCGATGATGAATCCGGCGGGCTCTGCGGCGTCGTGTGATATGGCGAAGGGGTGGATGCGCAGGTCTCCCACCTCGAATGACTTGCCGGGGCTGAAGACCGCGACCGAGGCGAGGCGGCCGGTTTCGGGCGGCAAATTGTCGAGCGTCCCCCTGCTCAGGAAGACCGGGAGGTCGAACCTCCTGCTCAGGACCCCGGCCGCGCCGACATGGTCCCTGTGCTCGTGGGAGATAATCAACGCGTCGAGCCGCTTTGCGTCCGCCCCGGCCTTGTCGAGCCGGCGCACCAGCTCCTTGCACGTGGTCCCGGCGTCCACCAGGATGCGCGTCCGGGGGCTGCACACAAGGATGGCGTTTCCCCTGGAGCCGCTTGCAAGCGCCTGGCAAAGCAGAGGCATCGGCTTATCCTTCGGCCAGTAGTTTTTCCAGTTGCGCCGAGTCCATTTCGACGGGACCGTAGAGCAGGACGGCCATCCTGTCACGGCTGTAGATGCTCCGGAACCAGTCCTGAATGTCTTCGGGAGTGATGCGGTTTATCTTTTCCTCGATTTCCTCGAAGGGAACGTAGCGTCCGAACAGGAATTCGTTCTTGGCCAGGCGGTTCATGCGCGAGTCGTTGCTCTCGGCGTTGATGTACATGTTGCCCTTGATATATTCCTTGGCCGCGCTCAGTTCCGCCACGGGGATGAGGGTGTCCGAAAGGGTGGCGAGCTGCCCGTTGATGAGGCGCAGGACTTCTTCTATGTTATCGGGCGCGATGCCGGCGTAGATGCCGAGCATGCCCGTATCGTGATGGCTGTGCGAAAAGGAGTAGACCGAGTAGGCCAGGCCGCGTTTTTCGCGGATTTCCTGGAAGAGGCGGCTGCTCATGCTGCTCCCCAGAATGACGTTGAGCAAATGGGAGGCGAACCGGCTCTCGTCGGTTTGCGACGCGCCTTGCATCCCGATGGCCAGGTGCACCTGTTCGAGGTCCTTTGTGACGACGCGCGAGAAGAAGTGGTGTTGCGGGGTTTGCCGCAACGAGTTCTTGACGCTGTGGTTGAGGGTTTCCATCGAGGGGGCTATCAGGTCCAGGAAGTTCTGGTGATCGAGGTTTCCGGCGGCGGATATCACGATGTTTTCCGGATGAAAATTCCGCGAAACATACGTAAGCATGTGGTCCCGGCGCATACTTTCAACCGTCTCGACCGTTCCGTAGATGGGCAGCCCGAGCGAGTTGAATTTCCAGAAATTTTCCTGGAAAAGTACGTGAATGTATTCGTCGGGGGTATCCTCGACCATGCGGATTTCCTGGAGGATTACGTTTTGTTCGCGGTCGATTTCGACGGGATCGAAAACCGATTCGAGAAACAGGTCCGCGA
Source organism: Syntrophobacteraceae bacterium (assembly GCA_049300095.1). Lineage (GTDB taxonomy): Bacteria > Desulfobacterota > Syntrophobacteria > Syntrophobacterales > Syntrophobacteraceae > SbD1. Next base: position 8,757 of record JBAQYM010000317.1, read on the forward strand.
GGAGGTCGATCAAAAGCGGGAGGTGCGCGGCCAGGACCTTGGCATGGAAGCACACATGCTCTTTCGAGGTAAAAGCATTGGCAAAGCCGCCGACGGAATCGAATTCCTTGGCGATATCGAGGGCGCTCCGCCTCCGGGTGCCTTTGAAGAGCATGTGCTCGATAAAGTGCGTGATCCCCCGCTCCTCGAACGTTTCGTCACGGGAGCCGGTGCTGACCCAGATGCCGGTGGAAACCGAATGGGCGGATGGAATCTTTTCCGTCACCACCCGAATCCCATTGCCGAGAACCGTTTTCCGGTACAATTTTCCCCCTTGCTGCTAAAAGGAGCCGGTTTACAGAGTTCGGAATTCGGAGATCGGAGATAGGATTTCCGGCCTCTATCCCGTGGCCTCCTTCTTCCGACCTCCGTCTTCCGTCCTCTGTCTTCCGAGTTCCGGCTATTGCTTTTCGCGCTCTTCCGGCGGAAGGGCCGCTTTTCGGCTGAGCCGAATCCTACCGTCCTTGTCGATGTCGATCACCTTCACGAGGACTTCGTCGCCTTCGTTTACCACGTCGGTAACCTTGCGCACGCGATGGTGCTCGAGCTGCGAGATGTGGATCAGGCCCTCGGTATTGGGCAGAATCTCCGCAAAAGCGCCGAAATCCGTTACCCTGACTATTTTGGCCATGTAGAGCTGGCCGATTTCCGGCTCGGCGGTGATTTGCCTGATCTTGTTGATGGCCTTATCGCACGCCGCCGCGTCAGGGCTCATTACAACGACTCTGCCGCTGTCGTCAATGTCAATTTTCGCCCCCGTCTCGGCGACGATCGAGCGTATCATCTTGCCTCCCGGACCTATAACATCGCGGATTTTATCGGGGTTTATCTGGATCGTGATGACGCGTGGGGCATAGGGCGAAAGCACGGGCCGAGGCTGCGTGATGGCTTCCTTCATCTTGCCGAGGATGTGAATCCGCCCGGCGCGCGCCTGGTTGAGAGCTTTGCTGAGAATTTCCCGGTTTACCCCGGAAATCTTGACGTCCATCTGGAAAGCCGTGATACCGACTTCGGTGCCGGTCACCTTGAAATCCATGTCTCCGAGGTGGTCCTCGTCGCCCAGAATGTCGGACAGGACGATGAACTCGTCTCCCTCTTTCACCAGTCCCATCGCGATGCCGGCAACGGCTTCGGAAACGGGGACCCCGGCGTCCATGAGCGCGAGCGAGGCGCCGCACACGGTCGCCATCGAGCTCGATCCGTTGGATTCGAGCACTTCGGACACGACGCGGATGGTGTAGGGGAATTCGCCGTTTTGGGGCAGCGAGGGCTTAATCGAGCGCTCGGCAAGCTGGCCGTGGCCGATTTCGCGGCGTCCGGGGCCTCTGAGGGGCCGCACTTCGCCAACCGAGAAGGCCGGGAAATTGTAGTGCAGCATGAAGGACTTGAAGGTTTCGCCGGCCAGGGCGTCGATCTTCTGCTCGTCCGAGGACGATCCGAGGGTTACGACCGCGAGCACCTGCGTCTCACCCCTGGTAAACAGGGCCGACCCGTGCGTCCGGGGCAGGCTGCCCACCTCGATCGTAATGGGGCGGATTTCGTCGAAGGCGCGCCCGTCGATCCTGTTGCGCTGTTCGACCATCCGCCGCCGCACGACGTGTTTTTCGATATCTTCGAGGATCGCGTCGATTTCTTTTTCCCTGCCCTCGTAATCGGCGGCAAGTGTTTCCCTGACCTGCTTTTTCAGGGCCCTGCGCGCATCGCGTCGCGGGAACTTCTCGGGGATGGTCATGACGCGGCGCATTTCTTCGAGGGCGAGATCGTTTACCCGCTGGACAAGGGCCTCGTCGACTATCACCTCGGGGGCGGCTTCCTTGACGGTCCCGACAAGCTTTTGGAGTTCGTCCTGCGCCTCGATGATCGGCACGATGGCCTGGTGGGCGAACATGACCGCATCGGCGATGTCTTCCTCGGGAACGAACTGCGCGCCGCCTTCGACCATTACGACCGCGTCGCGGCTGCCCGCGACCACGACGTTCATGTCGCTTTCCGCGAGTTGGGACGTTGTCGGATTAATGACGAACTCGCCGCCCACGCGTCCCACGCGCACCGCCGCAACCGGTCCGTTGAAGGGAACGGGCGAGATGTGCAGCGCGGCCGACGCGCCGATGAGGGCTATTACGTCGGGTTCGTTATCCAGGTCCACGGACAGGACCGTTGCGACGACCTGCGTGTCGTAGATCCACTTCTTGGGAAAGAGCGGACGAATCGGGCGGTCGATAAGACGCGAGGTTAGGGTCTCTTTGTCGCTCGGGCGGCCGATTTCGCGCCTGAAAAAGCTTCCCGGAATCCTGCCGGCGGCATAGCTCATTTCCTGGTAGTCCACCATCAGCGGCAGGAAATCTATGTCCCGTACGCGGTCCGCATCCTTCGTGGCGGCAACGAGAACCACCGTGTCGCCGTATCGCATCAGGACGGAACCGCCGGCCTGTCTCGCGACCTGCCCGGTTTCGAAAATGAGCGGCCGGCCGCCCACTTCAATTTGTACTGAGTGCTTCATCTATGTATTATCCTTTTTTTTTACGACGAATCTTTTCGCCGTCTTGCGGCAACTCACCATGAACTGCCGGGAATGCCGTTAACGGCGCAGTCCAAGCCGTTCGATAACGCTGTTATAGCGGTCTATGCTTTTTCTCTTCAGGTAGTTCAGCAATTGCCTGCGCTGGCCGACCAGCTTGAGAAGGCCCCTGCGCGAGTGGTGATCTTTCTTGTGGGTCTTGAAGTGCTCGGTCAGATAGGTGATCCTCTCACTGAGCAGTGCTATCTGCACCTCGGGGGAACCCGTATCGGACGGATGCACCCTGAAATCATCGATAATTTCCTTCTTCTTGTCTGGGGTCATTACCACGGCTGTTTACCTCCTTCTTCATGTGCAAAAAAATAAGCCGGGACAAAAATTATTTCCGGCAAATTTGCCGGGCCTGGCCGTTTAGGCGGCCTCCGATTGTCTACCTGAGATCCTGCTGAAAACCCGAACCGCAAATCTGTCCAAGCACTAATGGTCATAAGCTCTCCGCTCAGAACGTAAATACACGCAGGCGCCGCGATCCGACGGCGGCCGGATTGGGCCACCACAGCGCCGCAAGCCTGTTCGATCCCGTCAGTATCCTGACCGGGCCCGCATGCCCGGAAAAGGACCCCGCCTTCGAGTTCGCCCATTCCCGGTCGAGCTGGCCGTATCGCAGTTTTGCCAGGACCCGCTCCTCTTCGGCGACCGTCCAGGGCAGGTGGGAAAGGGTGTCGTTCAGCGGTACGATCTTTTCAACGATCCGGTCGCGCGCGCCCGCCGAAACTTCGTCCATGCTCAACGCTCCCTCGACGTGAAAAGGCCCGACGCTCAGGCGTCTCAGGGCCGAAAGATGCGCTCCGCTTCCCAGTCTTTGTCCTATGTCGGACGCAAGCTGCCGGATGTATGTGCCCTTCGAGCACGAAATTTCGAGCACCGCTTCCGGCCAGTCGAAGGAATGCGGCGCAATCGAATGGATGCAGACCTCGCGCTCGGGCCGGTCGACCTCGATTCCCTTCCGGCTGAGTTTATACAGCCTCTGTCCGCCGACCTTTACGGCCGAGAACCTGGGCACCCTCTGCGTGCATTCGCCCTGGAAGAAATCGAGCGCCTCGACCAGGTCCTTTTCGGAAAATCGGACGCCGCTCGTGGCGACGATTCGGCCCGTCCTGTCGAGGGTGTCGGTTTCCGTTCCGAACCGCAGGGTCGACACATAGACCTTGTTCAAATTGATGAACTGGTCGGCCACGCGGGTCGCCTCATTTAAGCAGAGCACGAGCACGCCGGTCGCAAACGGGTCGAGGGTCCCGGTGTGGCCGATCTTGCGGGGCTTGAGTATCCCCTTGATCCTGGTCGAAACCCCCGTCGAGCTCACCCCCTCGGGCTTGTCGACAACCAGGATGCCCCCCGCTTCGTCCAGGCCGGCCAACGGTTCGCTCCGCATCAGATCCGGCCTCCAAAATAGGTCGTTCGATATCTCCATGCCATCAGCCGACATATTCCACGGCTTCATTGATCACCATCTCGCGCACGACGGCGAGCGTTCCCGCAATCCGGCACGCGGCCGCCTGCCGGTGTCCTCCGCCCCCGTGGCGCTGGGCGAACCTGGCGACATCCACCCCGTCCCGTGACCGCAGGCTGACGTGGATCACGCCGTCGCCGCCTTCCCGGAAAAGGATCGCCATGGCGACGGACTTCACCGACCTGAGGTGGTTTATAAACCCTTCGCTCTCCATGTGCGTGGCGCCCGTGCTCGAAAGCATACGGCGCGTCAGCTCGGCTGTGGCGATCCGCGAGCGCGCGTGAAATTCCACAGTCCCGAGCACCAGGGCGAGCAGGCCCAACTTTTCCGGCGAGGTCGAATCGTAGACCTCCTGCGCGATATAGGCCGGGTCCGCGCCCGCTTCCACGAGGACCGTCGCGACCTCGAAAACTCGCCTGTTCGTGTTCGAGAACCGGAAAGAACCGGTATCGGTGAGGATCCCGGTATAGAGCAGGGCGGCGATGTCGGGGTCCGGCGTGAGCGAGAGGCGCATGCATATCTCGAAGAGCATTTCGCAGGTGCTGCTCGTGCCGGTGTCCACCCAGTGGACCGTCCCGAAAGGCGCCCCGCTGATGTGGTGGTCGATGTTGATTACGACCGGCACGCGGCTGCCGATAAACTCGGCGAGTTCGTCGCCCACCCTGTCGAAATCGCCGCAGTCCACCAGGATCGCCGCGTCGTAGCCCGCCTCGGCGGGCGGGCGGGCGCGGACCGTATCGGCGGCCGGCAAAAAACCGAATTCCGGCGGAAAACCGTCACGGCAGAATGCGTCGGCCCTTTTCCCGAGGCGTTCAAGCATGAGCTTCATCCCGAGCACGGCGCCGATGGCGTCCCCATCCGGCCTTACGTGGGTCGCGACAAGGAAGCTCTCGTTTTCCCCGATCGCCGATATAATTTCCCGAATCTTTTCCGTCCGGTTGTCACTCATCCCTGTGTATATCTTTCAACAACCTCTCGATTTTGTCCCCATATTCGAAGGAGATGTCGTATTCGAAATAGAGTTGAGGAATGTATCTCAGGCGCAGTCTCTTCCCGAGTTCCTGGCGAATGAACCCCTTGGCCTTCTCCAGGCCCGACGCCGCGTCCTGCTTGGCCCGCTCGTCGGCGCTCCCCGACATGACGCAGTAGAATACGCGCGCGTGCTTGAGGTCGGGCGTAACCTGAACTCCCGTCACGGTGAGGTTTACCGCCCGCGGGTCTTTTACGCGGCGAAGCACGAGGTCCGCGATCTCTTTTTGCAGCACGTCCGCAACCCTGTCGGAGCGCTTGTAGTCCGTTTTCATACTTTCCTCACACCCCCAACTTCAGTGAGCAGTGAGCAGTGAGCAGTGAAGGGGTAACATCGAGCATCCAAGGTTCACTCTCCAACATCCACTATCCACCATCCGCTCTCAGCCCATCGGTATAAGCTCGATTTCGCGGCTTACCAGTTCGGCCAGGCCCAGGGCTTCCATGAAGTCGATGATGCGGTCCAGAAGCGAATTGAGCACGCGGCCGTCGTTTCCCACCACCGCGATGCCGATGGCCGCTCTTTGATGCGCGTCCTGGTCGGCGACTTCGGCCACCGAGACGTTGAAGCGGTTTCGGCTTTTTTCGATCAGGCCCTTCACGATCTTACGCTTCTCTTTGAGCGAGTGTATCTCATGGAGCCTGAAAACCAGGTAAGCAACACCCACCGTCATAGCGGCGCCCCGACCCCGCTGCTCACTGTCATAACCGCGCCCCGCCCCCGCTCTTCATCACTTACCGTTCACTCTTCACTGCTCACTCATCACTCTTCACCGCTCACTCTTCACTCATCACCGCTCACTGCCCCGCCCTGCGGTCGTGCTCCGGCTCGTGGACCTGCTTTATCTCCTGGATTTCATAGACTTCCAGGATGTCGCCCATCTTGACGTCGTTGAAGTTCTCGATCCCGATACCGCATTCGAAACCGGACTTTACCTCCTTGACATCTTCCTTGAACCGTCTGAGCGAGCTGATCTTTCCGTCGAAGATGATCACGCTTTCGCGCAGCACCCTGATCTTGAAGTTTCTTTCGACGCGGCCGTCAAGCACCGAGCAGCCCGCGATCATCCCTATCTTGGGGACATGGAATGTCTGGCGCACCTCCGCCCTGCCGATCACGTTTTCCTTGTAGATAGGCTTGAGCATGCCCACGATGGCCGCCTTGATGTCGTCGAGCAGTTGGTAGATGACGTCGTAGAAGCGCAGGTCCACCTTCTCCTGGTCGGCCAGTTCCTGCACCTTCGGGTCGGGCCGCATGTTGAACCCGATGATGATGGCGTTCGAGGCCGAAGCGAGCATGACATCGGTTTCCGTTACGGCGCCGGTGCCCTGGTGGATGAGGTTGACCTTCACCTCGGAGGTCGAGAGTTTCAGAAGCGAATCGGCGATGGCTTCGAGGGAGCCGTGCACGTCGGTTTTCAGGATCAGCTTGAGTTCCTTTACCTCGCCTTCCTGGATCTGGTCGAAGAGGTTCTCGAGCGTGATCTTGCTGGTGCGCGAGAGTTCCTTTTCGCGGAACTTGAGGAGCCTGTGCTCGGCAACATTCTTGGCCTGTTTCTCGTCGGCCAGCACGATGAAATCGTCGCCCGCGTTGGGGACGCCGGAAAATCCGAGGACTTCCACGGGGATCGAGGGCCCGGCCGTTTCGATCTTGTGCCCGCGGTCGTCGAACATGTTGCGCACGCGGCCCGCATAGATCCCGCACACGTAGGCGTCGCCGGCCTTGAGGGTGCCTTCCTGCACGAGGACGCTGGCGACCGGGCCCCGGCCCTTGTCGAGCTTGGCCTCGATGACCCTGCCCCTCGCCTCCTTCTTGCGGTTGGCCTTGAGTTCGAGCAGCTCGGCCTGGAGGATCACCATTTCGAGCAGGTCTTCTATGCCCGTGCGTTTCTTGGCCGAGATCTCGACCATCGTGGTGGTCCCGCCCCACTCTTCGGGGATGAGCGCGTGTTCGGAGAGTTCGCGCTTGACCCTGTCCACGTTGGCGTTGGGTTTGTCGATTTTGTTTATGGCGACGATAATGGGGACTTCGGCCGCCTTGGCGTGGTTTATGGCCTCGATGGTCTGCTGCATGACGCCGTCGTCGGCGGCCACCACCAGGATGACTATGTCGGTTACCTTGGCGCCGCGGGCGCGCATCGACGTAAATGCCTCGTGGCCCGGCGTGTCGAGAAACACGATGTCGCCCTTATCGAGCCGCACGTGATAGGCGCCGATGTGCTGGGTGATGCCCCCGGCTTCGCCCCCGATCACGTTGGTGTCCCGGATGGCGTCGAGAAGCGAGGTCTTGCCGTGGTCGACGTGGCCCATGACGGTCACGACGGGCGGCCGAAACGACATGTCTTCGGCGCGGTCCTCTTTTACCTGAAGCACTTCCTCTTCCTCGAAGGCGGTCTTCTCGATTTCGAACTCGAAGTCGGACGCGACGATCGCGGCCGTCTCGAAGTCCAGGGCCTGGTTGATGTTGGCTTGCAGACCGAGGAGAAGAAGCTTCTTGATGACCTCGCCGGCCTTCATTCCCATCTGTTTGGCAAGGTTTGCGACCGTGATTGCCTCATCGATCTTGATGCGCTTCTTGCCGACCTTCGCCAGCACGGGCTCGGGCTTGGGCGCTTCCCTGAGGAACCCTCTGCCCCCACCTTTCCCGCCGCGGCCCCGGTCGCCCTGCGCCGCAAGCTCTTTTTTCGAGTAGAGGTCTTCTTTCTGGAAGACCTCCTTGCGACGCGGACCCTTGGCGGCCTTTTCCGGCGCAACCTCCTCGGGTTTGCGGCGCTTGGTCTTGAGGTCCACGGCCTCGGCCGTCTTTCCCGCGAACCGCGCGGCAACGTCGGTCAGGTCCGGCTCCTCCTCGGCTTCTTCGGCTAGTATTTCCGGAAGGCTGATAATCCTGGCGGGCTCTTCCTTCTTCGTCTTTTTCCGTCTTCGCTTCTTGCCCTTCTTCGCCCTCTTGCCCTCTTCCTCTTCCTCTTCGGTAAGGGCCGCTCCCCGGATCGCGCCGGCCGGTTTTGCGGGCTGTGCCTTCGATTCCTCCGGGATAACGGGTGGCGGCGCGGCCGGCTTGAGCCGTTGCGCCGGGGCGGCGGGCGCGGCCGGTTTTGGCGGCGGCTCGGGAGCGGGAGGCGGGGGCGGGGCGGCCCTGATGATTCTTGCCGCCTCGTGCAAGGATTTTTTCGCCGGCGCCGGGGTCGGCTGCTCGACCGCTTCGGCGGCTTCGCGAATCGGTTCGGGAGGAGCTATGGATTCAGGCCGTTCCGCAGGGGGGGCGGTTTCGGGCTCTGTTTTCAGCTCCGGCATCACGTGCTCGGGTCCTTGTTCCTTCATTCCGGCGGGGATTTCCGGAACGGGGATTGCCTCGATGGGAATCTCGGGCGCCGCTTCGGCGATTTCCGAAACGGAGGGCTCGATCCGCTCCTCGGCAGCCGTCGTCGAATCGACCTGGAAGGCCTCGATCTCGGCCTGTGGTTCGATTCGCTTTCTCCTGCGAATGACTTCACGGCCGATTCGCTTTTCTTCGACCTTCTCCGGCTTGGGCTCGGTGAATATCTGCCTTATTTTGAGCACCTGCGCGTCGGTGAGCGTGCTCATGTGGTTTTTGACCAGGATCCCGTGTTTCGATATCCGGTCAATCATGTCCTTGTTTTCCACGTTGAACTCTTTTGCAAGTTCACTCACCCTGATTCTCGTCATAAATACTTCCCCCTTTGAAACACTGTCCTGAACTTTCAGGTATCGAGCTCCACCCCGCAAGCGGCGTCTCATCCCCAAGACACCCGGGGTGGAATCACGTTCTAAATCTTAAGATAAACCACGTCCCGCAACCGAGTGAGCAGTGAACAGTGAACAGAAATCGCTCGTGACCGATACTTCGCGTTTAACCCGCAAACGGATGACGCAATGCCCGATCCGCAACCCGCATCCCTTTTCTACGTCTTATTCAGGCACAGTTCGCGCGCCGCGCCCCGGAAAGCGCGCTGAACGCGCTTGTTCAGCCGCAGGTTATCGAGGCATTCCGCGCAGGCATATGCGCCGCGCCCTTGCATCCGGCGCCCGACGTCCGGGACGACGCGTCCCGTCTCCGCTTCGAGCGCCAGTCGCACCATGTCCGGACCGGGTCTCTTGCTCATGCAGACAAGGCATGTGCGTACGGGCGTGTGGGCGCCCGCGGCCGGGGCGGAACTCATTCCCGCGCCTGTTCGGGATCGGCGGCCATCTGTTCCCGGTTTTCCGGTTCCAGTTGAGGTTCGTCGCCGGCGATCACTTCGGGTCCGGGTTCGTCTCCGGCCATTGCTTCGGCTTCGGGTTCGTCTCCGGCGGTCTTTTCCTCGGGTTCGGGCGCTTCGTCTCCGGGCATTGCTTCGGGTTCGGCTTCGGGTTCGTCCCCGGCTATGCCTTCGGCTTCGGGTTCGCCCCCGGCGGCCTTTGCACCGGGTGCGGATTCGAGCAGCCGGTGGGCTTCGGCGAGCATCGCCTCGATTGTCGAAGCCGAGAGGCGCGTCACGTCCTCGAGTTCGAGAAGGGAGGCTTCGACGAAATCCTCGATGGACCCGATCCCGGCTTCGTAGAGCCTGTCGGCAATATCGGTGACCAGCCCCGGAATCCTGAGAAGCGATTGGTAGCCGGCCTGCTTTTGCCGCTCGTAGCGGCTTTCGCTCTTGACGTCTATGCGCCAGTTCGTGAGCTTGGAGGCGAGCCGGACGTTCTGCCCCCGCTTGCCGATCGCAAGGGAGAGCTGGTCGTCCGGGACGATCACTTCCATGCTCCGGTTGGCCTGGTCGATTATGACCTTGGAAATGATGGCCGGAGCGAGGCCGTTGACCACGAACTTGGCCGGGTCCATATTCCACGGGATGATGTCGATCTTTTCCCCCCGCAGTTCCTGGACCACGTTCTGGACCCTGGTGCCCTTCATGCCGACGCAGGCGCCCACGGGGTCCACGTCCGAATCCTTCGAGATGACGGCGATCTTGGCGCGGGAGCCGGGTTCGCGCGCCGCGCTGATGATGCTCACGATCCCTTCGCTGATCTCGGGCACCTCCGCATGGAAGAGCTGGATCAGGAAATGCGGATGGGTCCGGCTGAGAATGACCTGGGGACCCTTGCTTATTTTCTTAACATCGAGCACATAGGACCTTATCCTGTCTCCCTGCCGGAAGACCTCCCTCGGGATCTGCTCTTTGGGCGGCAAAACCGCCTCGGCCTGTCCGATATTGACGACGATACCGCCCTTGTCCACCCTCTGGACGATACCGTTTACGATCTCACCCTTTCGGCTCTTGAACTCTTCGTAGACGACCTCGCGCTCGGCGTCCTTCATCTTCTGGATGATGACCTGTTTTGCCGACTGGGCCGCGATTCGGCCCAGGGTCTCCGTATCCATGCGCATACCGAGTTCGTCCCCGACCTCGCTCTCGCTGTCCAGCTTGAGCGCCTCGGCAAGAAGCACCTGCTTGTCGGGGTCCGTCACCTCCTCGACGACTTCCTTGAACTGGAAGGCTTCGAGTTCCCCGTACTCTTCGTTGTAGGTGACGTCCAGGTCCAGCCTGGAGCCGTACTTTTTCTTGATAGCCGATTTAATGGCCTCTTCAAGAGTGTGGATCAAGGTCTGGCGGTCGATGCCCTTTTCCCTGCTGACCTGATCGATCAACCGCTTGAGTTCGCTGGCCATAACTCGAAATCTCCTCCCGATTTAATATTCGATACCCGATATCGAATGCTTCCCGTGTCCATAAAACGCCGAAGCGAGCACCCGGCATCGAACATCCGGCACTACCGCTCTTTGCGTTTCATGGTCTCGAAATATAAAAGCCGCGCCCGCTCGACAAGGGGCAGCGGGATCGTGTGGTCTTGCCCGTCGCACTCGATGGTAACGCTTTCCGGCGAGGCCTCTTTCAGGGTCCCCTTGAAATTTCGCCTCGACTGTCCCACCGGGGAGATCGTGCGGATTTCGACGATATCCCCGATTTGTTTCTTGAACTGCTCCCACTTCCGAAGGGGCCGATTGAGTCCGGGCGAAGAAACCTCGAGATGATACGAGGTCGGAATAAGATCGGCCACATCGAGAACATCGCCCGCCACCCGGCTGATCGCGGCGCAGTCCTCAACGGCCACGCCCCTTTCGCTGTCGATGAAAATGCGAAGCACCCATCCGATCGATTCGCGGCGGTATTCGATTTCCAATATTTCCATGCCCTCGGCGCCGACCACCGGCTCCAGGAGGTTCCATATCTCCTCGATCCGGTCCGTCTTTGCGCTCACCGACTCAGCCAATTCAGTCGCCCCCCGGCCACGAACAAAAAAAAAGTGGGTATAAAACCCACTTCTTTTAGCGGACCGACAATAATCTAAATCTAGTTAGGATAATACGCTTTAACTCAGAATCCAGAATAGTTGTCATCCACTAATCGAAGTAGGCGTTGCACGCTTTGGCAAGCCACCTCAAAAAGGGAAGCCCTCTAAAAAAAGAGGGAACATCTCGACCTGGAGCGGGCGACGGGATTCGAACCCGCGACCCCAAGCTTGGGAAGCTTGTGCTCTACCAACTGAGCTACACCCGCGAGTGAGCCGTCAAACATATGAATACTAAACGACCGAAGGCCCCCGAGTCAAGCAAAATCGCTGTGTTGCTGGTGCTCGGGTTTTCCGGGGCGCGCGGAGGTGTGTCCGGAATTCGGACCCCCGCGGAAGGCGCATCGCAGATTTCGCGATAACGGACAGGCATTTGCAGTTAATGTGCTGATTTATTCTATAAAAAAATGCGCTAAAATTAAATGCGTTGCCGCCGACAGTATTTTCCGCTCCGTATAACATACCCGACATGAGACGGCGGGGGCAAGCGGCAAGTGGAGCCATGCAATAAGTGGAGCCATGCGGTAAGTGGAGCCTGTTGTAAGTGGAGCCATGCGGCAAGTGGAGCCATGCGGGGCAGGCTTTCCAGCCTGCCGGGGAAGGAGCACGGGACCTTCATCGGAGTAAATGGCCAAAGACGAAAGGCGGGCTGGAAAGCCTGCCCCACGAAAGGGGCATACTCCGCCGTTTCATCCTGTTGCCCAAGTGAATTGCGGAAAAACCGTAGTGCGCTCATAGTTGAGTCCGGGACCCAAGGATCGTCATTCCCGCAAGTTTTTGGGCGGGAATCCAGTGCCTTTCCAGACGGTTGCAAAGACAAAGACCCTGGATTCCCGCCCAAAAACCTTGCGGGAATGACGGTTTTAGAGTTTGCCGCCCGGGCCTGAAGCACAACAATTTGTCGTACTTTGACTTGGGCAGCAGCCCTGGAAAGCCTGCCCGATGAAAGAGGCCATGCGGCCGACAAATGGTGGGAGCGGCTTGCAGCCGCGATGTTTTTGTTTTCGCCAACCGGAGGCGACCGGGGATCTTGCGGCATCGCGGCTACAATCCGCTCCCACAGGGATGGTCGCCGGATTCACGTTGAGCCGACTTGGAAGGGGTAATTCGATCATCGCGGCTACAAGCCGCTCCCACCGCGACGGTTGCCGGATTCCCGTTGAGCCGGCGGCATCCCCGCCAATGCTGTTGCCTTAACGAATCGCTTGAGCATATTGTCATTTCGACCGGAGGGAGAAATCTTTCCGTGGTGCGGAACAAACAAGATTTCTCCCTCCGGTCGAAATGACAAAACAGGGTACGTTAA
>JBAQYM010000318.1:0-15526 GCA_049300095.1 Syntrophobacteraceae bacterium
GGAGGGGAGACCTCTGTCCTGTTTTGGCCACACCTGTCGCACCTTTTGCAAGCCATGCCACAACGCGTGCAGGTTGGGTTAAGGGCCGGCGAAGCCCAACACTTTTTCGGAATAAGAACGGTAGCCGTTGGGTTGCGCCGGCGCTTAACCCAACCTACGATCCAATGTTGAGGAAGATAGCGAAAAATGGCCAAGGACGGTAACGCCGGGGGAAAAATTCTCGTTGTGGACGATGAGCGCGGCATGCGCGAGCTCCTCGAGATGCTGCTCCACAAGGAGGGCTACGACGTGCGGTGCGCGGCGGACGGCCGTGAAGCCCTCGACCTTCTGCGCGCCGGTCCCTTCGACCTGGTCATCACCGACATCCGGATGAAGCCGATAAACGGCCTGGAAGTTCTTAAGCAGTGCAAGGCCATCTCGCCCCGAACGGTCGTCATCATGATTTCGGCCTACGCCAGCACCGAGCTTGCCGTCGAGGCCATGAACGAGGGCGCCTACGACTATTTCCCCAAGCCGTTCAACAATGAAGAGATCCTCTCCGTCATATCCCATGCCCTGCGGGACCGGGACGCCGAGGAAGAGTTCGCGAACGACCGCGAAGGGCCGCTTTATTTCGGCTGTCTGATCGGCGAGAGCCCTCCCATGCACAAGATATACGAGTTGATTCAGCGCGTGGCCAAAACCGTAAGCAACGTGCTGATCACGGGCGAGAGCGGGACCGGGAAGGAACTCGTCGCCAAGGCTATCCACCACCAGAGCGCCCGGCGCGATCAACCCTTCATTGCCGTAAACTGCGGGGGCGTTCCCGAATCCCTGATCGAGAGCGAACTCTTCGGCTACCGAAAGGGGGCATTCACCGGCGCGGCGACCAACCGCAAAGGACTGGTCGAGGCCGCCCAGGGCGGGACGCTGTTTCTCGATGAGATCGGCGAGCTTTCACCCGTGCTCCAGGTGAAGCTTTTGCGGCTCGCACAGGAAAAGACCATAAAAATGATCGGCGATACCGCGGATATCGCCGTGGATGTGCGCATAATCTCGGCAACGAACCGGGACCTCGAAAAGATGGTCATGGAGAAGACATTCCGAGAAGACCTCTACTATCGGCTTAACGTACTCCCCATAAGGATTCCGGCCCTCAGGGAACGCCGTGACGATATTCCCGTCCTTGCCCACTATTTTCTTTCCAAGTTCGCCAGGGAATTCGCAAAAGACATCCACAAAATTTCATCGTATGCCATGGACATCCTGTGCAATTACGATTTTCCGGGAAACGTGCGCGAACTCGAACACATCCTCGAACGTGGGGTGGCGATGGAGTCGTCAAGAATCATCCTGCCCGACAGCCTGACTCTTTCCATGTATAAGCGCAAACTGCAGGACCGCCCTTCCCTGTCCCAGTTCGTCGATATTCCGCCCCACGGCTTCGACCTTGACCGGGAGCTTGCCGAAATGGAAAAGAAAATGCTCCAGCAGGCCCTCCAGCAGTCAAATGGGGCCAAGCTGAAGGCATCCCAGCTCCTGGGCATCACCTTCCGCTCCTTCCGCTACCGCCTCCTGAAGTACGGCCTCGCCACCGAAGACGAGCTTCGTTCCAGTGAGCAGTGAGCAGTGAGCAGACAAAGCAGAACCGAACCACAGTGCGACATGTTCTTTCTCTTCACTCTTCACTCTTCACTGATCACTCTTCACTGATCACTCTTCACTGGTATCAAGACAGGAGCGCAAGAATCATCGTATAGGAAATGGCCGAGGCGAGGGTGAAGACGGATACGCTCGTTGCGGCGAGTTCCGGATCGCCGCCCAGTTCCGTGGCCATGACGTAGGTTACGGTGGCCGGAGGCGAGGCGAGCAGGATCACCCCGGGCAGGATCAGATTGTCTGGGACTCCGGCCCCCCGCATCAACAGGTAACCCGCGACCGGCAGCGCCAGGAGCTTGAGCGCCCCGATGCTTACGATCTCCGTCACCATGGTCCTGACCGCGCCGAATGAAAGACTTGACCCGATCAGGAGAAGCGCGGTCGGAAGGGCCATGCCGGACATTATGTCCAGCCCTTTTTTGACCGGACCGGGGATTTTGAATCCAAGCGCCGAGTAGATGATCCCGAAGGCAACCGTCATGATGATGGGGTTTTGCACGATGTTTTTCACCACGAGCATCACTCGCCCGCCGTTCAGGCGCACTTGCGGACTGTAGCTCGTGAGGGCCCACACGGCGAGAATGTTTTGCCCCACCATGATGAAGCTGCCGAGGATCGCCATCCGCGCGAAGGAACTCTCGCCCAGGGCGTAATAGGCGATCGCGTAGGCCATGTAGCCTATGTTCCCGTGAAAGCTGCTTTGAAGAAACGTACCGCGCCGCTCATGCGGGACCGACAGCACGCGGATCGCGACAATGCTTGCGAGCGCGATTATCACCAGCGCGCTCAGCGTGCAAAAAACCGCCGGCAGGTCAAAATTCTCCCTGAAAGGCGCCGAGGCGATCTCGCTCAAGAGCATCGCCGGTATCCCTATGTTGAATACAATCTGATTGGCGGGTTTGGCGAAGGCGGTATCGATCACCCGCCTCTGCTTGAGGACGTAGCCGAGAAGAATAATGCTGAAGATTGGCAGGATCGTATCCACCAGGATGTTGAACATAGTCGCGCAAACCGCTTCAGGATGAAAAAAAATGTTCCCGAGGTATTTCCCGGAAGAAACTATCTATTATAATCAGGAATTCGGAATTGGGAAGAATGCAATAATGGCCCATCGAGCGGCAAGTGCGGAAAAACCTTGACCTTTCGCGAAAGTTCCAATAAACGGGACAACATTCGTGAGAAAAGGCGGAGAGAGAAAAGTATCATGCCAAAAAAAGATACGGAAACGGATCAGATGATGGATGATTTCGAAGACGAGTCCGGACTTGAGTTCGAACAAACCGACGAGCTTGACTTCACCGGCGAGGACGACCTGCTGCTCGACGACGCCGAGGATGACGACGAGGTGCTCCCCTCCGTGCTCTACAAGGGAATCACCCGTCCCAAGACCGAAGAGGACTGGCGGCAGTTGCTGCTCGAAGCCGGCAGGGAGGGCGTCCCCGCGTACAAGATTTCGGATAGCTACCGCGACGGGGCGCTTCTGATTCACCCCTCATTCGGCCTCGGGGTGGTGTCGAAGGTAATATCGCCACGGAAAATGGAAGTGATATTCGAGACCAGCAAGAAACTGATGGCGATGAACGTGGTTGCCCCGAGCAAGGCGGCCTGAGGTGAAGGCCGCGCGCTCGATCACTCCTCCCGTTTTTCCAGCGCGGGAACGAGCCACTTTTGCACCTGATCGAGCACGAACGGGAAGACCGTAGGGGTCCCTCCGACGACATTGCCGTTGTCGAGGTGATTGTCCTCTCCCCAAAAATCGCTTACCATCCCGCCGGCCTCTCGAACGATGAGTGAGCCGGCGGCTATGTCCCAGGCCTTAAGGCCTATTTCCCAGAAGCCGTCCACTCGCCCGGCGCCGAGATAGGCCAGGTCCAGCGCGGCCGCTCCCGCCCGTCGAATGCTGCCTACCCGCAGGAATATCTCCCTGAAGGTTTTAAGATAACTGTCCATGTATTTTTTGGCTCGAAAGGGAAAGCCGGTTGCGAGCAGCGCCTCCTCGAGCTTCACCCCGGTATTGATTTTTAAGCGTGTCCCGTTCAGCCAGGCCCCCTCGCCTTCCCTTGCCGAAAAAAGCTCGTTTCTGATCGGGTCGAACACAACGCCGACCACCGGCTTCTTGTCTTTGCACACGGCAATCGAGACCGCGACGAAGGGAAATCCGTGGATGAAATTCGTGGTGCCGTCCAACGGGTCGATAACCCACGTGTACCCGGGCTGCAGTCCGTCGCTTGCGGTTTCTTCCGACATGATATGGTGGTCGGGAAAGTTTGTTGCAACCTGTTCCAGGATCAGGCGCTCACACCTTTCGTCAACTTCGGTGACATAATCGGAAGGTCCCTTGCTGTGAATCCATGAAGCCGCAATATGCCCGATATGTTGCCGGATTATCTCGCCGGCCCCGAAAGCGGCGCGGCGCGCCACTGCCTCTAGTTCGTCAAACATCCTGTCTCCTTTGATTTTAAGCCGGGGGAGCGCCCGAGCTTGCGCGACACGAATAAATTGAGTACAAATTGCCGGAAACGGTATGATGACACATGGAGACCTTTGCGCAATACTCCACGTTCGTTGTCCCGGCGGACCCCGGATCAGGTCCGGGGCAGGCGCCGGGACCCGGAAAGCGTTTAAAAACCTGGATTCCGGCTTCCGCTGGAATGACGTTCGGGTGGTTGCGCGAATGTCTCACGGTCTTTTCCCGTTCCGGCCGACTGCGCGAACCCGATCCTCTTTTAAAACGTATTCGGAAAGGCTGCAACCATGGTTGTCGACGCGCACACGCATATTTTCCCGCCCGAGGTCGCTTCCGGGCGCGAGCGCTTCTTTTCCGGCGAGCCCGAATTTCGGATGCTCTACGCTTCGCGGAAAGCGAAGATGGCTGTGGCGGGCAATCTGATCGAATCCATGGACGAGAACGGAATCGACTACTCGGTCGTCTTCGGGTTCCCTTGGCGCGGCGAAGAAAATCTCACCCGCCACAACGACTACGTGATCGAGTCGGCCGCAAGACATCCCGACCGGCTGATTGCATTTGCCTGCCTTGATCTTTCTTCCCAAAACTGCCTCTTCGAGGCGCAACGGCGGCTTCGGGAAGGGGTTGCGGGGTTCGGTGAACTCGCAATCTACAGCGCTGGGGACGACCTCGGCTTAGCCCTCAAAAATTTAGAACACCTCGCAGACCTTTGCCGTGAAAACGACCTGGTTTTGCTGGCCCACGCAAACGAACCCATCGGACACAAATACCCCGGGAAGGCCCCCTTCGGGCTCGACCTCTACTATGCGATGGCAAAAGCCGCGGCCGGGGCTAATCTTATCCTCGCCCACTGGGGGGGAGGTCTTCTTTTCTTCGAACTCCTCAAAAAAGACGCCCCCGATGTGCTTGCCAACGTCTACTACGACACGGCCGCATCACCATTCCTCTACCGACACGACATCTATCCCGCCGCCGCGCGCATTGCCGGTGAGGGCAAGATCCTTTTCGGAAGCGACTATCCCCTCATTTCGCCAAAACGCTATTTCGAGGAGATGATGCAATCCGGCCTCACGGCCTCACAGATAAACGCCGTCTCGGGAGGAAACGCCGCCCGGCTTTTCGGCCTCAAGAACTGAAACCAATCACCCGGCGGCCTCTTTCGACGTGAATACTTTTCGAGGAAGGACTGATTCGATGAGCATGAAAATATTTATCTGGCGGCACAGCAAATTCCTGTCGAGCTGGTCCATGTTCGACGAACCGCACGTCTACAGGGACAACTACCTCCAGGCGGAAATAGCCGTACTCGCCGGATCGAAAGAGGAGGCGCTCGCGTTGATCGAAAAAGACGGTCCCTGGAATATTTCCGAATTGGACAGGATCGAGCCGAGGGTGATCGAGCCGGACCAGCCGGCGGTCATCAGCCGGTTCATACATTTCGGATGACCGGCAGCCGGCGGGCGTGGGGGCCTACCACCTTACCAGTTGCACATCGGGAAGAGCCCGCCCGAGAAAGCGCTCGCCGATCCCCTGGAACCGGAGGGGCACGTCCGAAACAAAGAACCGGTATTCGGGACGGGTGCGGCGCGGGTTCCACAACTCCATCCGCGTAAGGGTGCGGGCCGTCTCCTCGGCCATCGCCTCGGCCGAGTCCACGAGCACGATTCCGCCCCCCGCCAGTTCCTGAAGGAGCGGTTTCAGCAGCGGATAATGGGTGCAGCCGAGCACCAGCGTATCGATATCGTTGCAGATAACGGGTTTTAGATATTCCTGCGCCGTCAGGCGCGTAACCTGATGGTCCAGCCAGCCTTCCTCGACCAGGGGCACGAAGAGCGGGCACGCCTGGGAAAATATCCTGATCTGTGGATCGCACCGGTGAATCGCCCGCGCATAGGCGTTGCTGTTTATCGTTGCGGGCGTTCCGATCACCCCGACGTATTTTTTGCGGGTAGCCGCGACCGCCGACGACGCGCCCGCTTCGATCACGTTTAATACCGGCGCCGATGAGAGGGCGGATATCTCTTCCTGGGCGACCGCCGCCATGGTGTTGCAGGCAACTATCAGCAGCTTTACACGCTTTTCCAGCAGGAATCGCGTTATTTCGCAGGCAAATCCGCGTATGGTCTCGACCGACTTGACACCGTAGGGAACGCGCGCGGTGTCGCCGAAATAGACGATATTTTCAAAGGGAAGCCTCTCCATCAGGGCGCGCACGACCGTGAGTCCGCCGACGCCGGAGTCGAACACGCCTATGGGGTCCTCAATATCCGCTCTCATCACTTGTCCGCTTTTCTTTCCTGTGTGAACCGGCAATGCCGGTTAGAACCTGAAATCCACAACCAGTATGCTGTCGCATATCTCTTTGAGCCTGGCCAGCACGGCCTGGTGTTTCGGATGGACCTGGTAGCGCTTCAGAGCGTCGAGGTTTTCGAAAGACGACACGAGCGCAAAATCGCACGACCGTTCGGAATGGACAAAATCCCTGCCGAAGACGTACTCCTTAATCTCGGGAATGGCCGCGGGAAGTGCTCCGAGGCTTTTTTCCATTGCCGCGACAGCGGATTCGTCGATGTCTTTCTTGAATTTAAAAAGTACCACGTGCCTCAACATGACGCTCCTCCTCCGGGATTTGGAATTAATTGTTGCATTTTCGACTACTTCGACACGGGATGGCGCAGGATGGTCTTAAGCTTCTCGGGGGCCGTCCTGCGCGGGTCGCTCAGATAGACCTCATGGTGGCGGCCCCGCAACGAATATCCCTCTTCATGAACGAACCGGTGCATGGCCTCGATCTTGGGGCCCTCCTCGCAGTAGGGACCGACGTGCAGCGTCTGAACGCAGAGTCCCTCATCAAAGGTCTCGAACCGGATACGGTCCAGGGGTCCTTTCTTGCCCTTCGCGGTTAGCGCCGCCACGGCCTCATCCACCATCGCCCTTTCAACATGCGGCGGCTGCGCGATCATCATGGTCCACCGCCAGATGTCCCGATTCTCGACGTCAAACCCTTCGATGCCTGCACACCACCACAGCCCGCTAAGGGGAGCAACCGTATACTCGGGACCGACCCCCGCCTTCTTAAGCGAAAACTTGATCGTGTAGGCCGTGCCGTAAAGCGCTTCGACGGCCGCGGGAAATTCGGGCGCGATGTTCGGGTCCCCCACTCCGTCCGCCATCAGGTAGAGCATCGGCGGGACCTCGACAAAGACAAAACCTTTCTCGGGGGCTTTGTAAAGGGCCTTGAAATCCTTTTTGAAATCGAATTTGCTCATTCCGGTTCCTTCCGGATTGCGGATGCGCTTGCCAGTGTGGGGTCCCCTAAATTCCTCGCTATTTCAACCGCTACACTCGTCATTCCGGCGAAAGCCGGAATCCAGGGCGTTTCTGCTCTATACTGCTGAAAAGACGCTGGATTCCGGCTTTCGCCGGAATGACGGTAATAGCGACCTGCTCGCAGTCGATTATCGACGAATTCGCGGGACGTAACACTACCCAAAGAGCCCCGCCGCGCCTTCCACGATATGCCCGGCGATTGCCATCGACGAGGTGGCCGCCGGTGACGGGGCGTTCAGGACGTGGACCATCCGTTCGTTTTGAAGGACAACGAAATCATCGAGCAGCTTTCCGTCGGGGGCGAGGGCCTGGGCGCGCACGCCGGCCCCGCCGGGGGCGAGGTCGCGCTCGCTCACATCGGGGATCAGTTCCTGGAGGCTTCGCGCAAAAAGCCTTTTGGAAAAAGAGCGCGCCATCTCGGCCATCCCGCTTTTCCAATACCTCGATACCAGCCGCCAGAACCCGCCATAGCACAAAATTTCGAGAAGCTCCAGAGGATCGATTTTGACGCGGCTGTAGCCTTCTCTGGCAAGGGCCAGGACGGCGTTCGGCCCGGCCTCGATTTTTCCGTCTATCATCCGGGTAAAGTGAACGCCGAGAAACGGGAACCTGGGGTCCGGGACGGGATAGATCAGGTTTTTCACCAGGTAGCCGCGCTCGGGCCTGATCCGGTGGTACTCACCCCGAAAAGGAACGATCCGGCACGGCGGTATGAACCCCGAGACGCGGGCGACCCGGTCCGAATAGAGCCCGGCGCAGTTTACGAGGACCCGCGCGCTAATTTCGCCATCGGTCGTCCCGACGCGAACGCCCCCGCCTTCGGCCGAGACGCGAACCACTTTGCGGCCGAGAAAGATTTTCCCGCCCGCTTTTTTGAACACATCCGCGTAGGCCCCCGCGACCGTGGTAAAATCCACGATACCGGTCCCCGGGACAAGCAAGCCACGCATGCAGCGCACATGGGGCTCGATTTCGCGCACCTCAGCCGGCTCGAGCATCTTTAATCCCGGAACATCGTTTTCCGTCCCGCGCCGGAAGAGCTCGTCCAGGGCCGGAAGCTGCTCGGCGGTTGTCGCCACCACGACCTTTCCGCAAATCTCGTGCGCAACCCCGTGTTCCCGGCAAAAGTCAACGAGCGTTCGGGCCCCGGAAACACAGAGCCGCGCCTTGAGCGACTTCGGCTTGTAATAGAGCCCCGAATGGATCACCCCGCTGTTGTGGCCTGTCTGGTGCGCCGCGATCCCGCCTTCCTTGTCCAGCACGGCAGCCGTGAGGCCGGGATAGGCTTCGAGAAGCTTCATTCCGGTCGCCAGGCCCACGATCCCCGCACCGACTATTACAACGTCAAATGAGGAATTTCCCATCGAATTTCCTTCTCATTCAAGTCTTTTTCTGAACCGGATCGTGCTCAGGGCGAGTATCGCGAGCCCGAGCCCGAGCAGCACGCCCATTTGCGGCCACAGCACGCCGATGCCGTTGCCTTTGAGGAAAATCCCCCGGATGATAACGAGAAAGTATCTCAGCGGATTAACGTAGGTGATGTACTGGAACACCGCCGGCATGTTCTCGATTGGAAAAACGAACCCCGAGAGCAGCAGCGCGGGCATATAAAAAAGCATGGTCGCCATCATCGCCTGCTGCTGGGTGCGCGCGATGGTCGAGATGAAAAGGCCGATCCCGAGCACCGAGAGCAGATATATCCCCGTGCAGAGAAAAAGGAGCGGCGGCCCGCCCTTGATGGGGATGTCGAACCAGAAAACCCCCGCCACCGTGACGAGCATCATGTCGAAATACCCGATGAGTGCAAACGGGATCGTTTTGCCCAGGATCAGCTCGAAAGGCCTGATCGGGGTCACCATGAGCTGCTCGATCGTTCCCATTTCCCTTTCGCGCACCACCGCCATCGAGGTGAGCATGAGCCCGACGATCATGACTATCGAGGCGATAACGCCGGGTACGTTGTAGTTGCGGCTCCGAAGATCGGGGTTGTACCACGTCCGTGTGCGCACGTCGATTCCGGCGGGCCGGGGCGATACGGTCCCGCTTCGGACCGCGATGTCCCGCCCGAAACTCGCGGCGATCCGCGCCGCGTAGTTCACGGTGATCATGGCCGTGTTCGAATCCGTCCCGTCCGCGATAATCTGAACCGGGGCCGGAAGGCCTTTCTTGATTTCCTTGTCGAACCCCCGGTTTATCTGAACGGCACACGAGATCTTTCCACGGTCCAGGAGATCTCGAATCTCACCGGGAGACCCGGGCGAGTACAGGATGTTAAAATACCCCGAGGCCACGAGCCTCCGGGCGAATTCCCGGCTCGACTCCGACCTGTCGAGGTCGTAGAAGGCCGTCGGCACGTTCGTCACATCCGTTGTCACCACGTAGCCGAACATGAGCAACTGGAGGAGCGGCACGGCCAGGACCATGAAACGCATCCGCTTGTCCCGGAAAGCCTGGGAAAGTTCCTTGATTATCATCTGCCGGATACGCTCGAACATCCTACATGATCCTCTTGACCAGCTTGCGGTTGGCCACCGCAAAGATCACCACGGCATAGACGACGAGCAGGAGCGCCTCGACCCCGAGCACGGCCAGCGTGCTTCCCTTTAGGAAAATGGCCTTGAGGATCGCGACGAAGTACCGCGCCGGGATGACGTAGGTCAGCACCTGGAGCGGATCCGGCATGTTCGAGATGGCGAACATGAAGCCCGAGAGCAGGAACGCGGGAAGAAACGTCCCGATCATCGCCATCTGGGATGCGAGGACCTGGGATTTGGCCGTGATCGAGATGAGAATCCCGAGGCTCAGGCCGCCGAACAGGAAAACGGACGAGAGCGCGATCAGGAGCGCGAGGCTCCCGCGGAGCGCCACGTCAAAGAGAAAGACGCTCATCGCGATGGCGACAAGCGTGTCTATGAGGCCGATAATGAAGTAAGGGATGAGCTTTCCGAGAATGAGTTCGGGCACCTTCACGGGGGTGGAAATAAGCTGCTCCATCGTCCCCCGCTCCCATTCCCTGGCGATGGTAAGCGAGGTGAGCAGCGCGACGATTACCGACATGATGACGGCAATCAGGCCGGGAACGATAAAGTTGCGTGATTTGAGCTCGGGATTGTACCAGACGCGGACGCGCGCATCGACCCGGGGCGAGGCGCGCACCCCGCCGAACCTGCGATTGTACTGGTCCGCAATGGCCAGAATGTAGCCCTGGGCGATTGTGGCCGTATTGGAATCGCTCCCGTCGAGAACGATCTGGACGGGCGAAGGCGCGCGGGCGAGGAGTTTTTTTGAAAAATCGCGCGGGACCCAGATGGCCGCGGACGCTTTCCCGAAATCCATATACCGGTCTATTTCCCGATGGTCCTCGATATACGCCTCAACTTCGAAGTAGCCCGAATCACGGAACTGCGCGATCAGCTCCCGGCTCTCGGTGCTTTTGTCCTGGTCGTAGACCACCGTTTTGATCCGGTTGACATCGAGGGTGATCGCGTATCCAAAAATTACGAGCAGCATGATCGGCATCAGGAATGCCATCAACAGGCTGAACGGGTCGCGTCCGACCTGGATGAATTCCTTTTTTGCGATGGCCTTGATCCGGAGCGGACTCATCGGGCGGCTTTCATGAAGTCTCGATAAGCGTTACGAAAACATCTTCGAGCGATGGGACGATTACTGCGATCTCCCCCGCCGGAAGCCCCGCCTGGGCAAGCACCCGCTCGATTTCGGGGGTGGCCGCGCGCGCGTCGTCCACCACCACGTGCAGGGCGCTTCCGAATATGACGGCCTCGATGCCTTGGGTCCCGAGCGTTTCCATCGCTTCAACCGGGTGCTCGACGGGGATCTCGAGCACCTCGCGCTTCATGAAATCGTGGCGCAGTTCGGCCGGCGTGCCTTCCGCTATGATCCTGCCCCGGTAGATGAGGGCAAGCCTTCCGCAAAAATCGGCCTCGTCCATGTAGTGGGTGGTGACGAAAACCGTCGTGCCCTGCTCGGCCAGGTCGTATATGAGCTTCCAGAAGCTTCGGCGCGACACCGGGTCGACCCCGGAAGTCGGTTCGTCGAGAAACAGGATGGACGGTTCGTGCAGGATGGCGCAACCCAGGGCGAGCCGCTGCTTGTACCCCGTGGGAAGGTTTCTCGTCAGGTCCTTCCTTCTTTCATGCAGCCCCGAAATCGAGAGGACCCACTCTTTTCTCTCCCGCCTCTTGTCTTTCGGGACGCTGTAGATGCCGGTAAAAAAATTTATGTTCTCCTCGATCGTGAGATCGTCGTAGAGTGAAAATCTTTGGGACATATACCCGATGCGCTTCTTGATCTGCTCGGATTCCCCCAAAATATCATAGCCCGCCACGCTCCCGCCGCCGCCGGTCGGCATGAGCAGGCCGCAAAGCATCCGGATGGTGGTCGATTTTCCCGCCCCGTTGGGACCGAGAAAGCCGAAAATCTCGCCCTTCCGAACCTTGAGGCTGATATCGTCCACGGCAACAAAGCTCCCGAAGGTGCGCCGCAAATCCTTTACCTCGACCGCGATCTCGTTTTCAGCCATTGCCCCCCACCATCGAAATGAAAACGTCTTCAAGAGAGGGGACGATTTCGCGGCGCAACCGGATGCCGATCCCCCGCGCATCGAGGGCATCCAGGAGGGTGTCGATCGAGGCTGATTTCTCGATGCCTATGTGGATTCTGTCGCCGTAGACCGTGAGCGCCCCGATCCCTTCCATCGCGCCAAGGATTTGGGCGGCCTTGCGGATGTCGTCCGGCCAGATCTCGACCATCCTCATATCAAGCTTTTCCCGCACCTTTGCGGGCCGGTCTTCGAGAAGGATTCTCCCTTCATGGATCAATCCGATCCTGGTGCATCGCTCCGCCTCGTCAAGATAGGCGGTCGAAAGGAATATCGTGATTTTTTCGCGCAGCAGGTCGTAGAGGATTTTCCAGAAATCTCTTCGTGATACCGGGTCCACGCCGTTGGTGGGCTCGTCGAGGAAAAGCACCTCGGGAGTGTGGATCAGCGCGCAGGCAAGTCCCAGCTTCTGTTTCATCCCACCTGAAAGGTCTCCGGCGAGGCGCTTTTTAAAAGGCGTGAGGTTGCTGAAGCCCAGAAGCCGTTCGATCCGTGGCGGGCGCTCTTTCCGGGGCACTTCGAAGAGGTCGGCGTAAAAATCTATGTTCTCGATCACCGTCAGGTCTTCGTATAACCCGAACCTCTGGGACATGTAGCCGATCTTTTCCTTGACCCGCTCGGGCTCTTTCACGACCGAGCGCCCCGAAACCCACGCCTCCCCGGCAGTCGGCAGCATGACGGCGGTAAGGAGCCGCATCGTGGTGGTCTTCCCCGCCCCGTCGGGTCCGACCAGGCCGTAGAGCTCTCCGCGCCGGATTTCAAGGTCGAGCCCGGCGAGAGCAACCGTCTCGCCGAACGTGCGCCCAAGTCCCCGCGCCCTTATGGCCGGCATCTCATCCATCGATGAGTATCCTGACGTCGGCGGGCATGCCGGGCTTGAGGTCCTGGCTGATGTTGCGGACCTTGACCTTTACGGCAAAAACGAGTTTCACCCGTTCTTCCTGGGTCTGAATATTTCGCGGCGTAAACTCGGCCTCCGATGATATGAACGACACAACACCTTCATATATCTTGCCGGGATAGGTGTCGGCGGTGACCTGGGCCTTCTGGCCGATCTTCACCAGCCCGAGCTTGTCTTCCTTGACGTAAACCTTTATCCAGGGATTTTCGAGGTCGCCGAGTATGAAAAGCGGCGTCCCGGGCGCGACGGTCTCCCCGAGTTCCACGTCCTTTCGCAAGATGAGCCCCGAGATAGGGGCAAGCAGCACCGTATCTCCCAGCCTTTCCTCGGCGGCGCCGAGCGCGGCCTGGGCCTGAACGACGCGGTACTCGGCCGATTTGATCTCCTCTTTTCGCGTGCCCTCCCTGAGGAGGCTAAGCCTTTCCGCAGCCTCCTTCCGCCGCGCAAGGCCCGACTGGTAGGCGCTTAGGGCGGTGTCATACCGGGCCACGGTGCCCGCGCCCGTCTTGCGGAGCGCGTCGGCCCGCTCGAAATCCTTTTTCAATCTCACCAGCTCAGCCTCGACCTGGCGAAGGCCCGCGCTCGCCTGCTCGATTTCCTGGCTTCGAAAACCCGCCAGGTTTTGTTCAAGCCTTTCGCGCGCCTCATCGAGCGCCGCCCCGCCCTGCCTGACCAGGTGCTCCAGTTCAGCGCCGTCAAGCGCGGCCAGCCGTTGCCCCTGCCGGACCATCCAGCCTTCATCGACATCCAGGGCCGCCACCCTGCCGGCGATCTTGAACCCCAGCCTCAGCTCGGTTACCTCCATGTTGCCCGAAAGAAACAGCCCCTTCTCACCCGTTTCCCTGTGGAGATAAAGATAAGCCAGGACCGCCGATGCGAGGACTATCAATACGATAAAAACGCGGAAAACCTTCCCCATGAATAATTCTCCCGGCCCGCGCGCGGCGGGGCGATACCGTGGGCGCCCCTTGGATATGACGCCCGCGCTTCCTTTTTGAACGCTCTTCGTTTCCTTTTAAACTCTCTTCGTTTCCTTTTAAACTCTCTTCGTTTCCTTTTGAACCCTCTGCGTTTCCCGGTCGAGTCCGACCCGTCAGCCCCGACCCGTGGGAGCGGCTTTCAGCCGCGATGATCTTGCCGCGGCAATTTGGGAACGCGGCACGATACAAATCCAGCGGATCAAGACAGGAGCACGGATACGAACTTCACAAGAACTAAGCTCGACAAAGCGCTGTGATTGTCCGTGAATTCGGCGGAACCGCTCGAAATCGCTCGAAACAGGGTTCTACCTATACAACTGATTTCGAGCACCGTAAATGCCGAACGGCGGCCTCGCCGAAAAAAGGCCGCGGAATCCCTTCCACGACCGCTGGATTGGTGTCACCGGGTTTACCCCGGCACACGTTCGACCGCCGGGGAACTCGATCAAAAGGGCAATCAGTAACCGTTCATCCAACGGTGTATCATATTGAGAATAACTCTCATCTTTTAGAGAAAAAATTGTGCCCCGCGCATTTGCATCGCGGCGGACATGATTATATTGTGGGCGCATTCATCCGTAAGCGAGCAATCGAGCAATCGATATCGCATTCACAATCACAATCACATCCCGAGAGGAGACCCCGATGGCCGAGAGAAAAGTTGAAGTGTGTATGTGCGATAAGTGCGGCAACGAAGCCGAAATGACCGTCACCTGCTCGATGGTCGATGTTGAGACCGCCCCGGGCAAGATCGAGAAAAAGCAGAAAGAGAACCGCGTGTGCAAGGTCTGCGGTAACGAAGCCGATATGATCATCGATTTCGATTAACCCTCCCCACCGTCGATGCAACCATCAAAAGCTCCACAACTGGGCCGCCAACTCGAAAAGAGCGGAGCGGCCCGATTTTTTTTACTCTCGACCCGCCCTCCCATCAAGCGGCCGCGCCCGAGTCGTCACCTAACTAACTGTTATAACGCATTGCTTGCCCTCACCGGGACCTCTGCGAAGCCCTGGTTGACATTCGTCCATCTTCGGCGTATACTTCATAAATTGCCGCGGGGTGGAGCAGTCAGGTAGCTCGTCGGGCTCATAACCCGAAGGTCAGTGGTTCAAATCCACTCCCCGCTACCATGTAAATTAAGGGACTTAGAGAAATTCTAAGTCCCTTTCTTTATGCCATCAAGAATTGTCCCCAATATGCAAAACTAAAAAGGCGCAGAGACAGTCACATTCCGCACGTTCAAGAGCATAGTAAGGATGGCTCGGGTCTGCCTGTGTGGCCCACGCTCCGGTCCTCGCTTCTGCCCTGGCAATCGAAACTCTCCTGTTGCAAACCAATTCCACAATTTTTCCTATGATAGCCAGACCCATGTTGACAACTCTGGAGTATCCGGCGCAGCGAACCACCTCGATCTCCGCCCACCCGGTCGAGGGCGGAGGAATGCCATTGGGGAACGGGATCATCGTGCCCATGCGATCTCCTTGTAATTAATCATGGGTAAACCCCCGGCTCTGCCGGGGGACTCCCAGAGTTTGACATTTCCGGGAATATACGAAAGCCTCCCTCCTGTGAACCGCTCAAAGTTTAC
>JBAQYM010000319.1:0-24704 GCA_049300095.1 Syntrophobacteraceae bacterium
GCACTAGTGGCGGTAAAGAAGGGCTGTTTCAGTCTTGATATGATATTGGGATAATTGGGATATTAGTACAAAGATAATTGAGTCGGAGCACCGCCACCCCCAGGGTTGTCCCGAGGGGTGGCGTGGCCCCGGCATTCGGCTTTGAGGCCTGCCTGGTTAACAACGTCGTTTCGAGTGGAAGAAAAACCTTAATCCTTCCCGTGTTTTCCTACCAATTCGCTTTCATACCTGTGTCATTCCGAGCGCCGGCAAAGAACCCGTGCCCGTGCCCCGCTTAAGACCGGTTTGCCGGCAGCCGAGTGTCATTTCAAGTTCCGGGGGGCATCCCGGACCTTGCCCGGACGAGATTTCCCGTTCCGCTCGAAATGACATGACTTAGTGTCCGATCTCGAAATGGTGGGAGGCGCCTCGCCCCGTTCGACATGACAAGAGTTGTGTCATGATCGCAACCCGGCATCCACCGTCCGCGGTCCCCGGGCCTGGTGCGGCGACCGCGGCGTCCGGGGGACGCGGTCCATGGACTTCAGCCGCTCGATTTCGACGGGATCGGGGGAAGGGGAGGCTTTTTCCCGATGGTGGGAAGATGGGGGGAATTTTTTTGATTTTTTCATTATGTCATGCTTGACATAATGGTGGGGTTGTGCAATAAGGGAGGCGTCAGTTTTATACGTCCTGCTTTTGGAAAACCGGGCGCCGCGGCCCGGTTTTCTTTTTCGCGCTGCTTTCAATATTTCACGCGGGGTGTTGAAACATGTCGTAATGGGCTCCCGCCTTGATTTTGGAGGCGAAATCCCGCCCCCTTCTTCTTATCGGAAATCCTTTTCAACACCCTGCCGGGTTCCCCGGAACGAATATGGTCTTTGGTCCAAAATTGCCGTTTTATTTTCCTCTCAGTTTAATGTGAATCATTTCTCTTGACATGGTGAGCAAGGATTCTATACTGCGAATCATTATGCCTCATCGGACATAACGCATCCGGCGGATCGCCCCGTGGAATCATCGGCTTCAATGCGGGGCCGGAGGATTTGTGCCGGCCCCCGATGAGCGGGGAACCGATCCTGCCGGAAGCGGCGGAAAGATATTTGGGGGTAAACCCCGGGTTGTGGCTGCAGTTCCCGCGCACCTGGCCGGACAAGGACCGGCGGTTCCCGATCCGGTGCCGGGGGAGTGAATCGAATTTTCACGCACAGGAAGGGCTAATGGAGAACGAACTCATCA
Organism: Syntrophobacteraceae bacterium; assembly: GCA_049300095.1. Lineage (GTDB taxonomy): Bacteria > Desulfobacterota > Syntrophobacteria > Syntrophobacterales > Syntrophobacteraceae > SbD1. The sequence continues at coordinate 1,219 of JBAQYM010000319.1, forward strand.
CTCTGACGGTCAATGGAAAGGATGCCCGGAACCTTCAGGTCACTGGGCACAAGGGACAGACGGTGCTGGAGGTTTTGAAAGCCAACGGCGTCAAAGTCCCTACATTGTGTTACCACCCCAAAATGCCTCCTTATGGGGGATGTCGGCTCTGCATTGTCGAGATCGAAAACATGCGCGGCCTTCCGCCTTCCTGCACCACTCCGGCCGCGAACGGCATGGTGGTGCACACTCACACGGACAGATTGACAAGGGTGCGCAAGACTGTCCTCGAACTGCTCTTGGCCTACGGCGACCATAATTGCCTTCTCTGCGAGCAAAACGGCAACTGCGAGCTGCAGGACCTGGTCTACGAACATGAAATAGATCATGTTCGGATCAAGACCGAATTCAAGCCGAAGCCCAAAGACGAAACCAACCCGATGCTCGTTCGCGACCACAACAAGTGTGTGTTGTGCGGCCGTTGCGTGAGGGCCTGTTTGCAGGTCCAGGTGAACGGCGCGATCGACATCGCGGCACGGGGCTCCGACTCTTACGTCACCACCTTCAACAACGGTCCCCTGATGGGCTCGGACTGTGTTTCCTGCGGTCAGTGCATACAGTCCTGCCCGGTGGGCGCCCTGACGGAGAAGAAGGCAAAGGGCCAGGGACGCCCGTGGGAACTCGAAAAAGTCCGCTCGACCTGCCCGTATTGCGGTGTCGGGTGCCAGGTCTGGCTGCATGTGAAGGACGGCAAGATCGCGAAGGTGACCGCCGTCGAGGATGCCCAGCCCAATGACGGCCGGTTGTGCGTCAAGGGCCGGTTTGGCTATGATTTCATCTACTCCGAGGATCGCCTGAAGACCCCGTTGATTAAAGAAAACGGCGGTTTTCGCGAGGCTTCCTGGGATGAGGCGCTGAACCTGGTCGCCTCGAAGTTCCAGCAAATCATCAAGGACCATGGCCCGGACGCCCTTGCGGGGGTGAGCTCTTCCCGCAGCATCAACGAAGATTCCTACCAGATGCAGAAGTTGTTCAGATCGGTGATTGGAACGAACAACATAGACAACTGCGCGCGTACCTGACACGCTCCCACCGTCGCCGGTCTGGCGAAGTCTTTCGGTTCCGGAGCAATGACCAATTCGTTTGGTGATTTTGCCAAAGCCAAGTTGATCCTGGCCATAGGCACCAATATGACTGAGGCCCACCCGGTGGCCGCGAGTTTTGTGAAAAACGCGGTCATGAACGGGGCCGATCTGATCGTTGTGGACCCCCGCCGCACGGGCCTTGCCGAACACGCGACACAGCATCTGCAATTACGCGTGGGAAGCGACATCGCCCTGTTGAACGGCCTTATGAACGTGTTGATCACCGAGGACCTCTACGACAAGGAGTATGTCAAGTCCTGCTGCGTGGGTTTCGAGGAACTCAAGGCAAAAGTCCTGGAATACCCGCCGGAACGGGCGGCCGAAATTTCCGGCATCGACGCGGACACCATCCGCCAGGTAGCGCGGCGGCTGGCCGAGGTGCGGCCGGGCATGCTGGCCTATACGCTCGGAATCACCGAACACACGTGCGGCATGAATAATGTTCTTTCGTGCGCCAATTTGCAGATGCTGCTCGGAAACGTCGGCTATGATTGCTCGGGGGTCAACCCGCTGCGCGGCCAGAACAACGTGCAGGGGGCATGCGACATGGGCGCTCTGCCCAATGTCTTTCCCGGATACCAGGCGGTCGCCAATGCGGATGCGAGAGCGAAGTTCGAAGCCGCGTGGGGGGTGAGCAACCTGCCCGCCAAGGTTGGTTTGATGATGCCGCAGATGATGGACGGCCTCTTGGACGGGACGGTGAAAGGGTTCTACATTTTCGGTGAGAACCTCGCAAACACCGAACCGGACATCCATCACGTCGAACGCCAACTGGAATCCGCCGAGTTCCTGGTGTGCCAGGATATTTTCCCGACCGAGACGACCCGCTTTGCCGACGTCATCCTGCCCGCGGCGGCCTGGAGCGAGAATGACGGGACGTTCAGCAACAGTGAGCGGCGGGTGAACAGGGTCCGGACGGTGAGCAAGGCCCCCGGGGAGGCCATGCCCAACTGGTGGATTTTCAAGGAAATCGCCGCGCGCATGGGGCATCAGTGGCAGTCCGGCAGCGCCGAGCAACTGTGGGACAACGAAATCTCGGTCCTGGCCCCGGCCCTGGCGGGCGTGAAGTACGAGCGGCTGGAAGGCGACGGCCTGCAGTGGCCGTGCACGACCGGTATTCATCCGGGCACCCCGACCCTGCACCGGGACGGCAAGTTTACCTGCGGACTCGGGCAACTGATCGCGGTCGATTGGACACCTCCGGCCGAAGTGCCCGACCAGGAATACCCCTTCGTGCTCAGCACGGGACGGCGTCTCTACCACTATCATACCCGCACGCAGACCGGCAGGTCGGAAGGATTGAACGAGCTGCTGGGCGAGGAGACCGTGGACATGTCGCCCGCGGACGGCAAGGCCATGGGCATCGCGCAGGGTGAAAAGGTCCGCGTCGCGTCGAGGCGGGGCGAGGTGGTGGTCGCGGCAAGGCTGACGGAGCAGGTCCCGAGCGGCATGGCCTGGATGGCGTTCCATTTCCGGGAGGGTTGCGCGAACTGGCTGACCAATCCCGTGTTCGATCCGGTCACCAAGACGGCTGAATACAAGGCGTGCGCGGTGAAAATCGAGAAAATCGACGCCGCCGCGGTGTAGCTCCATTTGAAGTACCTCCGGGGGAGTGAATCGTTCCGCCCAAGGGCGGGGATGGTTCATTATCCCCCGGAATTTTCGAAACACGCACCCGGGCGGGCGCGCCCCGCGGGGGAAACGCCCGTTCGCGGCGGGCATTGAAACGCAACGAGCTTTGAAGATGAAAATAGGACCATATTCGTACGAAGACTATTTAAGCGCGGTGAAGTCTTTTCACGGCTACACGGCGCCCGGGCTGGTGGTGGGCGGATTCATGGTGGATTTGGCCCTGAGCCGCATGCCGGGGGAGGTGCTCTTCGAGGCGGTTTCCGAGACGAGAAACTGCCTCCCCGACGCCATCCAGTTGCTCACGCCGTGCACGATCGGAAACGGCTGGCTGAAAATCGTAAACCTGGGACGGTTTGCCTTAAGCCTTTATGACAAGCGCAGCGGAGAAGGTGTCCGCGTCTATGTCGATGCTCGAAAGATTCGGGCCTGGCCGGAAGTCGAGGCGTGGCTGTTCAAGCTCAAGAGCAAGCAGGAGCAGGATGGCGAACTCCTTCTGGAGCAGATCAGGGAGGCGGGGCCTGGACTCTACGGAATTCAATCCGTTCGCGTCCAGCCTCAGTTCCTTGGCAAGCGCCGCAGGGGCGGCATCGGCTGCTGCACCCTGTGCGGGGAACCTTATCCGGTAGACGATGGCGCGATCTGTCGGGCATGCGCGGGGGAGGCGCCTTACGTCGTCCCCGGCGCGGAGCGGTTTGAGCGAATCTTTGACGGCCCCGCCCTAGATCCCGTGCCCATCCAGGATGCCGTGGGAAAAACGGCGCTGCACGATATGACGATGATCGTGCCGGGAAAGAGCAAGGGAGCGGCTTTTGTCAGGGGCCAGCAGTTCTCGGTCGGCGATCTGTGCCGCCTCCAGCAGATGGGGAAGCAACAGGTCTATGTCGAGGAGAACAAGCCCTCCGGGGACGGGTGGGTTCACGAAAATGAGGCGGCGCTGTCTTTTGCGCGCGCCATGGCGGGCGAGGGCGTGCGCTTCGTCGAGCCGGCGCGGGAAGGCAAGATCGATTTCGTTGCCGACAGAAGCGGCCTCTTTATAGCCGATGATGCGTGCCTCGAAGAATTCAACATGATACCGGGGGTGATGTGTGCTTCGCGCAGGAGCTTTACCCCCGTGAGCGGGGGCCGGAGCCTTGCGGGTACGAGAGCGATTCCCCTCTTCCTGCCCCGCGCGTCCTTTTTGAAGGCCGTCACGGTTCTGCGCTACGGCCCGCTTTTTCGCGTCCTGCCCATGCGCAAGGCCAGGGTGGGCATTCTGGTCACCGGCAGCGAGGTTTTCCAGGGTCTGGTCAAGGACCGGTTCGTCCCGATCATCGGGGCCAAGGTCGAAGCGCTCAACTGTCGCGTGGTGAAGTCGGTGATCGCCCCCGACGACCGCAAGGCGATCGGCGACGGGATACGCGAGCTTCTTCGCCACGGCGCGGACTTGCTGGTGACAACCGCCGGACTCTCCGTCGACCCCGATGATGTTACGCGGCACGCCCTGACGGATGCCGGGGCAACCGACATGCTCTACGGCGCCCCCGTGCTGCCGGGGGCCATGATGCTGCTTGCCCGCATCGGCTCGGTCCAGATCATGGGCGTTCCGGCGTGTGCGCTTTACTTCAAGACAACCGGTTTCGATCTGTTGTTGCCAAGGCTGCTGGCTGGGTTGGAAGTCAGCCGCCGTGATCTTGCAAAACTGGGGCACGGTTCCTTCTGCCTGGAATGCAAGACCTGCACTTTCCCCAAATGCCCGTTTGGCGGCTGACAGGAGGACGGGCGGAAAGGGGGTTCTCACTGTTTTGGGAATACACGAAAACCTGTTTAGGGGTGGAGCGGCGCCTTCCAACGGCGACCTGAAAGGCGGGGTCGGCATGGATCGCCATGAACCGACCGTCCGGCTTCACCTTTGGCTGGAAACGGGCGGGGAGATGTTTTTCGGCGCGGGAAGGGCGCTGCTCCTTGCGAAAATCGAAGCGCACGGCTCTTTGAGGAAGGCCGCCGAGGACTTGGGAATGTCCTACCGGGCCGCCTGGGGCAAAATAAGAAAGACCGAAAAGGTCCTGGGAGTGAAACTGATCGAACAACACGGCTGCAAAAAAGAGGGGCACCGGCTGACCGGGCACGGGCGGTTCCTGAAGGAAAAATACGTGCTCTGGTTTCATGAAGTGGAGCGTTGCGCCCTGGAGAAGGCGGGAGAACTCTTTCCCTGGCCGGTAAGAAGCTACAAGGAGATGATGCGGGATGCAGATCCTCAAGCACAAGACTTCGAGATTTAAGGATAACGGTCTTTTCGCCGCCGAGTACAACCTGGCGGTGGAAGAACTCCTTGAAATCTACATAGACGATTCGCCCTACGCCATCACCATGCGCCTGCCGGGCGACGACATCAACCTCGTGACGGGTTTCTGCCTGACCGAGGGAATAATCTCCTCGCGCGAAGACGTGCTTGAAATCAGGCACTGCGAGGCCATTCCGGGAGAGCGCAGGGTGCTGGTGTACCTGAAGCTGAATAAATCGGCCAAAATGGTGGAACACGAGAAACGGCGCGAGTACGTGAGTAAATCCAGTTGCGGCCTGTGCGGCAAGAGCGAAGCGGACGAAATATATTCCGACAGCCCTCCGGTCCGGACGTTCCACCGCATTTCCCTGGGCCACATCCTGGCGCTCAAGGAATCCTTCGAGGCCGGGCAAACCATTTTCCCGCTCACCGGGTCTACCCATTCGGCCTCCATTTTCGACCTCCGGCAGAATCTTCTGGCCTTTGCCGAAGACATCGGCCGGCACAACGCCTTCGACAAGGTGATCGGGGCGCTGGTCAACGGCGGGAAAACTCAGGATGCCTACCTGGCCGTCGTGTCGTCGCGACTGAGTTTCGAGATGGTGCAAAAGGCGGGCGTGCTCGGACTCGAAGTCCTTGCCGGGTTGTCGGCGCCCACCAGCATGGCCGTGAGCATGGCCGAGCAGCTCAATATTACGTTGATCGGCTTCCTGCGTGAGAACAGCATGAGCATATACACGCACCCCGAGAGAATTCTCCACTCCTGAACACGGCGGCTTGCCCTCCCCCTTCCCACATGTCCTCCGGCGCGAGCCGGCAGGCGATCTCAGACCTCTATTCCTTGGCAAGGTCTTATTATGTTTATTTTAACATATTGTAATTATTGCAAAATGATTCTAAGGTCCATTCTGCTGGCGCATGAATGCGCGCCATTTCAACGGTATAGTAGCTGTTGCCGGGATAAGGAATTGTTGAAAAAGCTCTCGACTCCGGCGGTCCGGGCGGGGGCTGACCATCTCGAATGTATTTGGTTTGGATTCACACTCGGGAAGGTATCCGTGGTTTGGGCAACAGCTGCTATAGCCGGGGCTATTGAACGTGTCGGGAGGCAAGCGCGAATCATTGTGTGGATGTACAAGAGAGAAGGAGAAGGGCATGGGAGTAACACGGCGGGAGTTCCTTTTCATCTCCGGGACCATGGGGGCCGGTCTGGCGTTGTCCTCGTTGGGAGTGGACATGCGTCCCATGATGGCCTATGCGGAGGAACTCGGTAAAATCGACAAGGTCAAGAGCGCGAAACAGACCTATTCACTCTGCTACTATTGTTCGGTGACCTGCGGGTTGATTTGCAGCACCGACCCGAAGACCGGCAGGATCATCAACATCGAAGGCGACCCGGACCATCCCATCAGCGAGGGGGCGCTGTGCGCCAAGGGTGCGGCGACCTTCCAGATGTCGGCCAACAACGAGCATCGTTTGACCAAGGTCCTCTACCGCAAGCCCGGCGGCGACAAGTGGGAAGTGAAGCCTCTGGACTGGGCCCTGACGCGGATCGCGAAAAAGATCAAGGCGGAGCGCGACAAGAGCTTTATGGTCAAAAACGCCAAAGGGCAAGTGGTAAACCGGCTCGAAACCATCGCGCACATGGGCAGCTCGAAGCTCGATAATGAAGAGTGCTGGATGATCACCACGGCGATGAGGTCTCTGGGTCTCATCCAGTTGGACCATCAGGCAAGGGTCTGACACGGTCCCAGCGTAGCGGCTCTGGGAGAGTCGTTCGGACGCGGTTCGATGACCAATCACTACAACGACATCAAGAACAGCGACTGCATCCTGATCATGGGCAGCAATGCCGCGGAAAATCACCCGATTTCCTTCAAGTGGGTCCTGCGGGCCCGTGAGCAGAGGGGAGCGAAGGTAATCCACGTCGATCCCCGCTTCACCAGGACTTCGGCCCAGGCGGACCTCTACACGGCCCTGAGATCGGGGACCGACATCGCATTCCTCGGCGGAATGATCAAATACATCCTGGACAATAACAAGTACTTCGAGGAGTACGTCAGGGAATACACCAACGCATCCTTTATCGTCGATGAAAAGTTCAGCTTCAACGACGGTCTTTTCTCGGGATATGATCCCGCGACCCGGAAATACGACAAGTCCTCATGGACAATAAAGCTCGATTCCAAGGGAATCCCCGAAAAAGACCCGACCTTCCAGAATCCGCGGTCCGTCCTGCAGATGCTGAAGGCCCATTATTCCCGCTACGATCTCGAAAAGGTTTCGGCGATCACCGGCACCCCCGTGGAAGACCTCAAGGCCGTCTATGAAATGTACGCTTCGACCGGGGTCAGGGACAAGGCGGGGACGATCCTCTATGCCCTGGGCTGGACCCAGCACACGGTCGGGGTGCAGAACATCAGGACCATGGCCATCATTCAGCTTCTGCTCGGAAACATCGGCATCGCGGGCGGGGGCGTCAATGCGCTGCGCGGCGAGCCCAACGTCCAGGGATCGACCGACCAGGCCATACTTTCGCACATCCTTCCGGGATATCTCAAGGCGCCGGTGGCTTCCCTGGCCACTCTCGATGAGTATCTCAAGAAGAATACGCCCAAGACCAACGAACCGCAGTCGGCAAACTGGTACCAGAATACGCCCAAGTACATGGTGAGCCTTCTCAAGACGTGGTACGGGGACAAGGCCGTCAAGGAGAATGACTTTGCCTATTCCTACGTGCCCAAGCTCGATGACGGGCAGGACGCCACACTGCTGAACATGATCGACAAGATGTACGAAGGCAAGGTCAAGGGCTTCACGTGCGTGGGTCAGGACCCGGCCTGCAGCCTTCCCAACGCCAACAAGGTCCGGCAGGCTTTCGCCAAGCTGGACTGGATGGTGCACATCAATATTTTCGACAATGAGACCGCGTCCTTCTGGAAAGGACCGGGGATGAATCCCAAAAAGATCAAGACGGAGGTCTTCCTGCTTCCCGCCGCGGCGTCCATGGAAAAAGAAGGCAGCATGAGCAACAGCGGGCGCTGGCTGCAGTGGAAGTACGTCGCGGAGAAACCGCCGGGAGACGCGCTTGCGATGGGCGACATTATGTATCGGCTGGTGGCGAAACTGAAAGACCTCTATAAGAAAGAAAAGGGCGCCTTTCCCGATCCCATCGTCAACCTGGCCTGGAATTACGCCGACAAGAATGGCATGTATGACGCGGTGGCGGTCGCCAAGGCGATGAACGGATATTTCCTCGAAGACGTCACCGCCGGCGACAAGACTTTCAAGAAAGGGGACTGCGTTCCCGGCTTCGGTTTCCTGCAGGCCGACGGCAAAACCTCCTGCGGGATATGGATCCATTCGGGAAGTTTCACCCAGGATGGCAAAAACCTTATCGCCCGAAGGAAAAAAGACGATCCGACGGGCCTTGGCCTCTTTCCCGAATGGGGCTGGGCGTGGCCCGTAAACCGGCGCATTCTCTACAACCGGGCCTCGGTCGACAAAGACGGGCAGCCCTTCGATCCCAGCCGGCCGCTCCTGAAATGGGCGGACGGCAAGTGGGCGGGCGATGTGCCCGACGGTCCGTGGCCGCCTCTGGCCGACAAGGAAAAGGGGAAACTGCCCTTCATCATGAAGCCCGACGGCGTCAGCTCGCTCTTTGGTCCGGGACTTGTGGACGGACCCTTCCCCGAGCACTATGAACCGCTCGAAGGTCCGCTGGCCAAGAACCTGATGTCCGGCCAACTGAGCAGCCCGGTGATCAAAATATTTTCGAAGGAGTGCGACAAGTACTCGGGCTGCGATCCCAAGTTTCCTTTTGTCTGCACCACCTACACCAGCACGGAACACTGGTGCACCGGGGCTGAGACCCGATGGCAGTCATGGCTCACTGAAGCTCAGCCGGAGGCCTATATCGAACTCAGCCGTGAACTGGCCGAACTTCGCGGGATCAAGAACGGGGAAAAAGTCGCCGTCGAGTCCCCGCGCGGCAAGGTCGAATGTGTCGCCATGGTCACGGCGCGTTTCCGTCCCTTCAAGATTGGGGAGCAGACCATCCACCAGGTCGGGCTGACCTTCAACTACGGCTGGCTCTTCCCGAAGGGTTGCGGCGACACCGCCAACCTGCTGACTCCCACGGTCGGTGATCCCAACACCATGACCCCGGAATATAAAGCCTTCATGGTCAACGTGAAGAAGGTGTAGGAGGAGTAAGAAATGTCCAAGGGAAAATCCATACTTGTCGATACCTCCAAATGCACGGCCTGCCGCGGGTGCCAGGTTGCCTGCAAACAGTGGCACGTGCTTCCCGCCGTCCCGACGAAACAGGTCGGCACTTACCAAAACCCGCAGGACCTCTCGGCCTACACCTGGAAACTCGTCCGTTTCGCCGAAGGGGTCGGGGATAAAGGCAAGCCGTACTGGTACTTTTTCTCCGAGCAGTGCCGCCACTGTGTCGAGCCGCCCTGTGCCGACACCATAGGAGGCTACGAGCCGGAAGGGGTGATCCGGGATGAAGCGACGGGGGCCGTGATCTTCACGCAAAAATCGAAAGAGGCCCCTTTCGAGGAAGTCCGCTCCTCGTGTCCTTACAATATCCCCCGTCAGGACCCAAAAACCAAGGTGCTGGCAAAATGCACCATGTGTCTCGACAGGGTAAAGAATAACAAGCTCCCCGCGTGCGTGCTGAGCTGTCCGACCGGGGCCATTGTGTTTGGGGACCGGCCGGCCATCCTGGAGCAAGTCAAAAAGCGGGTCGAAGAACTGAAAAAGACCTATCCCAAAGCTCAGGCGCTCAACGCGGACGAAGTACGAGTGATCTATATCGTTACCGACGATCCGAAGAAGTATTATGAATTTGCGGCGGCTTGACGGATAACGGGTGCTCCCCCTCGAAGGGGAGCACCCCCACGTGATGCGAAAGCCTTTCAGATACCAAGCCGGGAAACCGCGTCCCGCGTCCGGACCGATGGACCTGTGACGTTTTCCCGGCGTTTTAAATGGAGTCAGTCCGATGCATGAGGAACCCCAGGCGCAAGGGGCCGCGGAAAAAGTGGCGACCGCTTTGCGGAAGAAGGAAGAGGAAGACGGCCATCTCGGGCCCGTGCTGCGGGCGTTCGGCAAGACCCTGATCGAACAGGCGCGCTGGAAGGAGACGCTCACGGATTGTGGCCGGCATGAAATCGCGCCGCCGGACCCGGAACGATTCGGCAAGGGGGTCCCCCTGGCCGACCGGGAGCGGCTGATCCGGCTTGGGCCGCTGTGGCGGGAGGCGGGGGAGCGCATCATCCCCTCGCTTGCCGAGGGGTTTCCAAAAATCGGCGAAGGACTCGCGCGGCTCCGGGCCGCCCTCGCGGATGGGAGTTTTTCTCCCGACGTTTTCCTTGGCGCGGCATATGGGGGCAGGGTCAAGGAGGCGGAGGAGAGCGCCGCGGGCATCGGCTTTGAACCCGATGTCCTGGTGTTTGTTCTGACCCAGGTCGCCGGGCCGGTGATCGAGAAACGGGCCGAGGCTTTGCGGCCGCTGATAGCGGAGCTCGCCTGGGACAAAGGCTACTGTCCCATCTGCGGATCGTTTCCCGAACTGAGCCTGCTATGGGGGAAAGAGGGCCAGCGCTGGCTGCGGTGCGGCTTTTGCGCCTCCGCGTGGCGTTTCCACCGAATGTCCTGCCCGTATTGCGATACCCAGGTCCCGAGCGATGGGGAACTATTGTTCGTGGAAGGACGCGAGCACGAACGCGTCGAAGTCTGCCATAAGTGCGGGAGATACGTTACCGGCATCGACTTGCGGGGTTTTGCCGACGAAGTCGTGCGGGAAGTGATAAATATCGGCCTGATGCACCTGGACGCCGTTGCCCAGGCAAAGGGTTTTCTGCCCATGAAGGGGATCGGGTGGAGAAGCATTGACGACGCCTGTTGCGGCCATCGGCACTGAAGGGTCCGCGCGGCCCCACCCCCTGTTCTTTACGGCGTATCCCGGTGGTTTAATTGACTCCCGTGTAGTCCGGCCTTAGCTTCGAAGCTTAAGTGTTGCGGCGAAAGCGGTCGAGTCGAAACCATCGTCAATTAGATCAGGGGGAATGCCATGACGGAAAAACAATACCCAAAGTGGTACAGCCACACAAAAGAGAAGCACAAGGAATACATCGGGGCCTTGGAACAGCTTGGCGAAACGATCAGGAAACAGGGGCCCCTGGACGAGAAGACCTCTCATCTTATCCAACTGGCAGCCGCGGCGGCGATACGTTCCGAAGGTTCCGTCCACAGTCATGTCAGGCGAGCCGTTAAAGCGGGGGCGCAACCGGAGGAAATCTACCACGCGGTCATTCTTCTCACCAGCACGATCGGGTTTCCCGGCACCTCCGCCGCGTTGAGCTGGGTCTATGATGAACTGGCCGAGAAGAAGCCCTGACAGGGTGCCGATAAAGGGATCTCCTGGTAAAGAAACGGGTGAAAACACCGAAGCACGTCATTCCGGCGAAAGCCGGAATCCAGGTGTTTCAGGTGTGGATTCAACAGGTTGGGACCGATGGAGCCTCTTATGAGACTTCATGGGGTCAATGAAGTTCCATCCTCGTTCAAACCCTGTCCGAGGACTGGGCGGCGGCGCTGGATTCCGGCTTTCGCCGGAATGACGGACACACCGATCTCCGGCCCAATTCCGGTTATCAAGAAGACTGTTTCAGCACCCTGCTAAGAGGAGTTGTTCCCCTCTCCCGCCGGACCATGCTTGAGCCGACCATGGGACCGATGTCCCGGGCAATGCCATGGTAACGCCTTCGACCGGCCCGGCCGGGCACCTGCGCCCGTAAATCTCCCCTTCCATGCCCCGGGTTTCCGTTCGCCGGGGCATGCGAGCGCCTATCCGGCTGATTCCCCTCGACTTTCACGATTTATATCTGGACATCCCGAATTGTTTAGGCTATCCATTCTGTCCATCCTGACATAATGCCTGGAAAAATCACATTTCAATCAACAACGGAGCCGGCCATGAAAAAGACCTGGATTGTTTCTGTGCTGATTTTGACTGTCCTCTTGTCCATGACCTCCTTGTCGTCCGGGGAGGAGAAATTCGATGGCGTTTATGGAAAGGGCGCCAACCGGTTCTCGCTTGCAACGGGCAGTCCCGGGGAACTGGGGCTGGTTAAGGCCCTTGGCGACCGTTTCACCGCCGGGACCGACACGACGCTTTTGTGGAAAAAGGCGGGTTCGGGAGAGTCCCTCAAGGCCTTACAGGATAAGTCGGCGGATATGATCATGGTTCACGCCCCCGCCGCGGAGAAAAAAGCGGTCGCGGATGGCTGGGCGATAAAACGAACGCTCATCGGCTCCAACGAATTCTTCATCGTGGGCCCGCTGGATGATCCCGCAAAAATTTCTCAGGCAACCAGCGCGGCCGACGCTTACTCGAAGATCGCCTCGGCAAAAGCGAAATTCATGTCCAGGGGCGACAATTCCGGGACCCACAAAAAGGAGATGGATATCTGGAAAAAGGCCGGTCTCACTCCTTCGGGGGACTGGTATGTCGTTACCCGCGATTATATGATCGCCACTTTGAAGAGGGCGGAGGCGGAAAAAGGCTACTTCATGACCGATAGCAGCACCTGGGTCGCCGAGAAAAAGAAGGCGCCGGGTCTCAAAATTCTTTTCCAGGGTGACAAGTTTCTCGTTAACACGTATCATGCGCTGTGCCAGCCGGAGAAAGCCACGCCGGGAGCGGAATGGGCCGCTCGGTTCATTGATTTTGTCGCATCCGATGAAGGGCAGAAGATCATCCGGGATTATGGCAGGGAAGCCCATGGCGAGGGGCTCTACAACGATGCGGTCTACGCCAAAAAATACGACGACTGAAAGAGGTGCGTGAGAATTGGAGCCTGGAGAAAAAGAGGCGGAAGCTAGGCCCAGATTGGGAATTAAATCCAAAGTCTGGATTGTGGACGAGACCGGACACGTTATCTTCGGATCGGGCCGGCTCCGTATCCTGGATGCCGTCGAGAAGCATGGGTCCATCCATGCGGCGGCCCCTGAACTCAAGATGAGCTATCGGGCCGTCTGGGGGAAGATCAGGGCGACCGAGGAACGCCTGGGAAAGCAGCTTCTTGAAAGCAAGGCGGGCGGGGTCAAGGGAGGCGGTTCTGAGCTGACCCCTTATGCCAGGGACATTCTCCAGCGCTTCCGCCAACTGCAGGTCAAGGTCAACAAGGCGGCGGATGATCTGTTCGAGGACATCTGGCCTCTGGATTGACCTTTGGATTGACCGCGCGCTTAAGAGTGAGCAGTGAAGAGTGAGCAGTGAGCTGTTGGAGTGACCGCGCGCGAATTCACCACCCCCTCCACAAAAATGATGCCGGTGACGGGGCGGTACGCTGCCGTATCCGTTTCGACCATGAAGATAAAACCGGACCCCGGCCAAGCCGGGGTCCGGCGGCCCTCCTCCCAAATACCCTTTCCGATACCCTTCCGGAGTCAATCGACAATTCGCAATCCAGAGCGGTCCCGGCCTGCCCCCCGGCCTGGTACCCTGTAATATGGATTAGTTCGCATCGGTGCAGGGTGGGGGAGCGCAGCGGGGTAGGCCTTAGGGGCTGTTGCCCAAATGCAAAAGTGACGACAGGTGTGGCCAAAACAGGGCGGAGGTCTTCCCTCCCCTTGGCGGGAGGGGCAGGGGCAGGGGGAGGGGGTCGTAAGTACTTGAAAATTCAACACCCTTCCATCGCGGGGAGGGGGACTCACGTCCGGCTGCATGGTCGCGCAGCCTGAATATTTCTTTGGGCAACAGCCCCTAAGGCCTGTGCCCACCCCACAGAATGGTAATACGAAGCTGCAAGTGCTTATGGTGCTAGTCCCCGGCGTATGGGCGCCAGCGGACCTCGCCGGTGAGCCAGTCCGGGATGCCGATCTCGCGCTTGAGTATGTGGTAGTAGTAGGCACAGCCCGAGTAGGGATCAAAGATGTGGAAGACCGGCATGGCGACGATCCCGGCGCCCTCCAGGGGCATGCCTCGCAGGAAGGCGACGTTTTTGACCGCCTCGAAGGCCATGGCGGCGTTGGTCAGGGAAACGAAGATCTTGCAGGAGCGGGCCGAAAGCCGTCCGGCAAGCATGTCGCGCCGCGCCCGCGGATCGAGCTTGCGCTTTCTGCCCGGATAGAAAGATAACGCCTGGAACTTGGGAACAAGGGATGAGTAGTCGATGTCGGTCAGTTCCAGGTGCTCGGTCCCGTAGTCGGCGACCTTCTCGAAGGTGATGTCGTTATCGTGGGTGAAGGTCGAGACCACGTAGGCGCCCGACGAGGCGGGCCCGACGATCATGCGCAGGCCGAGCCCGGCGCAGACGCGGCTTACGACCAGGTTCGCCTCCAGGTCCGTGGTCCCGAGAAAGGCCAGTTCAGCCCCGGAGAGGACCTCCGTCAACCAGGGGCCGTCATGCCGGCAGACGGCGTGCTGATGGGCCTCGACATGACAGCCGGGGTTGACCGCCTTGAGGTGGCGCTCCCATGCCCTGACCTTGGGCATGCCGATCTCCGCCGTGGTAAACGGCAGGCGGTTCAGGTTGGTGTCTTCGACCACGTCCGGGTCGACGAGGATGAACCTCTGGAAACCGATACGCACGAGATGGTCCATGACCACGCCGTTGCCCCCGGTCCCCACGGCCGCGACGACCGTATCCCGCATGGCGGCGTTCAGTTCCGGCGTGAAGTTCAGGAAGCCCGTCTGCCGGTTTACAATGGCGTCCCACATGGTATGACCTCGTTTGCCAGGGCGCGGCCCGCGAGCAATCGGCGGCCGTCCGCCCTGATGTGGCCCTGGTCGAAGACGAGGACTTCGGCATCGGTCAGGACGGTGAAAGGCGACGGGGGCGAACCCGGATCGATCAACTGGCCCAAGCCCACAAATGAGCCGGGACCGGCGGTCCGGCGCGCCCCGCTTTCCAGGATCTCCCCGTTTAGAACCAGGCAGAGAAAGCCCCCGTGCGGGGGCGCCGAATGGGACAGTCCGGCCCTCAGCCGCAGGGGACTCGCGTGCTCGATCTCGGGCAGGATTTCTTCAAGCCACGCCAGCCGGTCGGCGCCGGCCCGGGCGAGTATGTATGCGACCCGCTCCTCGGGCGAGAAGAGGCGGAAGTTGGGGGGCACGGCGAGTTCGGGCAAGAGCGCCCGCGCGGATGCACCGGACCGGGGCGGGCGCGCGGCGCACAGCCCGGCCACGGGCGAGCCCACCCGAAGCAGGTGGTCGGGGTCGTCTAAAGCCATGAGCATGCACACGCGGAGGAGCCCCGGAGGCATCATGAACGGTTCGCCGTAGAGCCGGTGGCCGAGGTGTTCGTATCGGCAGACAAAGCCGGGCGAGCAGTAATGCAGGGCGCGGGAAAAGCCCGCATCGAGGTAGCGCTCGATTATGAACCGGTAGAACAGGTCGAACAAACCGTTGTGACGGTGGTCCGGATGGATCACCATCCGCGTCGACACGACGATGCCCTCCAGACCCGGGGGTGCGAGCCTCCCGAATTGGAACCACTCGCGCCATGCCGCCGGGACATCAGGCGCGCAGGCCGGGGTTGAGGTGCTCACGGCGCACAGCTTGCCATGGGCGTCGAAGGCGCAGTAGTGGGTCGAGCCCGTGTCGTGGGGCCCGAAGAGACGCTTGCGGGCGCGGTCGAGACCGGGGTAGCCGTCGGCGAAGCTATGGAAGAAATGCTCGTAGCGGAACCGGAACACGGCCTCCGCCTCGTCGCTTCCCCGCGCGGTCCGCAGCTCGTAGCGGGACTTGATGTCGTCGTCGAGCATCAGATCCTCTCCACCCGCACGGCGCAGTGCTTGAGTTCCGGGATTTTCGCCGCGGGGTCGAAGGCGGTGTTGGTCAGAACATTGACCGGGCTGCCGGGGAAATGAAATGTCATGAACACCATGCCCCGGGGGACCGAGGACGTGAGCCTGGCGCGGGCATCGATTCGGCCTCGACGGCTGATCAGCCGAACCGGGTCGCCCGGCTCGATCCCCTGGTCGGCGGCGTCCGCGGGGTGTATTTCCACGAAGCCTTCCCCGGCCTCGCCCTTGAGGTGGGGCGAATTGCCCGTCATGGTCGCCGTATGGAAGTGGGCGTACATCCGCCCCGTGCTCAGGACCAGGGGATAGTCCGCGTCCGGCTCCTCGCTCGGCGGGCGGTGGCGGACCGGGGAGAAAAGGGCCCTGCCCCTGGGGAAGCCGTCCCGGTGCAGGACCGGCGTGCCGGGGTGGTCCGGCGAGGGGCACGGCCACTGGAGTCCCCCAAGCCCCAGGCGGTCGTAGCTCATGCCGAAGTAGCTCGGGGTGAGGGCGGCCATCTCGGAAAAGATTTCATGCGGCCCGGCGTAGTCCCAGGCGCGGCCCATGGCGCGCGCCATGCGGACGAGAATCTCCCAGTCGGCCAGGGCCTCGCCGGGAGGCGGGACGGCCTTGCGGATGCGCGAGCAGCGGCGCTCGGTGTTGGTGAACGTGCCGTCCTTTTCCGCCGCGGCCGCGGCCGGCAGGACTATGTGGGCAAATTCGGCGGTCTGGCTCGGGAAGATGTCCTGAACCACGAGGAGTTCAAGGCGCGAGAGGGCCTCGCGGACGTGCGACACGTCCGGGTCGCTCAGTGCGGGGTTCTCGCCCATCACGTAGAGGGCCTTGACGCGGCCTTCGAGGATGGCCGGGACAATCTCGGAAACGGTCAGCCCCGGTTCGGCCGGGACGGGCCCGCCCCAGGCCGCGGCGAATTTCTTCCTAACCTCCGCGTCGGCCACCTTCTGGTAGCCGGGGAAGACGTCGGGGAGGGCCCCCATATCGCACGCGCCCTGGACGTTATTCTGGCCTCGCAGGGGATTGATCCCGCCGCCGGGCGCGCCGATGTTGCCGGTGAGCAGGGCCAGGTTGCAGCAGGCCTTGACCCTGTCGACGCCGTTCGCGTGCTGGGTGATGCCCATGGCGTAGCACAGGGCGGCCGGCCGGTTTGCGGCATAGAGTTCGGCCATCCGCCGGATCGTCTCCGCCGGCACGCCCGTGATCTCGGAGGCGCGCTCCGGCGCGTACTCGTCGAGGACGGCTTCGAGTTCATCGAATCCCTCGGTCCGCGCCGCGATGTAAGGCTTGTCGTGCAGGCCGCCCGCCAGGATGGCGTGCATCATTCCGTTTAGCAGGGCGATGTCCGTGCCCGGACGGGGTTGCACGGCCACGTCGGCCAGCCCCGAGAGCTGGATCCGCCGTGGGTCGGCCACCAGCAGGACGGCCCCCCTGGCCTTGGCCCGCATGATGCGCCTCGCCACCAACGGGTGGCACTCGGTGGTGTTCGAGCCGATGACAAAGATGCAGCGGGCCTCCTCCAGGTCGGCCAGCGAGTTGGTCATGGCACCGCTGCCCAGGGTTGCGGCAAGACCTGCCACGGTCGAGCTGTGTCAGAGCCGGGCGCAATGGTCGATATTGTTGCTGCCGATCACGCCGCGCATGAGCTTCTGGGCCAGGTAGTTTTCCTCGTTGGCGGCCTTGGCCGAAGCGAGCATGGCCACGGAGCCCGGGCCGTGCGAGGCGAGGATTTTCCGCAGACTGCCGGCCGCAATACCGATTGCCTCGTCCCAGGAGGCGGGGGCAAGTTCGCCGTCCCGGCGCACGAGGGGCCGCGTCAGCCTGTTCGGGCTCAGGACGTGCTCGTGGAGGTTCCAGCCCTTGATGCACAGGCACCCCTCGTTTACCGGGTAGGAAAGGTTTGGCAGCGTCGCCGCCAGGCGGCCGTCGATGACCTGGTGAATCACTCCGCATCCGGTGCCGCAGTAGGAGCACAGGGAAGGGACCAGCCGGGTATCCATGCTAGCGCTCCTCTCGTCTAGCGGGGGCATGGGCGGCCCCATCCGGCGGACCGCCGATCGCGCGGGCCGCCAACCTCTCGCCGGGCAGCGTCTTTTGCCAGCGGAAGCGGATCTTGACCGCGCCGTGGGGACAGGTGTCGATGCAGCGCAGGCACATGATGCACTCGCCCATGTCGAGCCTCGGGCTCACGCCCTCGCGCAGGTCGGATTCCGCGACGATGCCCATGGGACACGTCTTGGCGCATCGCATGCACGAGAACTTCTTGCACCGGGAGGCCCCGATGACGATCTTGACCAGCCCGAGCCTGGCGCACAGGGCGAGCAGCGCGCCCACCGGGCAAAGATAGCGGCACCAGGTCCGCTTTTCGCTGATATCGAGGGCGGCCGCGACCGGCAGAATCGCCAGCTCGGCCCCTCCCACCACGCCCTGAACCCCGTACGAGCGGCACAGGGCGCCGATCGGGCAGATCGTGCAAAACGCCTGGTAGCCCACAGCCCCGCTCACGCCCACGGCCGCGGCGGCCACGCCGTATTTGGCCATGCGGGTCCGCAGGAATTCCGGCAGACGGGGCCCAGTCGGAAGGACCTTGCCCACGAGATCGAGCACGAAGCCGAAAGGACACAGCCACCCGCATGCGGCCCGGCCGGCGACAAGCGTCAGCACGACCAGGAACAGGGCCGCGATGACGGTGGTAACGAGGATGATCCTGCTTGCCGCGATGTTTTGCAGGAGCCCGACGGGGCAGGCAAAGCTCAGGTCGCCCACGCTGAGCGAGCAGACCGTGCCGATCAGGACAACGACCAGGAAGAGAAAAGATAGTGCCTGTACCGGCCGGCGCAGGAGCCGAACCCATCCCAGGGCCTTGCCCGGCGAGTATTCGAGGGCTTTCTCCGAGCAGGCGTCGATGCAAGCGGGATGTCCGTCGCAAAGGTCGCACTTGACGACCCGGCCGTCCGGTCCCCGCAGCGGGGCCGCCTCGGGGCAGGCCTCGATGCACAGGCCGCAGTGCGCGCACAGCCGGTTGTCGACTCGCACGATG
Organism: Syntrophobacteraceae bacterium; assembly: GCA_049300095.1. Classification (GTDB taxonomy): domain Bacteria; phylum Desulfobacterota; class Syntrophobacteria; order Syntrophobacterales; family Syntrophobacteraceae; genus SbD1. Next base: position 20,093 of record JBAQYM010000319.1, read on the forward strand.
CCGGTCTCGTCCCGGCTCACCGCCCGCTGCGGGCAGGCCTGAAGGCAGAGGGGGTCGAGGCAGTGCTGGCAAAAGACGGCAAAGTTCGTCCCGGCGGACTCCTCACGCAATACCTGGATCCGGGCGGAGGCGGGCAGGGAGGCGTCCCGGCCCGCGCAGGCGGTCTCGCAATCGCCGCAGCCGTTGCAACGGCGCGGATCGAATACCATCCTGGGCTCACGCTTCGGCCAGAGTCTTTCCTTCCACGACCGCTTCCGGACCGGAAGAGGGGCCGGCATCCGCTCATGCCGCCGGTGGCCTGGGGCCGGTCCGGGGTTTGTCGTGCGACCAGCGGTAGTTTCCACGCTTCAACCTTTCGGGTTTAACTATTGTTTCTGGCGTACGCCTGGCGGCGGCACGCCGGACAAAGACTCAGGTAACGCAGTTCCGCATCGGGCAGGACCGAGCGGAGGTAATCGAGCACCGGCCGGGGCGCCAGTTCGCCCCCGCAGCCGGCGCACATGCCGACCTCGGATGTACCCGCGGCGATCCTTGCCAGGGGGCGGAGACGCTCCACCAGCCCGCAACAGTCGACACCGGCCGGGCAGACCCGCGTGCATGCCCGGCACTGGGTACAGCACCACACCTCGCGGCCGTTCAGGATGTCCCTGCCGCGAAGGGCCTGCCGCACGATGCCGCGAGGCGACAGGTCCGGCGGATGGCCCGGATACATCTCGGCCATGGGGCAGGCGGCGGCGCACTTGCCGCACTCGACGCAAAACAGCGCCGCGGCCTCGGAAAGCGCGCTCTCGAACTCATCGGGCATGATTGCCTCCTCGGTGCTCGCGTTCCTCCAGGGTGTCTTCCCAGAGCGGTCCCGCCGCGCCCGCAGACCCTTCCTCCCGGCCGGCCGTAAGGAGCGGGGAGAGTGCGGCCGCGCCGCTGACGTAGCCCGTGCGCTCGCGCAACGCACGGCGCATGGCGAGGTGGAGGGCGAGCAGGGGCAGCCCCGAGGGACAGCTTTCCTGGCACGCGCCGCAGCCCACGCAACGGTCCGCCAGGTGCATCGCGCGGATGAGATGGAAGGCCAGGGGATCGGGCGGGACCATGCCCAAAGTTACGTACCCGTCCTCTTCGAGCTTGCACGAGGGGCAGACACAAAGAGGGCAGGCGTTCCTGCAGCCGTAGCATTTGATGCAGCGGCGGAAATGGTCGCGCCAGAGGTCGAGCCTGTCCGGCCCGGTGGTCAGGGCGAGCACGGCGGGCAGGGACATCGGGTCCACCCCGGCGGCAGGTTCGTGCCCCGGCGGGAAGGGCGTCTCGCACAGGCACGCCCCGGCCTGGTCCGCCGAACAGGAGAACCCGATTGTCCGCACGGCCCCGGGCCGGAGTTGCCCGGCCTTGACGAGTTCTTCCAGGGCGCGGATGTCGCAGCCACGGCAGACCAGGCCGAGACTCGTCCCCTCGGGGAGAAACCGGGCCAGGCGCCATGCGGTCTTGGCCAGGGGCCATCTGGGTCCCGGGACGAGCCGGGCGGTTTCATCGAAGGTGGTGAAGACATGGGGCGCAAAGCAGCCGTCTTCCTCGCGCAGGCCGAGGACCCCGAGTATGTCTTCCGCTGTGAGCAGTTGTGCTGTCTTATCCTGTAGAGCGCTGTGCATGGCTTCCTCGCGGCCCGCGTCAACGCGGCCGGATCAGGTTCGGGTCCACGGCCGGCAACCCGGCCAGGACGGTCATGAACTCGCGCGCCAGGTCCGCGAACTGGTGTCCCTCGTGGGCGGTCCCCCAGGACAGGAGGAGCCGCCGCCGGTCCAGCCCCACGGCATCGAGCAGGTCCTGGAGCAGAAGGAGCCGCAGCCGGGCCGGACGGTTCGCCTCGTTATGCCGGCACCCGCCCAGGTGGCAGCCGAGCACGGCCACGCCGTCGATGCCGTCGGCCAGGGCCCTCAATACCATGTCCGGCTCGACGCCTGCCGCGCACTCGACCGGAATGAGCCGGAAGGACGCGGGCAGGGCGATCCGCTCGCGGCCCGCACGGTCAGCCCCGAGCAGGGGGCACCAGCGGCAGGCGAAAACGGCGGCCCGGACTTCCCGCACCCCGCGAGTGGCCGGAATTTTAAGGACAGGTTCGCTCATAATATGGTCCTCGGCGCGATCTCGCGCAGCATCGCCCGGAGGGGGACGTTGTGTCCGGGGATGCGGGCAGCCCCGCTCGGGCAGACCGCCGTGCACAGGCCGCAGCCCCGGCAGCGGATATCTGACACGGAGACGGTCCCGTCTCCTTCACGGCGGCAAGCCCCGTAAGGGCACACCGCGACGCACTGGCCGCACCTGCCGCAGGCCTCGGTCCTGACCGTGGCCGCGCCGGTCCCGGAGAGGGCGGCCGGGATGATTTCCCCTCCATTTTCCATGAAGGCCGCCGCCTTGGCCGCCGCGGCCCGGCCCTGGTCCACCGCCTGGTCCGCGTACACCGGCCAGCGTACCGAGCCGCACAGGTACACTCCCGGCAAGGGCGTTTCGAGGGGCCGCATGGGCTCGCTGCCGCAGGCGAAGCCCATTTCGTCGAGGCGCACGCCAAGGCCACCGGCCAGGACAGGCGTCTCGGGCCGGGGCTTGAGGGGAGTGCTCAGCACCACGAGATCGGCGGGCAGAACCATGCGGCGGCCCGACAGGGCGTCGGTAAGCTCGACCGAGCCCGCCCGGACGTCTCCGAGGACCTCCGGCGGCTCGTCGGGCGAGTAGGCGACAAAGCGCACCCCGGCGGCCATGGCCTGCCGGTAAAGCTCTTCGAGGGCGCGGCCCGGGGCCATGATGCCGCGGTGAAGGACGGTCACGGCGATGTCCCGGCTCAAGCTTTTGAGGCGCAACCCGTTTTTCAGGGCCGTCGGGCAGCAGACGGTGCTGCAATAGGGGCGGGCGTCGTCACGGGCGGCCACGCACTGGATGAAGACCGCGTTTGAGACCTCGGGCGGCGCCGTCCCCTCCGCCTCGAACTTCCCGAGCCTGGTTTCGAGTTCCAACTGGCTGATGACGCCGGACAGTTCCCCGGACCGGAACCGGTTTTCAGGCAGGACCGGCAGCGCGCCGCAGGCCAGGATCACCGCGCCCGCCGTGATGGCCGTATCCCGGCCGTCCCGGCTCAGGCGCGCCTCGAACCGGCCGGGGTCGCCCTCGATCCGTGTCACGGTCGTTTTGGGCAGAAAATCGATTGCGGGATGGGCCGCTTCCCGCAGGAGCGGGGCCAGGAAATCCGGGCCGGTGACATTGCGCGGAAAGAGCCTGCCGATCTGGTTTATAAGGCCGCCCATGCGTCCCAGGCGGTCCGCGAGGGTCACCGGCAATCCCAGCCGCGCGAGTATTCCGGCGGCGGCCATGCCGGCCGGACCGGCCCCTACGACAAGGACGCGCCGCTCGGCCCCGATGCGGGGCCGTGGTCTTGTGCGCTGCTCGCCGAGCGCCAGTCCGGCAAGGCCCATGCCGATGAGGTCCACCGCCTTGGCGGCAGCCCCCGGGTCACCGGTGTGTATGAAGGCGCAGCCTTCCCGCACATCGACCAGGGCCGACGGTATAGCGCAGCCGCGCGCGGTCAGGCCGTCGAGCACGGCACGGCCCTTTGCGAAGTGTGAGCAGGCGGCGACGAGCACGGACGCGGGCCGCTCGCGTTCGATAAACCCGGCCAGGTCGTCCAGGTCGCTCCCCCGGCACAGGGACGGGGCGAACTCGATGCGGGCCCGGGGATGGCGCGCGGCGATCCCTTCCTCGACGGCGCGCTTCGGGAGCGTCCCGGTCAGGGTGTTGTGGCAGGTGCAAATCAAGATCAGGGGCGCGCTCATGATCCGACTTCCGACCGGCCGGCCAGACGGACCGCCGCCATTGCCGCCGCCCTCGATCCCTGGACAACGGCCTGGGAAACGTCGGCCGGCTCCTGACAGAAGCCGCAGGAAAGGCCCGGGTCGCGCGCAAGTCGGGACTCACCGGGCAGCGGGCAGGAGGCGAGGCCGCCGCCGAGTACGACCATGTCGAATTCGGCCGTAATCACCTCTCCCGTACCCGTGTCTTCGTAGCGCACCGCGAGGGTCGAGCCTCCGCCCTCTTCCGGCAGGGGAAAGACCAGGCCGGGTCTCGACCTGACCAGGAGCACCCCTTCCTTCGCGGCGGCCCGGGCGTAGGTTTCATACCCCTTCCCCACGGCCCTCAGGTCGGTGAAGAAGATGCCCACAGACGACTCTGGAAGGCGGCGCTTGGTCCATCGGGCCTGCTTCAGGGCGTGCATGCAGCACACGGAGGCGCAGTAGGCCAGGAAGCGTTGGTCGCGGGCCCCGGCGCACTGGATGAATGCGACGCTGCGGGGCGTTGCGCCGTTGGAGCGGCGTCTGACCAGGCCGGCGCGGGGGGCGGCTTCCGCCGTCCACGCCTCGAAATCCATGGCCGTGAAGATGTCGGGGTGGCCCTCGGGGCAGTACTCGGCGATGGGCGATGGGTTCAATTCGCTAAAACCCGTGGCGAAAATGACGTCGGCCACCGCCAGGCGCAGGGTCCGGGCGGGCATGTCGAGCCTGCGCGGGTCCACGGCCCCGGTCGGGCATGCGGTCGCGCACTCGCCGCAGCGTGAGCAAAGCTCGGGCATCAGGAC